>NZ_AP024650.1:4058509-4370703 GCF_019977275.1 Arthrobacter sp. StoSoilB19 | reverse complement strand
CAATCGGTTCCCTCAAAACTTGCTTTGCCTGCATTGCCTGCAGCCCAAGTCCGGAACCAGGGTGCTGGCCCCACTTAATCCACAGGGTTATGCACAGTCCGTGGATAATCGGCTACTGGGACACTCTAGGGGATGAAAAGCCTAGAAGATAGCTGGCTATCCGGCTGTGGATAATTACACTGTTGTGGTTCCCGGAACGCCCCTGTGAGCCACTTCATCCACAGGCTGTTGGGGATACTTAGGCACAGCTGGGGACAGCCGCCAAGGCGCCTTCCGGTTTGACTCCGGCCTGCAGATTGCCCTAACGTTGTGAAGTCCTTTGTGTCCGCTTTTTGGCCCCATCTGAACTCTCCAGGCGCAGTGCGTCCGGACAGCCGGGGGAAGCGTGCATATACAAAACTTAGCGTCGGCCAGTTCTTCCCCATACTGATCGGGTGGGCGCACCTTTGATCCACTGGAGTAACTAACGTGAGCAAGCGGACTTTTCAGCCGAATAACCGCCGTCGAGCCAAGAAGCACGGCTTCCGCCTTCGTATGCGTACCCGTGCCGGCCGTGCCATCCTGGCAGCCCGTCGTGGCAAGGGCCGCACCGAACTGTCGGCCTAGATAACTGGCTTGTCGGTAGACATCCCTTTGCGAGTTTAAGGTGCTGGCCGCCCGCAACCGCTTGAGGACCTCAACCGATTTTTCAACAACCGTACGTTCCGGTGTCCGCAATGGGCGCCGGAACGTAGTGTTATATGCGGCAGCCATTGCTGCCGACGAACCCAGCCGGATCGGGTTCATTGTTTCCAAGGGTGTAGGGAACGCTGTGGTCAGGAACCTCGTTAAGAGGAGACTGAGAGAAGCAGCTGCTGCCTCGTTGCGAGAGCACGGTACAGGACTGGCTATTGTGGTGCGGGCGCTTCCGGCGTCCGCGTCCGCCAGTTGGGACCAGCTGCTGTCGGACTACAACGCTGCATTGGAATCCACGCTGAACCGGCTGGCTGGCCGCCCTCCACGGGCTGCCGCGACAGGTTCGGCCGGTACAACACAGGAGGGGACAACGCGTGTCTAACGCCACCGCCGTCGTCGCCCGTTTCCGCAACGTGCCTGCCGCCGTCGGCAAGTTCCTCTGGAACCTGCCCCGCAACGTCCTCATTCTTCTGCTGATGGCCTACCGCAAGGTGGTTTCTCCCTTGTACGGGCCGGTCTGCCGATTCTTCCCTTCCTGCTCGGCCTACGCCCTTGAAGCGGTCACTGTCCATGGCGCCGTCAAGGGGAGCTGGCTCGCGGTCCGGCGCCTTGGCCACTGCCATCCATGGAATGCCGGCGGAGTGGACCACGTCCCCGCCGGCCACAGGGAATGGCCCGCAGGCCAGACCCCCACAATTGTTGTGCTGAACAATCCGGACAGGTACCTGGTTGCTCGGACTGATGAAGAAGGCCGCAGTGCGGCCTGACGAATAGGGATAAGTATGGACTTCTTTGGAACAATCATGGCCCCGTTCAAGTGGCTGGTTTCCATCATCATGATCGGATTCCACGATGGCTTGAGCGCCATCGGGATGCCTGCTGCGAACGGCTGGACCTGGACTTTGTCCATCATCGGACTCGTGCTGGTGATCCGTGCCGCCCTGATCCCGGTATTCGTCAAGCAGATCAAGGCCCAGCGCGGCATGCAGCTGCTGCAGCCCGACCTGAAGAAGCTCCAGGACAAGTACAAGGGCAAGACCGACCAGCTGTCCCGCCAGGCCATGGCCCAGGAACAGATGGCCATGTACAAGAAGCATGGGACCAACCCGTTCTCGGCCTGCCTGCCCATGCTGATCCAGATGCCGTTCTTCTTTGCACTGTTCCAGGTGCTCTCCGGTATCTCCGCCGCAAAGGACCAGGGCGCCGGCATCGGTGCCATGAGCCATGAGCAGGTTGTGGAATTCGACGCGTCGAGCATTTTTGGTGCTCCGCTGTCTGCCTCCCTGCTGCATGGCGGGGGTGGCGGCAACCAGGTTGCTGTGTGGATCCTTTCCATCGTGATGATCCTGGCCATGACGGCCTCGCAGTTCATCACCCAGAAGCAGATCATGGCCAAGAACATGTCCGAAGAGGCCATGGCCAGCCCGTTCATGCGGCAGCAGAAGATGATGCTTTACATCCTGCCCATCGTCTTCGGTGTGGGCGGCATCAACTTCCCCATCGGTGTGCTCATCTACTGGACCACCACCAACCTGTGGACCATGGGCCAGCAGTTCTTCGTCATCCGCCGCATGCCGACGCCGGGATCCCCCGCAGCCAAGGCCCTCGCCGAACGCCGTGCCGCCAAGGGCCTCCCCGCCCTTTCCGTCCTCACCGGCAAGCGGGATGAAGAAACCGACGCCGCCGCGGCCGCCGCACTTGAGACCAAGGGACAGCGCGTCCAGCCCCAGCGCAAGAACAGGAAGAAGAAGTAATGTCAGCCGAGAGCACCGAACACGCCCTTTCTGAAGAGATTGAAGATCAGGACGAGCCCGTGAACCAGGATGCTTCGTCCGCCAAGGTCTCCGCCGCCAGCCGCCTCGAGGAAGAGGGTGACGTGGCTGCCGACTACCTTGAGGAACTGCTGGACATCGCCGACATCGACGGCGACATTGACATCGAGGTCCGCAACGGCCGGACGTACATTTCCATCGTTGCCGACGAGGAAGCCGATGGGCTGGAGAGCCTTGTCGGCGAGGACGGCGAGGTCCTCGAGGCCCTCCAGGAGCTCACCCGGCTGGCGGTCCTGTCCGCCACGGAAAACCGCTCCCGGCTTGTCCTGGACATCAACGGCTACCGGCAGGAACGCACCGGCCATCTGCAGAAGATCGCCGAAGACGCAGCGGCTTCCGTGAAGGAGACCGGCAAGTCCGTCGCCCTGGAACCGATGAGCGCCTACGAACGCAAGATCGTGCACGACGCCGTGGCCGACCTCGGCCTGGTCAGCGAGTCCGAGGGCGAAGGCTCCGGACGCCACATTGTTGTTTCCGCAGACTAGAGAATGCTGACCCGATAACCATGGTTGACATCACGGCAGCAGAGCTTCGCGCTGCTGAGAAGATCTTCGGCGACCGCCTGGACCTGGCAAAGCGCTACGTGGAGCATCTCGCAACGTCCGGCACCGAGCGGGGCCTGATCGGGCCGCGCGAGGTTCCCCGGCTGTGGAGCCGGCACGTGCTCAATTGTGCCGTCATCGAAAGCGAGATCGCCCAAGGAAGCCACGTTGCCGACGTCGGAAGCGGCGCCGGACTGCCCGGCCTGTGCCTTGCCATTGCGCGCCCCGACCTTGAGCTCACGCTCATTGAACCCCTGGAGCGTCGCGTGATCTGGCTCCAGGAAGTGGTTGATGACCTGGGCCTGGACAACGTCACGGTGATGCGCGCCCGCGCCGAGCTCGCCGTGGGGCAGGTGGAGGCTGACGTGGTGACAGCCCGTGCGGTATCGGCGTTGACCAACCTCGCCGGCCTGACCATCCCGCTGCTGGGTGGCCACGGTGAAGTGGTGGCCATCAAGGGCCGCAGCGCCGGCGAGGAGATCGAGAAGGCTGCCAAGACCATCCGCAAGTTGGGTGGTATTGAGACTTCCGTGCTGACGGTGGGCGACAACCTCCTTGAGGAACCCACCACGGTGGTCCGCATCGTTGTAAACAAGCCCCAAAAGAAGTCCTAATGCGGGCCCGCTGACGGCTGTCAGCGGGTCGGAGCAGTTAGGCTAGACAACGGCAGCAAAATTGGCTGAACGAGAGTGAGTGTGCCCCAGTGACCAGTAGTGAAGCCTCCGCACAACGGATCCCGCCGTTTGTGTCCTTGGGGTCGGCACGTTCTGTCGCTGGGTCCGGGCTTGCCGGTATAGCAATGGCACCCGGAAGAGGTGGTAATCACCCTAAAACGGTTGGTGCTGCGTCCGCCAGCAGTGCGGTTTCACGTGAAACAACCTCCTCAGGTCGTTCGAACGTCATTGACGCCATCGATGATTCAAGTCCCATCGCCCGCGAGCTTGCCCACGAGACGAAGCGCCGTGAGCGCCTGATGGGACGTCAGCTCCCGCGTCCTGACAAGACCCGCATCTTCACGGTTTCCAACCAGAAGGGCGGGGTGGGCAAGACCACCACCACCGTGAATATTGCCGCGGCCCTGGCGGCTGCCGGACTGAACGTCCTGGTCATCGATATCGACCCCCAGGGCAACGCTTCCACCGCACTGGGAATTGAGCACCATGCCGACGTGGACAGCATCTATGACGTCCTGATCAATGACGTCCCGCTGGCGGATGTGGTTGCCCCGTGCCCGGACATTGGAAAGCTCATCTGTGCCCCGGCCACCATCCATCTTGCGGGTGCCGAGATTGAACTGGTTTCGCTTGTTGCCCGCGAACAGCGGTTGCGGCGTGCCATCGATGTCTACGCGAAGACCCGCGAGAAGAACGGTGAAGAACGCCTGGACTACGTGTTCATTGACTGCCCGCCCAGCCTGGGCCTGCTGACGGTCAACGCCTTTTGCGCCGCCAGCGAGGTTCTTATCCCCATCCAGTGCGAATACTACGCGCTGGAGGGCCTGAGCCAGCTCCTCAAGAACATCGAGATGATCCAGAAGCACCTCAACGCAGACCTCGTTGTTTCAACCATCCTCCTGACGATGTACGACGGCCGCACCAACCTCGCTGCCCAGGTGGCCGCAGAGGTACGCCAGCATTTCCCGGACCAGGTGCTCGCGGCGGTGGTTCCACGGTCCGTGCGGATTTCCGAAGCTCCCAGCTACCAGCAGACAGTCATGACGTATGATCCGTCCTCAAGTGGCGCACTGTCCTACCTGGAAGCCGCCGCTGAAATAGCCGAACGCTAAAATCTTCAATACCGCAACGCACGGAGCCAGGCTGGTCCGGGGCTCTACCACTGGAGGGATTTACCCATGAGCGAGAAGCGACGGGGCCTAGGCCGCGGTCTTGGCGCGCTGATTCCGAGTTCCGCCGCAACCAATGGGTCGGGCAACGGTGGGACGGTATCCCGGCCTGTGGATCTGTTCTTTCCCGAAGGACGGAAGAAAACCGAGCCGGTAGAACAACCCGCAGCCGAAGCCCCCGCGAAAACGCAGGACAAGGAAGCCACGGCTCCCGGCCAGCGCACCGCGGCAGGCAACGCAGCGGCTGCCACGACGGCGCCGGACAAAGACGGCGACGGCAGGAAGTCTGCTTCCTCAAGTCCGGAAGTTCCGGCGAAAAAGACGGCTGCCAGGAAGACTTCCGCGGCCAGCTCCAATGAGCCCCCGGAATCCTCCCCCGCCGCTGAAACCCCGGCGGTCCCCGAGGTTGTGGACAGCCCTGCCGAAGACGGTCCAGTGCCTGCCGAGACCGCCGGTGCAGACTTCCGGGAGGAATCCGGTGTTGAGCTGGTGGAAGTTCCCGGTGCCCGCTTTGCGGAAATCCCGGTGTCAGACATCCATCCGAACCGCAAGCAGCCCCGAAATGTCTTCGATGAGGATGACATGGCTGAGCTGGTGCACTCGGTGCGCGAAATCGGCGTCCTCCAGCCAATTGTGGTCCGCACCTCAACCGAATCCGGTAGCGAGCCCTATGAACTGGTCATGGGTGAGCGCCGCTGGCGCGCCGTACAGGCAGCGGGCCTGGAAACCATCCCCGCCATTATCCGTGACACAACGGACGATGACCTGCTCCGGGATGCGCTGCTTGAAAACCTGCACCGCAGCCAGCTGAACCCCCTCGAAGAAGCGGCGGCCTACCAGCAGCTCCTCGAAGACTTCGGCACCACCCACGAGCAGCTGGCGGATCGCATCGGCCGCTCCCGGCCCCAGGTATCCAACACGCTCCGCCTGTTGAAGCTGCCCCCGCTGGTTCAGCGGCGAGTTGCGGCGGGTGTGCTGTCCGCCGGCCATGCCAGGGCGCTTCTCTCCCTTCCCGATGCTGCAGCCATGGAACGGCTTGCGCAGAAAATTGTCGCAGAGGGAATGTCTGTCCGCGCTACTGAAGAAGCGGTTACGCTCTACCAGGATCCGGCCAAGCCCGCCAAGAACAATATCCCGCGTCCCGGAGCACGGCACGAACGCCTGGACTACCTGGCATCCTCGCTGTCGGACCGCCTTGATACCAACGTCAAAATCTCCCTTGGTGTCAGGAAGGGTAAGGTCAGTATCGAGTTCGCCAGCGTCGAAGACCTGAACAGGATCATGGATGTCTTGGCTCCAGGTTCAACCAACTGATTCAAAGTTAGAAGGCCCGGTTCGTTGCGAATCGGGCCTTTTTGTTTTGGTGATCATTGCCCGTGGTTCCCATGGTTGGTTGATGAGGCTGTTTTCAGGCCCTTGTGTCGTTCAACCCTCCCCCAGCTAGTCCCCGAACCCTGCCTATTCCTGGTTGTTCCTGGCTGGCTTCCGCGGGGTTGCCGGCGTACATCGTGCGGCTGCACTTGTTCTGTCAGATTGGTGGCGTGCACGGGGCCGATTTAGTGCCGCTGGGAGGCCGGACAGCAGCCCCAACTCCATCTATGTACGTGCGCAGGGTAAGTTGCAGATCCGCCATACTGGGTCCACGCTAGACGCGGGCGTCGGTGCCGGCGTCACAAAACGGTGTTCCTGACCTTTATGCGTCGGCCAGTTGTGGTGTGGTCTCTGGTGGGTCAAGGACTCATGGGCTGGTTACCCTCGTTCTTGTTTCACGTGAAACAAGGGTGAGTCCCGCCGCCTTCTGCGGTGCAATCGCTCCGCAAATCACCCCGCAAAGACGCTTAGTGCGATGCTGCGGTGATCTGTGGCTTGCCGCCAAAGTCCGATAACTGCACGCTCGGCCACACTCCACCCTTCTGCTGGACGCTCGCGTGGAGGACTTGCCAGATCTTGGTGAATGTAGTGCCATTGCTGGAGCATTTTGCTCTGCATGGGGTTTCCGCCCGAGTTGAAATGATCGGCATACGCGGCTGGTAACCGAGAATCCGGGCGCTTCGATGAACGCCCCCATTCGTGGAAGACCCAGGTTCTTGACCTTTCCCGCTTCAGCGGCATATCGGCGTCAGGTTCGGTAACTGCGGGAACATGTCCAGTGCCATATCGGAGCGCGTCCGGTCCCGACACCTCGTGTGCGCAGAGAATCTCGTAGACGTCCTCGACGTGGACGACCTGGGCCGGCTGTCATAGCACCATAGCCATGCACCGTAGCCATGGAACTTCTTCAATCCTGGTGATATCCGGGAGCCACGGGGCAGGCGAAAGTTCACTATGCAAGGGTCCCCCGTATCTAGGAATGCGTTCGCGTCCACGTGCGCGGGGATACCGTCACGCGGCTGCTCGCGGGCGACAGTCAAGCATGACGTTTCACGTGAAACAGCCAGCTGCCATGGGGTTCGGCTGAGGCAGTGGCCACGACGTGGATCCTTGGTACCGATGATGCTGGAGCCTTGTGGGAAGGCAACGCTCCGCGTTTCACGTGAAACATGCGCGCTTGCTATGGGCACCAGGCCCCGACTGGAACGCGTCATCCGTCGGCCCAGCAGTACTGCCGGCCCCACCAAAGTAGAGCGGACTCTATGGCCTTCGCCTCGCGTGCTTGCTCCCACACCTCTGTTCGATGCCTGCCTGGCCTCCGGCCTTATCTGGGGCGCCATAATTGTCTCCTGGCCACTGGTCGTCTCTTCGTGACGCGTCCGCTCTTTTGGTAGCTGAGCCATATGTGGGCTGTTCTCCGGAACGTGTCGCCGTCGCTGAGTGGGCGGGGGTGGGCGCCGATCACTGAGTGCGGGGCTGGGATATACCTGGATGTTGATGGCTCGCGGATTGCAGATGCGCCACCTCGTATTGGAAGGGGCACAGTCGTGGCCAGGTACCGGCAATGTCCTACTGGTATGCGCGATACTTTGCACCAGCCACTGTTCCGGGAGGCGCGGCCGAAAGGGTGGTCTGCTTCGAAGCTCTTGAGGACCAGGAGAGGGGCTGGATAGGGTCATCACGGTACTGGCTTCTTGCGCTTCCAGAGGTGACTAACCAAAAGCGCCATCGCGGGTGGCAAATATCCCTGTCCTGTTGGCCGGCAGGAGGTCCCGTGGCTCCCCTTGGCGCAGTTGCCGGCGGAGCAGAACTGCGATGCCACGGGCTTGTGTGACCGATTTCATCGGTGGATATCCCTGTGGATAACAGTGTGGACAACTCTGGCGGGAGGTGTGGGTAAGACTCTAGGTGCTAAAAGGTCAGTCGTGGGGTCCAAGACGACCGCTCCCGTCGCGCGCGCCATCCGACTCTGAGCGTGGGTATGCGTTTCAGGTGAAACGATCCTCAATGTCGTCTGCAGCCCCGCGCACGCTGAGAGTTAGCATGTAGTTGGTTGATTGCGGGCTTTCGGCGACGCACCTCCCCATCTCGGAACGGTTCGGCCTGCATTTTCACGCGGATAACCGCTGGGACAACTCCTGGTCTGCCGGCAGGAGAGTCCGCCATGTGGTGGGGATCGGATCTGCGGAAGCTGCACCGGTTGTGGATAAGTATGTGGATACTGGCACGATTCGCATGTGGAAAACTTTGTGTATAACTCTGCGCGCACGGGGGGTGACGTGTCGCAGGGCGGCTAAGCCGCAGGCGCGAATGCGTGGAGCTTCCGACCGGGACAGGGACATGCCCCTGCTCCAATTCACAGTGGATATCGTTTCGTGGGGCGCTGAACGGGGGGCTCCGATCCACATGTCCACGCTGGGCCATCAGCCTGGCGGTCTAGCTGCTGCTGCATTGGTTTGTGCCGTCGGCTGGAGCCCCCAGGCCGTGGTGTCGAAACGCACACACAGTGTGAATGCGTCGTGAACCAGGTGAGATTGCCGCGCTTGGCCCTTAGTACGATCCTTGTTGCCTTTGCCGACCGCGAGCTGGGGCGGACGGTCGCATCGATCAGTGCGCGACCGTCCAGTAAGTGATTGCGGCATCTCGGTAACCGAGGTCGGATAAGCGCTTGGATAAACGAAGCAAGGGGGTCCTACGTACCGATACTCATACCGCGTTGCGCCGTAGGGTTTCCGTTACTCCTTCAGTGGTGCGGGGCTACCCTTACTGCCCGTCTCCGGTCTGAGTCGCGGGCCGAGCGTGGACATGTTTCACGTGAAACGTTGCGCACTCCCCTGTGCTTGTCATGTTTCACGTGAAACGCTTCTGCGCTCCGCCGGAGCTTTGGATGCCTCTATATGGCTAACGACCTGCCATAGAATTTCCAAGTGTTCCGGAGTACGTGAGACCTCTACGGCCCACCGCAGGACCAGGGTGCACCGACAGTAGCCCGGACATGGGCGACAACAGAAGCAGCGGCCTCGCTGGGCCAGCATCTCTAAACGTCAGATTCGGTACATGCCCACTGCACCTCACATCATGCCCGACTTTCTGTGTTCGGGCCAGGATCGGCTGTGCCTATAGTTTGGGAGCGGGGAACTATCACCGTTCTCCTTCACCCCGCGTCAAGATGGTGAATTCCTGGCCGCACTGTGCCGGTTTCGGTCCGGTTGCAACTTCGTCCCCTCGTGACGCTCCAAAGCGACCTGGAAGTGCTGGGAGGACCGCAGCTCCACCCTCCCCGCGCGTCAGGGTCTCCGGCTGCACGTAATGAATTCTCTGGTCGAACAAGCTTCGCGGCCTTGGGAATAGTTCGATAGTTGTGCTCTGCCTGACATACAGGAGATCGGAACCAGAAATGACCCACCGGATCGCGGCAAGCGTGATTCATCGCTGCTCACCGAATTGGGGCAGCTAAAGCTCCACACCGCCACCCCATTTCTCGGGTGGTCAAGCGAGGCGAACACGGCTCGCACGCTCTCAAGAAGGGGGGACGCACAAATTCATTGCCACGCTAGTAACGGTCGCCTAGTCCTGCTTACCCCAGGGCGGCATGACTCAAGTTCGGCACCCAGTCCACCCAGACGGATGTTTCACGTGAAACGCGACCTACTAGTAGCTGAAGGCAGTAACCCGTCGTGCGGCCCGAATGGTTGGTCCACAGTCCCGTACGAAGTACGTCGCCAGCGAAAAGGCCCTGATAGTGCAGACTAGGCGTTTCATGCCCTGTCGAACGAATGTTTCACGTGAAACCCTGTCTGACCCGTCCCATCTCAATGGGCGCAGACCAAAAATTGGCCACCGCCCCGGGGCGATGGCCAATTTTGTGCAGATCCCACTTCCTGCCTACCGCAGGGAGGGGTGCTCAGGAGAGAACGTCTGCGAATTCCTTTTCGAAGAACTGCTTCGGCTTGGCACCGATAACTGTGCTCTTCACTTCGCCACCCTGGAAAAGGTAAACGGCAGGAATGGAAGTGATTCCATACTCAGCGGCGATGGCAGGGTTGTCGTCTACGTTGACCTTGACGACGTCAACCTTTTCACCATACTCCACGGAAATCTCATCCAGGATAGGTCCGAGCTTACGGCAGGGCCCGCACCATTCGGCCCAGAAGTCCACGATTACCGGCTTTTCGGCGGACAGAACGTCGGAGCCGAAACTTGCGTCAGTTACATCTTTAGCGTTGCTCATAAC
The DNA here is from genome assembly GCF_019977275.1 of Arthrobacter sp. StoSoilB19. Lineage (NCBI taxonomy): Bacteria > Bacillati > Actinomycetota > Actinomycetes > Micrococcales > Micrococcaceae > Arthrobacter > Arthrobacter sp. StoSoilB19. Next base: position 4,360,206 of record NZ_AP024650.1, on the reverse strand, counting down.
CTTATCTTTCTCTTCGGATAACAGTGGGGGCAGATTATGCCGTCAGGTCGGCCAGGTAGTGCTCGACGTCTATTGCCGCGACACAGCCGGAACCGGAGGCAGTGATGGCCTGGCGGTAGGTAGGGTCAACAACGTCTCCGGCGGCGAAGACGCCGGGAAGGCTGGTACGGGAGCTTCGACCCTCCACGGCGATGGTTCCCTCAGGCGTCAGCGCGAGGACATCCTTGACGAGGTCCGTACGGGGATCGTTGCCGATAGCGACGAAGACACCTGTCACTGCGAGGTCTGACAAAGATCCGTCCAACAGGTTCTTCAACCGAATACCCGTCACTTTGTCCGTTCCCAGGACATCGTCCACGGTGCTGTTCCACACAAAGTTGATCTTGTCGTGTGCCAGTGCCCGGTCCGCCATGATCTTTGAGGCTTTCAGCGAATCGCGGCGGTGAACAACCGTTACTGATTTCGCAAACTTGGTGAGGAACAGGGCCTCCTCCATGGCGGAATCGCCACCGCCGATTACGGCGATGTCTTGATCCTTGAAAAAGAAACCGTCACAGGTTGCGCACCAGCTGACACCGTGCCCGGACAGGCGCTTCTCGTTAGGCAGGCCAAGTTCCCTGTATGCGGAACCAGTGGAGAGAATGACCGCCTTCGCCTTGAAGGTCTCCCCCGTGGCGATGGTCACCGTCTTGATGGCGCCCTCAAGTTCGAGCGTGGTTACATCCTCGAACTGGATCTCGGTACCAAAGCGTGCCGCCTGCTTCTCGAAGTTCTCCATGAGGTCCGGCCCCATGATCCCTTCCGGAAAGCCGGGGTAGTTTTCAACGTCGGTGGTGTTCATCAACTCCCCGCCGGCGGTCACTGACCCCGCCAGCAGCAGAGGCTTGAGGTTCGCCCTGGCTGTGTAGACGGCGGCCGTGTAGCCCGCCGGGCCGGAGCCCACAATGATGACGTCGCGAACGCCGGACGCCGTCTTCTCTTCGATGGTCACTGGACCGTGAACCTCTTCCTTGTTCGACTCGCCTCCCCGTGGAGGCCGGCCACATGGCACAACTGTGTCCGCGTGCTGAATATTCCAGCGCCCGGGCAAGGTGAACCATCGGGGAAGTCAGAGGACCAGCCGTCGCAGGGCGCTCTTTCCAGACTACATTCCCGCTGCGGGTGCCGGTGGGCAGCAGTAACAGCGCCGGCAACACCCGCAGGCGGAAAGACGCCTACTGGACCTTGATTTCAGCCAGCCGGAGACCGTAGCCGTAGCGGGTCTTGGGAGCCGCCAGCTTGGGAAGGGAATTGATGGAGACAATCACGTACTGTGCCTGCACCGGTTCCGGAAGGGGCATGTTCAGGTCTGTGGACGTGAAGCTGTTGGTTCCTACTGCCTTGGCTCCGTCCATGGTGGGCCGGTCATTGGTGTAGACCGTGATGTTGCCCCCCGATCCCCCGAGCTGGGAGAGCGTGATGGAGGAGACAGTGGCAGCGCTCTTCAGCTTCACAACGAGGGGGACGCCCTGCGGGGCCAGGCCACCCCAGTTTTCCGTGGCGAATTCCATATCGGACCAGTAGCTGGCGGCATTGCCGTCGTAGGCCTTGACCAGATCGCCATCGAAGGTGGCGGCGAAGTCGAAGTTCCCCTGCCGGCTGACGCTCTCGATGGCCGGCGGAACGGCGGGCGGCGCCGACGGTGCTGCCTGAGTGGCAGGCGCTGATGCCTGGGAGTTGGTGGTTGCGGGGCCAGTTGTCGGCTTGGCCTGAGGCCCCGGCGTAAAGAGGCTGCCCAGGTTGGTCACGGCGAAGATCAGGCCGGCGATCAGCACAACGGCCAGGAGCCCGCCCACCAGCCAGCGCATGGATCGGGGCTGGTTTTCGGACTCATCACGATCGTCGTCGTCATCCTCGGCACGGTCCGCGAAGGCGACGCCGGCGGCAGCGGGCGCAGCCGCACGTGCAAAGAGGGCTGCCTTCCCCTTGACTGGATGCGATTCCTGCGGGGATTCGTGGGTTTCCTCGTAGTGGTCCTGATCCCCTGACTGCGCATAGTCGTCGTCGGACCACAGGGAAACCTTGGGCGTCCGGTCCTCAGCGGTTGGCTGGACCTGCTGCCGTGGGGTGCTTGCGGCAGCGGTATCGTTGGGTCCTGTGTCCGCCTCCGCAGCGCTGGCGCGTCCGGACGGGGACTGGGCATTGGTTGCCACCGGCTGCGCTGCAGTGGCATCCGGATCCATCCGGGAGGACCCGTTTCCCTTGTTCGAAGCAGCACCTGCAGCCCCACCGGCCGCTGCAGCGGCACCAGCGCCCGGAGCGGCCCCGGCAGCGCGCACTGGTGCGGCGGGCTGCTGGGCAGCGGGACGAACGGACGGCCTGGGCGGTACGGCCGGCGCTGAACGGTATGGATCAACCTGGCTGGGGTGCGAATCGGCGTAGTTGATGTATCCGGCGTCGACGTGGTCTTCCTCGTCGTACGGCTCCGGCTCGTGCGACCGCGGCTGGCCGAAGATTTCACTGCCCAGCGTGTCCGTGAAGAATGGCTCCACGTACGGCGGATTGGGCGCAACCACCAAGTCCAGCAGGTCGGCGGCGGATGTGTGGTTGGTGATGAGGTAGGTGGCGTCCTCGGTGACGCCAAGGTCCAGGACCTGAACGGTGCCGGGACGTTCGCCGGTGGCGACTTCGCGGGCGCTCTGCGCAACCTGTTCGGTGTTCTCCGGGCCGGCAACCAGGATGCTGACCGGGCGGTTGAGGACCTGGTCCACACCGTCCAGCACCAGATCGTGGTCGTGCGAGGCCAACACTGTGGCGGTGACCTTGTAGCGGCCGCCCAGTACTGATCCGACGTCGATCGGGTTGGACACGTGTTCCTCCTAGACTGTCCGGGATTGCCGGTCTGATGACGCAACCGCCGTTCGGGTGCCGCGCACGGCAAACCCGTAATGCAACTACCCCTGTACCTGTTCGATCCTAGCCGATCCGCCCCAAACGGCTGCGGAGAAGACGTGCGCCAGACCGGACGGAATTTACTTTTTCCGCTTGCGCCTGGTCTTGAAATACGGGTTCTCGCCGGGCTTCCCCTGGTAGGTGCGGCGGCCGGGAAGCGGGATCTGTTCCCTGAGCAGGCCGCCGCGGGCGGTGCCGGGCTGGTCCTCCCCCGGCAGGTAGGCGTCCTCGGCACCCTGGGCCGTGCCGCTGTCGTACATCTGCGGACGGTGCGTCCCACGCTGCGGGTCCGGGCCGGCACGGAAGGAGACGGCGTCGAATTCACCGGAGATACGGGGGATAAGGCCGGTATCAACGGACGTGGTGGCCCGCTCCGGGCGGTGGCCGCGCTCCCCGTCCACAGCTTCAGCGGGAGGGGACGACGGCGCGTCCCCGGCATCCGGAGCAGGGGCCTGGCTGCCGCGGCCAAACCTGCCCAGCAGGGGCCGGAGCATGTCGGTGAGCTCTGAGACCCGGAACAGCTTGAGAAGGACGAAGTACACCACCAGCATGACGGGTCCCACCACAATGACGGTGACCAGGGCAGTGATCCGGTTCTGCCATGCGAAACCGTCCGGATTGTAGCTGCCCATGAGCCACAGGGCGCCCGCACCGGCGATTGCCGAACCGAGGGCCGCGTACCCCATGCGGATGTAGGAGTTGGCGATCCGTGGGCCGTCGAGGTGGCCCAGCATGCGCCGCAGGAAGAACGCGCTGATGACCACCGAGAGGATGTTGCCCACCATGTAGAGGACGGCAATGGCGTAGATGATCTGGCCCACCGGCAGGAACTGGATGGCAAACGCCCCCGCCACGTACACCACGGCGAGCAGCAGCTGGACATAGAACGGCGTGCGGGCGTCCTCGTTGGCGTAGAACACGCGGGACATCATGAAGTTGGCACTCATGAACGGAGTGCTGAGGGCCAGGATGGTGAGCGTCTGGGCCAGCATGACGCCGTCCTGCCGCAGTCCGCCGGAGAAGAACATGCCCAGCGGACCGGCCAGGGCAAACAGTGCCAGCGCCCCGAACACAGTGGCCACGGCCATGGTCCGCAGGCCGTGGGAGAGGGCGTCGCGCAGTTCAGCCCGGTTGCCGTCCTGCGATGCCCGCGTCATCCGGTTGAAGAGCACGGTGGCCAGCGACAGGGCAATGATCGAGTGCGGCAGCAGGTACAGCTGGCTGGCCACTTCAAGGACCGCGTTGCCGGGCAGGGTGTATGCCGACGGGTCCCCCGCCTGCTGCAGGCGGATGCGTTCGGCGCCGGGAATGGTGGCGATGCGCATGACGTACAGGAAGGCGAGCTGCCCGACGGCGGCCGTCAGGAGCGTCCATACGCTCAGCCTGGCTGCGTGGCCCAGCCCCACGCCGCGCCAGCCGAACCGTGGCCGGAGGCCGAGCTTCAGCCGGAAGACCGGGACCAGCAGGATGGCTGTCTGGGACAGCACGCCGATGGTGGAGAATCCTGCCACCAGGAGCGTTTGCGTTGATCCCCAGTTGTCCAGGTTGTGCGGGTTGACCTCGTTGCTGCCGAAAATCCAGATGAACATGCCCAGGCCGGCGATGGCCACCAGGTTGTTCATGATGGGCGCCCACATGGCAGGGCCAAAGGCGCCGTTGGCGTTCAGGACCTGGGTGAGCAGGGCGTAAAGGCCGTAGAAGAAGATCTGCGGCAGGCACCAGAACGCGAAGGTGACCGCCAGGGCCTTTTGCTGGGGTGAATAGCCCTGGGTGGTCAGTTCGATCACGCCGGGAGCTGCCAGGGTGACCAGGGCCGTCAGGCCGAACAGGAGCAGGACAGCCAGCGTCAGCAGCCGGCTGATGTAGTCCGCTCCCCTGTCCGGAGCCTTGCTGGCCTTGATGATCTGTGGGACCAGGACCGCGTTGAACACGCCGCCGGCCACCAGGAGGAAGATCAGGTTGGGCAGGTTGTTGGCGTTGATGAACGTGTCATTGACCGTTGAGCCCAGGCCCAGGGCGGTACCGAGCATCCAGGTCTTGCCGAAGCCCAGGAAACGCGAAACCAGCGTTCCGGCGGCCATGATGGCGCTGGAACGGGTTTCGCTGGGGCCAGCGGCCACGGGCTGGGCCAGGTCCGGAGCGGCCGGCTCCGGGGGCACGCCGTCGGGTGCCGCGTCATCGGGCCGGCCGGACCGGTCGGAAGGAAAGTTGGTAGCTGACATCGACTTCATCGTCTCACCCACCGGCACTTAACACCGCAATGGCGACGGCGGCGTCCGGGCTTAGAGGTGTCCGGGCAGGACGTCACGGGCGAGGTCGGCGATGCGGCGTTCGTTGGGGAATGACAGCTTCCGGGCAAGTTCCTGGATGGGGACCCACGCCACGTCCACGGCTTCCTGGTCGGGATCGTTCTCGATGGTGAGTTCGCCGCCGGTGGCCCGCAGGAGGTAGTGGTGCACGGTCTTGTGGACCCGGTGGCCGCTGACGGTGAACCAGTAGTCGATGCTGCCAAGCGGCGCCAGGATGGTGCCCTCGATGCCGGTTTCCTCGGCAATCTCACGGACCGCGGCCTCTTCGTTGTTTTCCTTGCCCTCCGGATGGCCCTTGGGCAGGCACCACTCGAGGCGGCCACCCCTATTAAGGCGGGCGATGATCGCAACCCTCAACCCGGCGTCGGACGTATCCACCACGACACCGCCGGCCGAGACTTCCTCGACCGTAGGCAGCGACGCCGGTGCCGATTGCTGGGCAGGGGCAACGTGCGCCCCGATTGCCGACGGCAATGGTGCGTTCGTCCTCCTGCCTGGAGCGCTCGGTACTGGATGGGCCATGGAGTCCACTCTAACGACTGTTGCCCTTCCGTGATGACCGGAACATGACACCAACATGGACAGGATATGACGCACTTTCCGGCGGCGAAGGTCAATTGGCCCGGATCGTGACGCTTTTTGGACTGCCGCGGCGCTGGTTTCTGCCAAGCTTAAGGAACTATGTCGCACGCACATCACAAGATTGATTCCCACACTGTCGACTTCAAGGTGGACCCGGTGGTCCTGGAGCTCGGCCGGCGCTTCGTGGACGCCGGCCACGAGCTGTCCCTGGTGGGCGGTCCGGTGCGTGACCTGTTCCTTGGGCGGACCTCCCCCGACCTTGACTTCACCACCGACGCCACGCCGGACCAGACCGTGGCCCTGATCAAAAAGTGGGCGGACAACTTCTGGGAAATCGGGCGCGCCTTCGGCACCATTGGCATGCGCAAGGCCGGCTTCCAGATTGAGATCACCACGTACCGGGCCGAGGCGTACGATCCCGATTCGCGCAAGCCCGTGGTGGCGTTCGGTTCCTCGCTGACTGATGACCTGCTGCGCCGCGACTTCACCATTAACGCCATGGCGTTGAAGCTGCCCTCCATGGAGCTGGTGGACCCCTTCGGCGGCGTCCGCGACCTCCACGCCTCCGTGCTGGCCACCCCCGGCGCGCCGGAAGCGTCCTTCTCCGACGACCCCCTGCGGATGATGCGGGCCGCCAGGTTCGCCGCGCAGCTGGGCGTCTCGGTCCACGATGACGTGCGGGACGCAATGACAGGCATGGCGGAACGGATCAAAATCATCTCCGCCGAGCGCGTGCGGGATGAACTGGTCAAGCTGATTTGCGGTGCCCGGCCACGGACGGGAATCGACCTCCTGGTGGAAACCGGGCTGGCCGAGCATGTACTGCCCGAGGTTTCCGCCCTCCGCCTCGAATCCGACGAGCACCACCGGCATAAAGACGTCTACCAGCACTCGCTCCAGGTCCTGGAGCAGGCAGCCGAGCTCGAAACCGACGCGGAGGGTCCGGTGCCCGGACCGGACTTCGTGCTGCGCTTCGCTGCATTGATGCACGACGTCGGGAAGCCGGCTACGCGCCGCTTCGAACCGGGCGGCGCGGTGAGCTTCCGGCACCACGACATGGTGGGTGCCAAGCTCACCTCCAAGAGGATGAAGGCGCTGCGGTTCGACAATGACACCATCAAGGCCGTGGCACGCCTGGTGGAGCTCCACATGCGCTTCTACGGCTACGGCGACGCCGGCTGGAGCGACTCGGCCGTCCGCCGGTACGTGACCGATGCTGGTCCGCTGCTGGAGCGCCTGCACCGCCTGACCCGCTCCGACGTCACCACCCGGAACCAGCGCAAGGCCGAGCGCCTGGCCTTCGCCTACGACGACCTCGAAGCCCGCATCGCCGCACTCCGGGAACAGGAGTCCCTGGACGCAGTGCGCCCGGACCTGGACGGGGCCAGGATCATGGCCGTGCTGGGACTCAAACCGGGGCCTGTGGTGGGCCGCGCCTACAAGTTCCTCCTGAATGAACGGATGGAACACGGACCACTGCCCACCGCGGAAGCTGAGGCGCGCCTGCTCCGGTGGTGGGCCGAACAGCCTGAATCAGCACCTGCCGGACCCGGCCCTGGAGTCTCTTCCGCCGCCGTCGAACCTTCACCCGTTGAGGAGTCCAAGTGACCAACCCCGCCTTTGCCCCGCGCCCCCAGCTCTGGATCCTCCGCCACGGCGAAACCGAATGGTCAAAGAGCGGGCAGTACACCGGCCTCACCGATCTCCCCCTCACGGTGGAAGGCGAGCAGCAGGCCGTGGAGGCCCGCAAGGTGCTGGACGGCGTCGACTTCGACCTGGTGCTCACGTCCCCGCTGCGGCGGGCACGGCGGACAGCCGAACTCGCCGGCTTCCCCGATGCCCGGCATGAACCGCTCGCGGTCGAATGGAACTATGGCGACTACGAGGGCATCAGTTCGGACCTGATCCGCAAGGACAACCCCGACTACCTGATCTGGACCCACGGCGTGCCCAACGGGGAGACACTCGACGAGGTTGCCGCCAGGGCGGACAAGATCATCGGCCGGATCCTGGAATCCGGGATGGACAATGTGCTGATCGTGGCGCACGGGCACTTCTCCCGGATCCTCACCGCGCGCTGGCTGGAATTGCCGCCCACGGAAGGCCGGCATTTCATCCTGGGCACGGCGAAGGTCTGCACGCTTGGATGGGATAAGAAGACCCCCGCCATTGTCCGCTGGGGCCTCTAAATACCCCTATTCAAAAGTTTTCTTCTTTTCTCCGGAAATTGCTGGTCTTCCGCGAATTCCTGGGGTACCTTTATTCCTGACCCCACGGCAATCTGCCGGGGTCAAAGACCGCATTGCAATCCACGCAGCGGACAGTAGAAAAGGAGGTTGGGATAATGATGACTTTGACTGGCGAATGGAATGCCTCCATCAATGCATTCCCGGCCTTTGCTGATCCTGTGCGCGTGGCTTCGGTCAACTCGGGTTACCGCCGGCCGGCGGACCTCCCGGGCCTGCTGCGACGCCGCTAGGCGCCAGCCACCTGGCCGCGGGCCACGGTGCCAGTACCGTCAAGGCCCAGGCGGGACTCCATGTCCAAGACGGGCCGTCCAGGCCGGACCACCGTGCTTCTCCGCTGACTTCCGGGAACTGCTGCTGCCCAGGCCTCCCCTTCGCAGCCGCATAGTCCCGCATTTGCCACAGCTCTCCCACCGGCATTGCGGTTCACTTCCGGCTCCCGGTAGTCCGCGCTGCCACGGCGCTCCTGCGCAATTCCACTAATTCCCTCGGTGAATTCCTTGCGCCCAAATTTCCGCGCTTTTGCGCACTGAAAAGGGGTGCTAATTCGCCATGCACTTTTGTGCCTTGTAACCGAAGAAAGGAGGTGGCTCCCTTGATGCAAAAAATCATGGGACTCCTGTCCCGGCCCCTGCAGCGCCGCAGTTCCTTTAACAGCGCCCTGCTGGAGCAGCACCGGAACGACGTTTTCGTGCTCATGCACCAGCAAATAGGTGGCCTGCGCTGACGGGCCGGCCCCCAAGCCCCCGGGAGGGGGCCGGCTGTAAGCTCGAAGCCATGCACGAGACCCAGTCGCCGGACAGCGGACGACGGCCCCGAATCGTAGTGCCCAGCCGCAGCGATGCCCTGCTGCGGAATTTCACCGAGGTGATCGGCGGCCCGCTGGGATCCAGGACAGATCCCGGCGTGGTCTCCCCCGGTATCTACTCGGTGGAACGGGTGCTCATTGTCCTCACGGCCCTGGCAGCCCTGGTGGGGGTCCTGCTGAAGGGCTATTGCAGGGCCAACGGCTGGGAGACGCCCACGCAGTTCTATGCCACGTGTTACTCGGATTTCCCCGAATTGTTCCGCAACCGCGGCATGGCCGCGGGAATCTTTCCCATCCTGGGCAGCGGCAGCCAGTTCGAATACCCGGTGCTCCTTGGGCTGATCGCGGGTGTGACGGCCTGGCTGGTACCCGGCGGAGAGGCCGGTGCCCGCGCCCTGGCCTACTTTGACATCAACGCGGTGCTGCTGGCGGCGGTGGCCATGGCCACCGTGCTGGTGACAGCACGCATGCCCGGCCGCCGTCCGTGGGATGCGGCCATGGTGGCGGTGGCCCCGGGGATCGTGCTGGCCGGAACCATCAACTGGGACCTTTGGGCCGCATGCCTGCTTGCCCTGGGGATGTACTTCTTTGCCCGGCAACGGCTTGTACCCGCAGGGGTCATGATTGGCCTCGCCACGGCCACCAAGCTGTATCCGCTGCTGGTGCTGGGCGCCATCCTGCTGCTTGCAGTACGCACGGGAAGATGGCGACCGCTGCTGGTGGCCGGTGGCAGCGCGGCCGCCACCTGGCTGGCAGTGAACCTGCCGTTCGCGGCCGCCAACCCTCCCGGGTGGGCCTTCTTCTTCCAGTACAGCGCTGAGCGGGGCGCCGGGTACAGCTCAGCCTGGTTTGCCTACAACCTGGTGGCGGACAGGCTGGGCTGGTCCGGGCTTGGCGCCGGTGCCGTCAGCATGTTTTCCACCGGGTTCTTTGCCGTGGCCTGTGCAGGCATTGCCGCTGTTGCGTTGACGGCCCCCCGCCGTCCCCGCATGGCGCAGCTCGCCTTCCTGATCGTGGCGGCCTTCATCCTTACCAGCAAGGTGTATTCGCCCCAATACGTGGTGTGGCTCATTCCGCTGCTGGCCCTGGCCCGGCCGCGGTGGCGCGACTTCCTGGTCTGGCAGGGCATCGAAGCCCTGCATTGGGCTGCGATATGGATGTACCTTGGACAGGTGACCAGCGCAGGTTCCTCCCAGCACAACCTGGACATGCCCTACTACGTCCTGGCGGTGGCCGCGCATATGGCCGCGGTGGCCTATCTCATGGCACGCGTCGTCTGGGACATTTACGATCCCGCCTATGATCCCATCCGCCGCCACCACCTGGACGACCCCCACGGCGGCCCCTTCTCCAACGCGCCGGACCGGATCCGGCTCAAGCTGCCGGCTTCATTCCGCGCGGCGAAGGCGGGGTCCCGTGCCTGATGTGGCGGTAGTAGGGTCCGGCCCCAACGGACTCTCCGCGGCAGCGGTGATGGCGCGGGCCGGCCTGTCAGTGGAGGTCTTCGAGGCCGCAGCGACGATTGGCGGCGGAACCCGGACCACGGAGTTGATGCAGCCCGGGCACTTCCATGATGTCTGCTCCGCCGTGCACCCAATGGCTGTGGCGTCCCCTTTCTTCCGCGCTTTCGAGTTGCCCCGAAGGGTGGACCTCATCACCCCGGACGTGTCCTTCGGTTCCCCGCTGGAAGGTGGCCGGGCAGCCCTGGCCTATCAATCGATGGACAGGACCGTTGAAGGACTGGGCCGGGACGGACCCGCGTACCGCCGGCTCATGGAGCCACTGGTCCGCCACATTGACGACGTCATGGACTTCACCCAAAACCAACTCCTCCGGATCCCCCGGAACCCCCTGGTGGCCGGCGTCTACGGCCTGCGGACCCTGGAACAAGGGACCGGGCTGTGGAACCTTCGGTTCCGGGAGGAACTGGCGCCGGCCCTCCTCAGCGGTGTGGCCGCCCATGCCATCTCCCACCTGCCCTCCCTCGCCGCCTCCGGAGCCGGGCTGATGCTTGGTGCCCTGGGACATGCCGTGGGGTGGCCCATCCCCCGCGGCGGTTCCGCATCCATCGCGGCAGCCCTCGCGGACGACATCCGCGCCCACGGAGGTGTCATCCACACCGGAACCCCGATTGACCGGTTGGAACAGCTTCCTGCCACCCGCGCCACGCTGCTGGACGTGGCACCCCGGGGGTTGCTGGACATGGCAGGGGAATCACTTCCCGGACATTACCGGCGGGCCCTGGAACGCTTCCGTTACGGCAATGGCTCGTGCAAGGTGGACTTCATCCTGTCCGGGCCGGTGCCGTGGCAGGCCAGCGGACTTTCCGACGCCGGCACCGTGCACGTGGGCGGCACGCGGGCCGAGCTGGCACGCTCGGAAAACGAAGTCAGTGCCGGACGCCATCCTGAACGGCCATATGTGCTCGTGGCCCAGCCGTCCCGCTTCGACGCAGGCCGCGCCCCTGCAGGCCGGCACACACTGTGGACGTACTGCCATGTTCCCTCCGGCTCGACGAAGGACATGACCAGCCAGGTTGCCGCGCAGCTGGAACGGTTCGCCCCGGGATTCCGCGATCTTGTGGTGGAATCACACGTTATCACCGCAGCGGAGTTGGCTGAATACAACCGGAACTACATTGGGGGCGATTTCAGCGCCGGCATCATGGACGTCCGGGGTCTGGTCCAGAAGCCGGTGGTGTCCCCCATCCCGTGGCGGACGCCGCTGCTGGGGGTCTACCTGTGTTCGTCGTCGACACCGCCGGGTCCCGGGGTGACGGGCATGCCCGGGCTGCATGCCGCAACGTCCGCCCTGAAGGACGTCTTCAAACTGCCGGTGCCGGACCTGGGGCTCTCATAACGCTCCATGACCCGGGACTGAACACGCGTGGCGCTGATGTCAGCCGGCCCGGGGGATAATGGCGCGATGGGGAAAACAACAAAACTTTCGCTTGCCATAACTGCGCTCATTATCGGAACCTCGCTGGTGGCCTGCGATGACGGAAAGTCCGGCGCCGAAGCCGCGGCACGGCAGCTGGCCGGCGCAGTCTCGGCGCTCGATGTAGGGTCCGTGGCTTTCGACGGCAAGGACGCCGCCGCAGCGAACGATCAGCTGCACCAGGTCTTCGCGGCCCTGGACCCGCAAAAGCCCGAGGTCCAGGCAGGCGGACTCACGCTGGACGGGGACAAGGCCTCCGCACCCCTGAACTACACCTGGAAGTTCGGCGACGCGGAATGGAAGTACACCATCGCAGCGAACTTCAGGAAGTCCGGCGATAAATGGCTCACCGTCTGGGATCCGGCCATCCTGGCACCGGGCCTCGGGGACAGCGAAATCGTGACCAAAGGATCCCAGACCCCCCAGCGCGCAGACATCCTGGGCGCCGGAGACGTCCCGCTGGTGACCTACCGCCCCGTGGTGAATGTGGGCATCGACAAGCCCCAGTTGGGCAGCGCAGACCCCGCCGATTCCGCCGGCAAACTGGCTGCCCTGGTGGGAGTGGACCCTGCCGCCTACGTGCAGCAGGTCAAGGCAGCAGGGGCCCAGGCCTTTGTTTCCGCCATCACCCTCCGCGAAGAGGGCCGGACCATCACCGATGCACAGATCCAGGCCATTCCCGGCGCCCGCGGCATCCCGGCATCCATCCCCCTGGCCCCGAGCAGGACGTTTGCCCGGGCCGTGCTCGGGTCGGTAGGGGAAGCGACGGCGGAACAAATCGAGGCGTCCGATGGCGCCCTGGCCCCCGGGGACGTCACGGGCATCGGAGGGCTCCAGCAGCAGTATGACGAACAGCTCCGCGGATCGGACGCCGTCGTCATCCGCGCGCAACGGGCCGACCTCACGCGCGAACAGATCCAATCCGCCGGCACCGACCCCCGCCGCGTCCTCTTCCAGGTGGAGCCCAAGCCCGGGACGCCGCTGAAGACCACCCTCGATCCGCGGCTGCAGACCCTGGCTGAGGGCATCCTGGAGCCGGTGGGGCCGGCGTCAGCCATCGTGGCCCTCCGACCCTCCACTGGAGCCGTGCTGGCAGCGGCTTCCGGGCCGGGCAGCAACGGCTATAACACGGCAATGCTGGGACAGTACGCCCCGGGATCGATCTTCAAGATGGTGGATTCCCTGGCCATGTTCCGGAACGGGATGACGCCCGACTCCACCATCCAGTGCACCCCCACGCTCACGGTGGACGGGCGGACCTTCAAAAACTCGGAAGGCTACCCCGAGACCTCTTTGGGCGCGGTGACCCTGCGGGACGCCTTTGCCCACTCCTGCAACACTGCCTTCATCTCCCAGCGTGACTCTGTGTCGCAGGGCCAGCTTGAAGCCGCTGCCACGTCCATGGGAGTGGCGGTGGAGGCGCCGAAACTTGGCGCCGAAGCCTTCCTGGGCTCTGTTCCAGGGCAGGCGCAGGGCACCGAACACGCAGCGTCCATGATTGGCCAGGGCAAGGTATTGCTCTCCCCGTTGGCCGCAGCAATCATGGCCGGCTCCGTGGCCAAGGGCGCCCCCGTCGCCGCGCAGCTGGTCCTCAACCCTGACGCCGGTGCGCCCGCTGCCGGAACAACGGCAGGTTCCACTGCCCCCGCGGCCGACCGGTCCGCAACCGCCGCTGCCGAGGCACCCTCCACTGCCTCGGACAAGCCGATCACGGCTGCGGAGGCGGCGTCGCTGGCAGACATGATGCGCGCCGTCGTCACGTCCGGCCACGCAGGGTTCCTGTCCAGCGTCCCCGGGGCACCGGTAGGGGCGAAGACCGGAACCGCCGAATTCGGCACCGAGACTCCGCCAAAGACGCACGCCTGGATCGTGGCCGTCCACGGGGACCTGGCCGTAGCCGTCTTCGTGGAGGACGGCGGCCTGGGCGCCACCACCTCCGGCCCGCTGCTGAAGCAGTTCCTCACCGCCGCCGGCTAGGGGACCCCGCCAGGCAAGGGACCGGCGTGGGAGGATTGACGGTGTGGCCCATATTGACGTTTCCGGCATCGACTACTTCCTCTCCGACGGCACCCAGCTCCTGAACGGAGTGACCTTCAAGGTCCCTGACGGCACCAAGACCGCCCTCATCGGGCCCAACGGCACTGGGAAGACCACGCTGTTCCGGATCATCGCCGGAGACCTGGTCCCGGACGAGGGCGTCATTGGGCGGTCCGGAAACATGGGCATCATGCGCCAGTTCGTGGGGCAGGTGCGGGACGGCTCCACCGTCCGGGACCTCCTGGTGTCCGCCGCTCCCCCGGCCCTGGCAGCCGCTGCCCGCGAGGTGGATGACGCCGAGCTGGCCATGATAGAGGACGACGACGAGCCCACCCAGATGCGGTACGCCCAGGCCATCGTGGACTGGGGGGACGCCGGCGGCTACGACGTCGAGACCGTCTGGGACGAGGTCTGCATGGCCGCGCTGGGACTGCCCTTTGACCGCGCACAGCACCGCCCGGCGTCGACCCTTTCCGGCGGCGAGCAGAAGCGCCTGGTGCTGGAAGCACTGTTCGCCGGCCCGGACGATCTCCTCCTTTTGGACGAGCCGGACAACTACCTTGACGTGCCGGGCAAGCGCTGGCTCGAGGAGAAGCTCAATGACTCCAGGAAAACCGTCTTCTTCATCAGCCACGACCGCGAGCTGCTGAACAACGCCGCCGGGCGCATTGTCACCCTTGAGCCGGGGATCAACGGGGCCGCCGCGTGGATCCACGGGGGCGGGTTCGAATCGTACGTGGAGGCCCGGGCGGACCGGAACGCCCGGTTCGAGGAATTGCGCAAGCGCTGGGACGAGGAGCACATCAAGCTCAAGGAACTCGTCAACATGTACAAGAACAAGGCCGCGTTCCGCTCCGACATGGCCAACCGCTACCATGCCGCCCAGACCCGGCTGGCAAAGTTCCTTGAAGTGGGGCCGCCCGAGGCGCTGCCCATCGAGCAGAACGTGCAAATGAGGCTCAAGGGCGGACGGACCGCCAAGCGCGCCATCGTGGCGGAGAAGCTGGAACTCACCGGGCTCATGAAGCCCTTTTCCACGGAAGTGTGGTTCGGCGACCGCGTGGGCGTGCTGGGCTCCAATGGTTCCGGCAAGTCGCACTTCCTGCGGCTGCTGGCCACTGGCGGCACTGACCCCGAACGCGAACACCTGCCCGTGTCCGATGTTGACATCGCCGAGGTACCGCACGAAGGCACCGTCAAGCTCGGTGCCAGGATCCGGCCGGGATTCTTTGCCCAGACCCATGTCCGTCCCGACCTGCTGGGAAAGACCCTGCTGGAAATCCTGCACCGCGGCGATGAACACCGTTCCGGGCTGGGCCGGGAGGCCGCCGCGGGTGCCCTGGACGGCTACGGCCTGGCGGGACAGTCGGAACAGAAGTATGAGTCACTCTCCGGCGGCCAGCAGGCGCGGTTCCAGATCCTCCTGCTTCAGCTCAGTGGTGCCACCCTGCTGCTGCTGGACGAGCCCACGGACAACCTGGACCTGCACTCCGCTGAGGCGCTGGAGCGGGCCATTGACCACTTCGAGGGAACTGTCCTGGCGGTCACCCACGACCGCTGGTTTGCCCGGACCTTCGACCGGTTCCTGGTATTCGGCTCCGACGGGAAGGTGTACGAGTCGGCGGAGCCGGTGTGGGACGAACAGAGGGTGGCGCGCAGCCGCTGAGCTGTCCCGGCCACCACATGAGCAAATGATCATGAGTTGATATCATTTGCTCATGAAAACGGACGAGCGGCACAGGACCATTGCCGAAATCCTCCGGCGGCAGCCGGAGGTGAGCGTCGAGGACCTGATGCAGGCCTGCGCCGCCTCCGGCGCAACCATCCGCCGGGACCTTGAAGTACTGGCCGGCCACGGTGTGCTCCGCAGGGTCCACGGCGGCGCCAGGAGCCTGATAGGCCACGGCCGCAACCCGGGCTACGGACAGCGGGAGCTGGAGGACCGGGATGCCAAGAAGCGCATCGCAGCTGCCGTGGCCGGCCTGCTGGCCGACGGCGAACACGTCTGGCTGGACAGCGGCAGCACGGCAACCGAAGTGGCGCGGGCAGCGGCCGGCCGGCAGGTGACCCTGATGCCCATGTCCCTGCAGGCCCTCAATGCGGCTGCAGGCGGTGAGGGTGCCGCAGGCTCCCGCCCCGCCCTGCTGCTGCCGGGTGGAAGCGTGGTGCCCGGTGAACTCTGTTTCCGCGGACCGCTGGCCGAGTCCAACATCAGGTCCCTGCGTTTTGACACCGCGGTGGTCACGCCCTGCGCAGTGGACTTCCGCGACGGCCTGCTGGCCCACGACCTCGACGATGCCGCGGTGAAGAAGGCCGGCCTGGAAGCTGCGGCACGAGTGGTGGTGGCCGCCTCCGCGGGAAAGTGGCAGGCCAGCGCCCGGGTGCTCGTCGCCGGCCTGGAAAAAGTGGATGTCATCGTGACGGACCGGCAATTCAGCGCCCAAGACCATGCCGACCTTAAAAAATACTCTGTGGAAGTAGTGTACGTATGAGCTCCAGTACAGGTAAGGAACAGCAGGCAGGCTTGAGAGCCGCCGCCGCAGCCACGTTCGTGGTCTTCGGGATCAACGGACTCGTGTTCGCAAGCTGGGCGGCCAGGATCCCTGCCGTTACGCAGACGCTGCACATCACGTCGGGGCAAATGGGCACGCTGCTGCTGTGCACGGCCGTAGGCTCACTGCTGGCACTTCCCACCGCCGGCCTGGTGGTCGGCAGGATTGGCACCGCCAACACGGTCCGCTTTGCGGGCTTGCTGGCGGCGGCCGCAGGTGTGGGAATCGCCCTGTCGCTTTCGGCCACGTCCATTCCCGGAACAGCGGTTTCGCTGTTCTTCTTTGGCATTGGCATTGGCCTTTGGGATGTGGCACAGAACATCGAAGGGGCCGACGTGGAGCACAAGCTCCGTCGCACCATCATGCCCCAGTTCCACGCGGCCTTCAGCGGCGGCGCATTCGTTGGCGCCCTGGTGGGTGCAGGGCTTTCCACCCTGGGTGTGGACCTGCCGCTGCATCTCATGGCGATTGCAGCCGTGGTGGTGCTGGTGGCATTGACCGTGCCACGCTACTTCCTTCCCCACATCTCCACCGCCCCCGTGGAGGGGGAGCCGAAACCCGCCAAGGGACCGTCCGCGTGGCGGGACAGCAGGACACTGCTCATCGGCGTCGTGGTCCTGGGCGCCACCCTCACCGAGGGAGCGGGCAACGACTGGATCGCCAAGGCGTCAGTGGACGGGCTCGCCGCCTCCGAATCCACCGGCGCCCTCATGTTCGCCCTCTTCGTCCTGGCCATGACCGCCATGCGGTTCCTGGGCGGCCGAGTCATCGACGCATACGGACGGGTGGCAGTCCTGCGGGCCAGCATGGCCGCAGCGGCCGCGGGCCTGGGCCTTTTTGTGCTGGCGCCCAATATCTGGCTGGCCGGCATCGGTGCAGCCCTGTGGGGCGTCGGCGCCGCCCTGGCTTTCCCCATGGGCATGTCCGCTGCGTCCGATGACCCACGGCACTCAGCCGCACGCGTTTCCGTTGTATCCACTTTGGGGTATATATCATTCCTTGCTGGACCACCGCTGCTGGGCTACCTCGGTGACCTCACCGGTATCCACACCGCGCTGCTGGCCATCATGGCACCCATCCTGGTGGCGCTGCTTCTTGCCGGTGCCGCGAGGCCCCTTAGCGCGGTCGAGGAAGCCGCCGGGCAGGAAGCCGCCAAGCGGGACTAGACCTTGGGTTAGGGTGATCACATGCAAAGCGCCAGGCCGCGGGGGAGAAGCTGGATCAGCCGCCTCGATAGATACCTTCTCAAGCATGTATCCAACCTGCCCGGCGGCAACCACGATCTGTTCTTCCGCCGGCTTTCCGCCTCGGCCAACCACGGAAAGCTCTGGATGGGAGCGGCGGCCGTCCTGGCGTTGTTTCCCGGCAAGACGCGGAGGGCAGCACTGCATGGCCTGATCGCCCAGGGGGTGGCCTCCGCCGTGACCAACGTGGTGTTCAAGACGCTGCTCCCCCGGACCCGCCCGCTCCCCGAACATCTTCCGGTATTCCGCTTCGTGCATCCACAGCCCACCAGTTCCTCCATGCCATCGGGGCATTCGGCGTCTGCGATAGCGTTCGCAGTCGGGGCAGGCCTGGTCCGCCCGGCCGTAGGTGCTGCCCTGGCTCCCGCAGCCGTGGGAGTCGCCTATTCGCGGGTTCACACCGGCGCCCACTGGCCGTCGGACGTCCTCTTCGGTTCGGCCCTTGGTGCCGGTGCTGCGCTGGTGACCCGCCATTGGTGGCCGGTTCGTCCGCCGATTCCGCAGACGACCAGGGCATGGACCAGTGCGCCTGAGTTGCCGGGCGGCGAGGGTCTGAGCATTGTGGTCAACACCTTGGGCGGATCCTTCAAGGAGGAGACGGCGTCAGCACTCAAGGAAGTATTTCCCAAAGCGCATATAAACACCGTGCAGCCGGACGAGGACCTGGTGCAACGGATCGCCGCCACCGCCGACTTCCCTGGCACCCGCGCCCTGGGCGTGTGGGGCGGTGACGGAACGGTCGGCGCAGCTGCCGCCGCCGCCGTCGCACGTTCGATTCCCCTGCTGGTCCTGCCCGGCGGCACCCTGAACCACTTTGCGCGCGACGCGGGCACGGGGAGCCTGAAGGATGCAGTGGATGCGGCCAGCAAAGGTGAAGCGGCCCTGGCGGACATCGGGGTGGTGACGGCGGAACGGGGCCTGGCGGGAAGCCCGGAGGTCTCCGAAATGGTCATGCTGAACACCTCCAGCGTCGGCCTTTATCCGAACTTTGTCCGCCGCCGGGAACACCTGCAGCCGGCGCTCGGGAAGCCGCTGGCAGGGGTGGTGGCCATGTTCAGGACCTTTGCGGCGGGCACCCCAACCACCCTGTCCGTGGACGGCGTTGTGCGCAAGGTGTGGATTGCCTATCTGGGCAGGGGGCGTTATTACCCCCGGGACCATGCGCCCTTGTTCCGGCCGGTGATGGATGACGGCGTGCTGGACGTCCGGATGATCACGGCTGACGAATCCTTTGCCCGGCTGCGGCTGCTGTGGTCCGTGCTGACGGGAACAGTGGCAAGCTCCCGCATCACCCACCTGCGGGAGGCCACCGAGGTAAGGATCGACGCCGGAGGCGCACCCATGGCGCTGGCGGTGGATGGCGAAGCGCTGGCCGGCGTGCGCAGCGTCGCGTACCGGATCCAGCCGAAGGCACTGACGTATTACTCCCCGCGCCGCTGACCAGTGGACGTGGGGGAAGTAACTACCCTGATTCTCCCCTGAATCAACCCTGATTCCGGGATAAAGCTGCCCGGGCATCGGTAGCGTAAGGCATGAACACCCACCGAAAGTCGTCTGCAGCCGTGCGCTGCCGTGCAAAGGATTCTTCATGATCGAGGCAAACGGGCTGACCAAGGTCTACGGCGCCAAAACCGCCGTGGCCGGCGTCAGCTTTACCGTCAGGGCAGGGCAAGTGACCGGCTTCCTGGGCCCCAACGGGGCAGGAAAATCCACCACCATGCGGATGATCATGGGACTGGACCGGCCGACGTCGGGCTCGGTCACCGTGAACGGTCTGCCGTACGTCCGGCACAAGGCACCCCTGCGCGAAGTGGGTGCCCTTCTCGATGCCAAGGCGGTCCACACCAGCCGCAGTGCCTACAACCACCTGCTGGCCATGGCGGCCACGCACAGCATCCCCAAATCCCGGGTGCACGAGGTGATTGAAATGACGGGGCTGGAGGCCGTGGCACGCAAGAAGGCCGGCGGCTTCTCCCTGGGGATGGGCCAGCGGCTGGGCATAGCGGCAGCCTTGCTGGGGGACCCGCAGACCCTCATCCTGGATGAACCCGTCAACGGCCTGGACCCGGAAGGTGTGGTCTGGGTGCGGAACCTGGTCCGCTACCTCGCAGGGCAGGGACGCACGGTTTTCCTTTCCAGCCACCTGATGAGCGAGATGGCCCAGACCGCCGACCACCTGATCGTCATTGGGCGCGGCCGCGTGATTGCCGACGCACCCATCCGTGACATCATCACCGGCAAGGGGCAGGCACGGGTCCGGGTGCGTACCGACGAACCCGACCGTCTCTACCAGCTGCTCGCCGGACGGGGCGCGTCCATCGACGTCCCGGAGCGGGAACTGCTCGAAGTAACGGGCCTGGAGCCCAGGACCATCGCGGCGGCCGCCCTGGAAAACCACGTCATGGTCTACGAACTGACGCCGCTCGTCGCCAGCCTCGAGGAGGCGTACATGGAACTGACCAAGGACGACGTCGAATACCACTCCCTGCCCGCCGCGGAGGTAAGCAAGTAATGAGCGTAACCACCACCGAACCCACGTCTTCGCCTGACCCCGCATCCTCCGCCGGGGGCCGCAGCCCCCGTGCCGGTGGACGGGCCCTGCCCGGCCCCACGTTCTTCCGGGTGCTCAACTCGGAAGTCATCAAGTTCCGCAGCCTCCTTTCCACGCTGATCCTGCTCGCTTCCACGGCGGTGGTCATGGTCGGGTTCGGCGCGCTGTCCGCGTGGGGGACGGGCCAGTTCGCCGACGCGGCCACAAGGGATCCGCAGGCCGCGGCGCGGATGGCATCGCAGGGCGGCGATCTTGCCGTCAGCGTGCCCACCTCCGGCATCGCCTTCGCCCAGCTGATCCTGGGGTCCCTTGGTGTGCTCCTGATGAGTTCGGAATTCACCACCGGGATGGCCCGGTCCACCTTCGCGGCCGTGCCCAGGCGGCTTCCCGCATTCGCTGCAAAGCTCGTGGTGGTCATGGTGACGTCATTCGTGGTTACCGCCGTCTCCACCTGGGTGGCAGGACTGGTGGCCGTGCCCATCCTGGACAACTATGGCCTCGCGCTGGACCTTGGCAGTTCCCAGTCGGTGAAGCTCCTTCTGGTCAACAGCATCTATGTGGCCGCCGTCGCCGCCATCGGCATGGCCCTGGGCACTCTCATCAGGAATTCCGCCGGCGGCATCATGAGCCTGGTGGGCATCTTCTTCGTGGCACCCATCGCCTTCCAGCTCATTCCCGGGGACTTCTTCAAGGAGGCCCGCAAGTACCTGCCAGGCAATACCGTTGATCCGCTGACGGCGGCCCAGCATGTTCCGGACACCCTGGAAGCCTGGCAGGCGGCACTCGTCCTTGGCGCCTGGGTCATCATCCCCGTCCTTCTCGCGGCAGTCCTGTTGAAGCGGCGGGACATTTAGCGGCCAACCACTGCTGACGCCCCCGGCGAGAGGGACGGCGCGTGGTTTCCGGCACATTACAAAAGTGCATGGCGGGAAACTTTCTTTGCCCGTGGTGGTTCCTGCTTGGAGGCACGTCCTGTTGGGAGCAGCCAGGTCTGTTGGAGTGCACAAAGCAAGGTGCATAATGGCCGACCTAGGGTGAAACGACGATGTGGTGCATCACACGGTCCCCCGGTGGTCCACCAAGGCACGTCGCTCAACCCATGCTATTTTCCCAACAGGACGGCGCTTCCATGCATGCTGACCAGCAACTCTCAAAGTCCCTGAAACCCAGGCACCTGTCCATGATCGCCATCGCCGGCGTCATTGGTGCAGGCCTCTTTGTCGGCTCGGGTGCCGCCATCCAGCAGGCCGGCCCGGGTATCCTCGTCGCCTATGCTGCCGCGGGCCTGGTGGTCATCCTGGTCATGCGCATGCTGGGGGAGATGGCCGCGGCAAACCCGGAAACGGGCTCATTCTCGACCTATGCGGACAAGGCACTGGGCCGTTGGGCAGGGTTCAGCATCGGCTGGCTCTACGCGTGGTTCTGGATCATCGTCCTGGGCATCGAGGCCACTGCAGGCGCGGCCATCATGCACCGGTGGGTGCCGGGCATTGACCAGTGGGTCTGGGCCCTTGTCCTCATGGTGCTGCTGACGCTCACCAACCTCGGCTCGGTGAAGTCCTACGGCGAGTTCGAGTTCTGGTTCGCGTCCATCAAGGTGGCGGCGATCGTCCTCTTCCTGGTCTTCGGTGCCGCCGCCATCCTGGGGCTCATCCCCGGTGTCCCAGCCCCCGGCCTGAGCAACCTGATCAACAACGGCGGCTTCATGCCCAACGGTCCGGGCGCTGTCCTGGCCGGAATCCTCGTGGTGGTCTTCTCCTTCTTCGGCGCCGAAATCGCCACCATCGCCGCCGGCGAATCAGAAAACCCCGTGGATGCCGTGAAGAAGGCCGTGAAGTCCACCGTATGGCGCATCCTGGTCTTCTACATCGGCTCCATCGCCGTGGTGGTCACCCTGCTTCCGTGGAACTCGGCCTCGGTGGCCAAGAGCCCCTACGTAGCGGTCATCGAACTGTTCGGCATCCCGGGCGCCGGAACCATCATGGACGTGGTGGTGCTGACCTCTGTGCTGTCCTGCCTGAACTCCGGCCTCTACACCGCCAGCCGCATGCTGTTCTCACTCTCCACCCGCGGTGACGCACCGCGGGCATGGACCCGCATCTCCCGCCGCGGCGTACCCGCTGCCGCGGTCCTCGCCTCCACCGTGGTCGGCTTCGTCACGGTGGGCCTGAACTACATTGCCCCGGACACGGTGTTCCTCTTCCTGGTCAACACCTCCGGAGCCATCGCATTGTTCGTCTGGCTGGTCATCTCCGCCTCGCAGCTGGTCCTCCGCAAGCGCATGGGAGCCGCAGCAAAGGACCTGCAGCTGAAGATGTGGCTTTTCCCCTACCTCACGTGGGCAGCGATCATCAGCATCGTGGCCCTGCTGATCGGCATGGTGATCGTGGAGTCCACCCGGGAGTCCCTGCTGCTTTCGATTGCACTGGCAGCCGTTGTGGTGGCGGTGGGCGTGCTGCGCTACCGGCGGAAGGGCGTGGCCGCCGCGGGCCAGCCGGACGTGGCAACCGAGGCTGCGCCGGCACCTGTCGAGTAGGCGCGGCACTAGACTCGGGACCATGCCTTTGCCTCCCTCTGCTGCAGACCACATCCAGGACCTTGGCGCCTATGTCAGCGCATCGCCGTCGAGCTTCCACGCTGTGCATGAGGGGGGCCGGCGCCTGGAGGAAGCCGGGTTCACCCGCCTGGATGAGCTGCAGCCGTGGGAGGCCGGGCCCGGTTCCTTCTTCATCATCCGCGACGGCGCCCTGATCGCCTGGGTGGTCCCCGAAGACGCGGGACCCGCCACGGGTTTCAACATCCTGGGCGCGCACACCGATTCGCCGTCGTTCAAGCTCAAGCCCAAGCCCACCACGGGTGCGCACGGCTGGCTCCAGGCCGGGGTGGAAATCTACGGCGGCCCCCTGCTGAAT
The DNA here is from genome assembly GCF_019977275.1 of Arthrobacter sp. StoSoilB19. Lineage (NCBI taxonomy): Bacteria > Bacillati > Actinomycetota > Actinomycetes > Micrococcales > Micrococcaceae > Arthrobacter > Arthrobacter sp. StoSoilB19. Next base: position 4,337,097 of record NZ_AP024650.1, on the reverse strand, counting down.
TCCTGGCTGGACCGGGAGCTGCGGCTGGCGGGCAGGCTGGTGATGCTTGATGGCACCGAGCACCTCACGGCCACCGGGCCGCTGCTCCGCTTCCCGCAGCTGGCCATACACCTGGACCGGGCCGTGAACGATGGCCTCACCCTGGACAAACAGCGCCACATGAACCCCGTCTGGGGGCTGGGAAGTCCTTCAGACTCCGACCTGCTGGGCGTGCTGGCGGCGTCGGTTGCCGGCGCATCCGTCGATCCGGGGCAGATTGGCGGGTACGACGTCGTCATTGCCGACACGCAGGCGCCTGCGGTTTTCGGGGGCAAGGGGGAGTTCTTCGCATCAGGGCGGCTGGACAACCTTTCCGCCACGCATGCCGGACTGGCAGCGCTGACCGCCCATGCGGAGTCCGCAGCCGCCGGCGGCCCGATTGCGGTCCTTGCCGCCTTCGACCACGAGGAAATCGGCTCCAACTCCCGCTCAGGGGCCTGCGGGCCCATCCTCGAGGACGTGCTGGTGCGCATCTCCGACGGCCTGGGCGCGACGGTGAGCCAACGGCGGCAGGCCTTGTCGGCGTCGTTCTGCCTCTCTGCCGATGCCGGCCACGCCGTGCACCCCAACTATCCCGAGCGGCACGACCCCGCCAACCATCCCGTGCTGAACGGCGGGCCGCTGCTGAAGATCAATGCCAACCAGCGCTACGCCACGGACGCGTTCGGCGCCGCATTCTGGGCGCGGCTCTGCGGCGAAGCAGGCGTTCCCTACCAGGAATTCGTGTCCAACAACGTGGTGCCCTGCGGTTCCACCATCGGGCCGCTCACCGCGACCAGGCTGGGCATCCGGACCGTGGACGTGGGCGTGCCCCTGCTGTCCATGCACTCGGCCCGGGAGCTGTGCGGGATTGAGGATCCACACCGCCTGGCCGCGGTGACGGAGCTGTTCTTCCGGACGGCGGCCTTGCCGGCGGGGGCACACCCCTAACGGATCCAGCCGTAGTTGAACCCACCATGGTCAATTTGGTGGGCAGGCACCCCTACCCACGTTTCGCCGTCGGGAACATTGCTGAGAACGGCCGCGCCCATGCCGATGGTCGCGTAGTCTCCCACGGATGTCCTCTCCCGGACGCTCGAATTCAATCCGAGGTAGGCGCCCTTGCCTATCCTGGCGCCGCCGCCCAGTGAGACGCCCGCGGCGAAGGTCGCAAAGTCGGAGACATCGTCGTCGTACGAGAACGTGACTGAGGGCATGGCAACCACGTGGGATCCCAGGCTCACGGCGGCAGTGAGGGTTACGTTGCGCAGCAGGATGCTGCCGCGGCCCACACGGCAGCCTTCCGGGTACTGGACGGAAGGATCCACCGCACTGGCGTACCTCGACTCGCCGATCCCCAGAGTGCCCAGATGCGACACCACCGCTTCGCGTTCCCTGCTGGACGCAATGCACACCAGGAGGAAGGCGTGCATGTAGTTGACTGCATCATCAATGCTGCCAAGGACGGGGGCACCATCGACGGTGACGCCGGCCATCTCCCTGTCATCATCGAGCAGCCCAACCACGTCATACTGGCCGCTGCCGCGGACCATGGCCAGGACTTCACGCGCCAGGCCGCTGGCACCTATCAGGATCAGTTCGCTCACGTGACGGCGCCGGCAGCAGCCTGCCGGGGTGTCGTTACTGGAATCCGGTCCATGCTGTACCTTTCCGGCGCGTGACGTCCTCTGAACGTGGGACAAGGCTATTCGCCAGGGGCACACTTTCCGGCTGGACACCGAAGGCTATGTGGTTCGGAACAGGGACTATGTGGAAACTGCGGGGACCTGTGGATCACAGGACGGGCAGGACGTACGGCTCCGCAGCCGGAGTTGCCTTGCCGGCGGCCAGGGCAGTCAGCTGTGCGCGGGACTCAACGCCGAGCTTGCGGTAGATGGCCGTGAGGCGTACTTCGACGGTGCGGACCGAAACATACAATGTGCCGGCTATTTCCTTGTTGCGCATCCCCCGGGCCACCATCATCGCCAGCGCCCTCTCATGGTCCGTGAGCAAGAGCATTGACGGGTTGCCCTGCGGGCGGGCGGCCTCCCACCGTTCGTCCAGCAGGAGGGCGTCCACGTGCTGCGTCCAGGCATCAGCCCCGGCCTCGTCAAACATCACCTTGGCCCGGAGCAAGGCCTCCCGCGCGTGGCGCAGCCTGCCGAAGCCATGCAAACGTTCCGCATAGCACATCAGGGTCCTGCCCCGCTCAAGCCTGTGACCGTTCCTGTCTTCAAGCGCCTGCTTGAAGAGCTGCAGGGACTGCTCGCCGTCCGCAAGCATGGCGCGGCTCCGGGCAACCACCATGACCAGCCACGGAGAGCGCAACCCCGCCGAACGGCTTTCCAGGCGTTGAAGAGCCTGGGTGGCTTCACGGTGCCGGCCAAGACGGACCAGTACCTCCACCAGGTCGGCCTCACAGCGCAGCAGGGTGGGGTTGCCCAGCCCCAGACCGATTTCCGTGGCCCTGGACAACTGGACAACGGACTCCGCCAGGTCACCCCGCAGGAGTGCGAAGTGGCCATGGCAGGCCGCCAGCTGTGCCGTGAGCCCAGGGTGGTTTCCCGATCGCAGATAGTCCAGGGCATTGGCGGCCTGGTTACGCGCGAGTTCGTCATCGCCCAACGAGTAGGCACGCCAAACCCGGAACAGGTGCCGGGCTCCCCGGTGGTACTCCAGGTCAGGTTGGCAGAGCTCGAGTTCGTCGATCAGCCTGACCGCCGCTGCCACATTCCCGGCGCGGATCTCATTGTCTACTGCCGTGAGGGCTGCTGTTTCCCGCCAGTTGGCGTGGTCCGGTTCTGTGGAGCTGCGGAGCATCGCGAAGGCTTCACGGGCGCTTTCGTACTGTTCCGCATAGGTGAGCGCCCGGCCGCGCAGCAGGAGGCGGGCCGGCCGGGCGCTGCGGACCTGCCCGGGGCGGCGGGAGGGGTTTGCCCTTCCGCCGCTGATCGATTCGACCAGCAGTTCGGCATGGTCGGCGATGGCCAGGCACTGCAAGGACGCGGAGCCGCGGAACGCGCCGCCCTGGCGCAGCAGCTCAACTGCCTCTTTCAGTTCCCACCGCTCGGCATAATAGACGGCGCCGATGGCCAGCAGGGCAGCGGAATACCCCGGATCGTGCTGGCCAAACTCCTTTACCAGCCGCTGCAGCATGCTGCAGCGCACCGCAACGCCCTGGACGAAATCGATCTCGAAGGAGAGGCCGGTCAACCGCAGAATCAGGTTGGGGTCGCGGGTGACCCCTTGCGCCCACTCCAGGTACCGGCGCGCATGCACCAGATCACCGCGGGTGAAGAGCAGCTCGGCCAGCCCGGTGAGGCGTGCCGCCGTTTCCGCTTCGCCCGGGTTGATGGCGAGGGCCCGCTCGATGCACTCCACCGCGAAGGACACCTCGCCCCTCCGGACCAGGTGCACCGCGTTACGGAGAAGGTGGAAGGGAGTTTCGTGCTCCAAGACCACCGCGAAGCTCAAGTGCCAGCTGCGGGCATGCCGATCGGTGCCCCGTGCTGCTTCAGCCAGGGCGCGGTGGGTTGCGGTGCGGACGTCAGGTGGCATGGCCGCGTGCACATGGCCCCGCAGCATCTGGTCCGCTATCCACAGGTGTTGTCCGGAGCGCTGCACCAGTCCGGCAGCCACCAATTCATCTGCGTGAAGCCACGCTTCATGGTCGATTTTCCCGATAGTGGTGATGTCACTGCGGAACGAGAGCGCAAGCAGGTCCAGGACCATGCTCGCGCCGGGGGTCAGAGCGGCCACCGCTGATGCGTGTCCAGCGTCAAGGCTGCTCGTGGAGGACAGCGGGATGGGCAGTGCGCACTTGCCGCCGGCGTGCCTCTCCACCAGCCCGCTGTACAGTTCGACGGCGGCAAGCGGGTTGCCGCCGGTGGCTGCGGCAACCGCGTGGGCCACCGCCGTCGTGGTCTGTTTGGTTGGCATGCTTTCCAGCATCCGCACGGTGTCACCCTGGCTCAGCGCACCCAGGCGCAGGGCGGGGAGGCCGGTGAAGGGGCTTCCCGGGACCTCGTCCCGCATGCCCGCAAACAGGACAATTTCCGTGCCGGCCAGTCGCCGTGCCAGGAATCCAATGACTGATTGACTGGCCGGATCCAGGCAGTCGGCGTCGTCAATCGCAATGATGGTCCGCGTTGACGACCGGCGCTGCAGTCCGCTGAGCAGCATGCCGGACACAGCGGGAACGGTCAGGGCACCGGCGTTGCCACCCCGGAGGGCGTCGACGGACCCGTTCAGGACCGGGTCATCCATCTCATTCAGCAGCGCGGTCAGCCCGGAAAAGGGCCAGCCCGATTCAGCGGCGCTGGCAGCCAGGAACACGGACCGGTATTCGCAGAGAGAGGAAATTTCGGACAACAGGGCTGACTTGCCTATGCCCCGGCCGCCGACGATGGCCAAGACTGTTTCCTTGGGGCCACGGATCGCAGAAAGAATCCGGTCAATTTCTTTGTTTCGGCCCACAAGCGGCATGGGGTCCCCAATCATCGAAGAAGGAGACCGCATTTTGTACTGCCGGTTCAAATGGTGGCCGCGCTCCCCAACGCGTAGGCCGCTACAAGCGAATATAACGCGCCACTAAACATGGCACCATACAAATTTGCGCTGGATTGCATCAAGATTAGATCCACAATTGCTCAAGGTCCCCGCCGCGTGGCTGAAGGCCGGCCCGGCGAACGCTGGGGCCTTGCAGGGCCTGGCGATTGCGGTATTGGCGGCAGTACCGGCGCCACCCCATCGCATGAACCACGAAGGGCAGCATGATAACCCCCGTACTTAAAAACGCGCGGCAGACAATAACCCCTATACCTAATATCACCCTGTACCCGTAATCCCCGTACTTGCCTTATCGCAGTAAATATGACTGCAGAAACTGAGTACTCGCTACTGGTGACACTCGAAAGGGGTGGAAATAGGCTTTCTCCACGGCCAGAGTCAAAGGCTAACGAGAGCTGGGGCCCGAGACCAGACCCATGACCGGATAAAGCGTCAAAGACGCGCTCGGCTTCCAAGCGGGCGGGTTCGTTGTTAACTATCCGCAAACGTCATGAAGTGGTGAGGTATTTGTCCATTTCCATCCAGCTCCCAATTACTCTTGCGATGCAGGGCACGGAGCCCGGTAAGGCCTCCGTCAGCGTCGTCATTCCAACACTGAACGAAGCCAGGAACATTCCGTGGGTCCTGCGCAGGATGCCGTCCTACGTTGATGAGGTCATCATCGTGGACGGCCGGTCCACCGACAACACTGTGGGAGTAGCCCAGGCGGTCCGCGACAATCTCGTCATCGTCAATGAGCCCCGCAAGGGGAAAGGTGTGGCCCTACGCTCAGGGTTCGCTGCCGCCTCAGGCGACATTATTGTCATGCTTGACGCGGACGGCAGCATGGACCCGCAGGAGATCGGGTGGTTCGTTTCCCCGCTGCAACATGACTACGACTTCGTCAAGGGCTCGCGGCATGTCACCGGTGGGGGCTCCGAGGACCTCACGCGCCTGCGGAAAGCCGGCAACCAGGCGCTGACCAAGTTGGCCAACGCGGTGCTGCACAGCAATTACTCCGATCTTTGCTACGGATATATTGCGTTTCGGCGTGAATGCCTTGAGATCCTGCAACTCGAATCAGACGGATTCGAAATCGAAACTGAACTGATCGTCCGGGCAGCACGGGCCGGCCTCCGGATTGCGGAAGTCCCCAGCATTGAGCTTGACCGGATTTCGGGAGCCTCCAACCTGCAGACCTTCCGTGATGGGTGGCGGGTCCTGCGGAAGCTGGCCCACGAATGCACCATGTGGGAGGCACCCACGGCCGGCGCCCGGCCCGAAGCCCTGCGCCGGGTCAAGTACGCCTACGCCAACGTCAGCGTTCCGCGGACGCCAACCGACCCGCAGAGCATCCTTGCATTGGTTCAGGGGGCTTAGCATGCTGGATCGAATTGTCCGTCCAAGTGTGTCGATCGTGATTTGTGCCTACACCGAACGCCGTTGGGAGCTTTTGCTGGACGTGATCGAGTCCGTCCGCGCCCAAACTGTCGCCCCCCAGGAGATCCTGGTGGTCGTGGACCATAACGAGGACCTCTACGGTCGGCTCCTCGAAATTGTCGACGACGTGACAGTGGTGGAGAGCGAAGGCCCTCCGGGGCTTTCAGGGGCACGCAACACGGGCGTCGGACTCGCAGAGGGGGACATCGTGGCCTTCCTGGATGATGATGCGGTGGCGACGCCAAACTGGCTGGAACGGCTGCTTGTCCTCTACGACGATCCCGACGTGCTGGCCGTTGGCGGCCGCGTCGAACCTGTATGGGACCAGGGCCGCCCAGGCTACTTCGGTGAAGAACTCGACTGGATCGTTGGATGCAGCCACCGCGGAATGCCGACGGTTGCCTCCGAAGTCCGGAACCTCATTGGGGCAAACATGTCCTTCAGGCTCGACGTCCTCCGACAGGTTGGTGGCTTCAACATCGCGCTGGGCAGGCAAGGCAATTTGCCGCTTGGCTGCGAGGAGACCGAGATCTGCATCCGCTCCACCATGGGCGCACCCGGTTCCCGGATCGTTTACGAACCTGCTGCCTTGGTCCGGCATCACGTCCCGCAGGAACGTGGGACTGTGCGCTACATGCTTTCCAGGTCCTGGTCGGAGGGCCTCTCCAAGGCACAGGTCAGCCACGTCGTGGGGCACAAACGGGCCCTCGGTCCCGAACGGCGGTATGTCCGCAGCACACTGCCGCGCGCCGTGTTCTCGGGAATCCGCGATTGGAGCCGGGGCGACAATCCCATGGGACTGGGACGGGCAGGATCCGTCCTTGCGGTATTGGCCTTCACCTCCGCCGGCTACCTCCGCGGCCGCCGGCTGGCGCACAGCTCCACAACCCAGTTGGGCAGTGAAATTCCCCAAGGCGCAGTCTGGCGGGAAGTCCAGTGAGGGTGAACACCTAGCCAGGACGCTGCCCGTCCCGTCCATGGGAAAGACCTCTTAACGTTGGTGGCAACCAAACAGAGCCAACGACTAAGAGGTCTTTCCCAATGTGGAGGTTGAATCAAACCCGGCACAAGCGCTGCGTTCAGGGGCTGCGGCAGTGGGGTCAGCCGGCGTCCGGGTGCCAGTACCGCAATCCGCCGCTGGTACCCCCGTCGTCGGCGACATCGATCAGCGCGTAGGGAAAGACCTGGCGGTCCAACTGATCCGGACCTTGGCCGCGGACGTCCGACGACCAGGTGCCGGTGTTGATGTACCGGGTTGGAGAACCTTCCAGCCGTGATTCAAGGGCGCGGTGCGTGTGGGCCGAGATGTACCAGGCCACTTCGGAACCGTGTGCTTCAAGAATGCCCGCCACCCGGGCTGCCGCCGCAGGAGCTTGCCCGCCACTGACATTGCGTCCAGTGGCAGCAAGCACCATGCGGGTCGCGGTAAGGGGGAGCGCTGACACCGTCCGGAACCGGGACAGGCGTGCAAGTTCCCGCACTGCCGTCCCGTTGAGCGCGAGCCGCTGCGACTCGGTCTGGAGCAGCTCGTCATAGGCCGGGCCGCGGACGCGCCGTTCCGCCCGTTCCGAGGCCAAACAGGCCTGGGCAACAGCTCCGGCACGACTGAGGCGCGACCGCGTGGGATGGGCATGCCAGGCGGCGAGGGGCGGCAGATCCAGCCCGTCAGTGCCGTTGACGGCGGTGCGCAGCACCTCGGGTATCCGGTGCAGCGCGTGATGCAGGTGTCCATGCTCGGCCATCAGCACGGAGGGGACATAGAGGAACCACGGGTGCACCCGGACCCGCGTGGGATCATCGGGTGCCAGCAGCGCCGCCAGCCGTGCGGCCACCGATGGGCGGGCCAACTCCACATCATGGTTCCCGCATACGAAGTGCAGCTGCACCCCGCGCGCCACGCACGCCTCCAGGGCCCGGAGAGTGGCCGGGTGCCGTTCGAAGATGGAGTCAAGCCGGGCCAGGCTCTCGTTCTCGGACAGGCCTGTGAGTTCAAAAGTGTCACCAACGAAGACAAGGTGTTGCTGCATGCCCGGGGCGGCGGGCACCTCGCGGTGGAGGAACCCCGGCAGTACCCTGCCGGGGTTCCGGGGATCGTCGTCAGTGACGTCCAGATGGAGGTCGCTGACGAGCAACCATCGCGCCCCGCGCCCCAGGTTCACGTAAGCAGTCCAAGGACGCGGGGGAAGAGAAGGAGCAGGAAGGCTGCCCACATGACGCCGACGACGATCCTGCTGTTCCTGGACTGGCTGTGGGGAACCGGCGCTGCTGCCGGTTGCCCAGTGCTTGATCCAGTGCTTGGTGCGGTGGTTGACCTGCCGGGCCCAAGCCGCCGGACCTCGAGGGTTACCAGGGTGATGAGCAGCACGGCAGCTGCCAGCACTCCTGCCAGATCCATCATGATGCGACCTCCTGACGTGCCCGCGCCAAGCATGCGAGGACAGTAATGACGGCCATTGTCACGACGCATGCCTGCCACGACCACAGCGTGAGGTAGAACATGGCCGTGGACACTGCGGTGAGTGTGGCCAGGCCCAGTCCCAGGACGAGCAGCACGCCAAGCGGGACGTCGGTAATCGGGATAAGCCGGGCCAGTGCCTGGCCCGGGAGCAGGATAAGGATGGCTATGGCGGCGACCGTCTGCAGCGGTGTCGGCAACCCGACCAGCGTGACCAGGGCCAGTACCACCGCGGCAACCCCCAGCGCCAGGGTGGGCCGGCTCACTCCGCGGCCGGTCATGGCCCCACCCGGTATACGCGTGCGTCGGCATTGCTGTACGCGAGCTCCACGCCGACCTGCGTATCAAGCCAGTCCTCGAGCTCCCCGAGGCCCGTGGCGGTGGTCTGGCCCTGGATGATCAGGCTCGACTCCGATGAGCGCAGGAGCAGCAGGTAGGCGCCGGCGGCATTGTGCCTGGCGTAACCGTAGATGAGGGGGCCGCAGGTTTCGGCCGACAGGTCGGCGGGACAGAGGTCCTCAATGGTCCGGTATCGGTGCTCCAGGTAGTCCTGGTTGCGCCACGGTGTGGGATGGTCAGCCGAGATAATCGAAGAGCCGGGCGGCGCCATGTGGTCCACGGCGGCGATGGCGGCCATCTCGTCATCGGTAAAGACGTCATATTGCGCGTTGCCAAAACGGCCTGTCACGGTCATGACGGCGAACAGGATGCAGGTGAGGACAAGGGCTCCCGCAGCACGGAAGGAAGGCCGGTATCCCACGTTTCCGGGAAGCAGGACCGATGACGCCTGCATCGCAACGAAGGGGAGCGCGAACAGTGATACGCGGATGAGCATTTCCCCGCCGTAGGACTGCGCGGGAAAGAGCAGGAACGGGGCGACGGCCAGGAGGAGCACGCGGATGTCAAGGCGCCCCCTGCGCCAGTCGCGGAACGTTCCAACGGCGGCGAGGGCCCAGAGCAGGAGGGTGAGGCCCATTCGGACCTGCACCACGAGCAGATGTCCAGGGGTCCCGTTGGTGCGGTCGACGACATTTGCTTCGATGGCGGTCTGCAGGCCCGCGTCCGCCAGCGGCGGATGGCCTGCGAGGTACGTGCTTGCAGGAAAAACAAGCCAGAGCACCAGTACGACGCCGGCGATCAGGGGCAGCCTGCTGGGCCAGAGACGTCCGCTCAGGGTAAGGGCGGTGAGCGCGATCAGCACCATGAACGGCGTGAGCTGGTGGCTCGCGCAAATGACCACGATCAGCAGGAGGGTTACCGCCAGGGCGCCAATCCGGCGCCCCGGCTGGGGTTCGGCCGGGGACCGGCCCCGCCACCATGCTGCCAGGTCGGCGCGCCGGAACCCGCGGAAGTGGGAAGGCTCCGTTGCCAGCGGCCCCAGTGCCAGGGCCACCACAACCAGGTAGAGGAAGAAGCCGAAGGCCTGGGGGGAGAGGTAGTCCTGGTCCTGCCAGTTGCCGAGGCAGAAGAGCCAGAGCACCAGCCAGCGCCGGCGCGGATCGCTGATCAGGTACCGTGTCACCACGGCCACGGCGACGAGCCACAGGCCCACGTTGAACACCGGTGCCCACAGGGCAACGCTCACGGGGTCGAGGCCGGCCGTTCCGAGCACGGTCGCCAGGAGGGCAAAGAATCCCGGCCAGTTGAAGTATGCATCGATGTTGGGATCGATGGCCACATTGCGCGACATGGCGTCGGCGATGCCCAGGTGGCGGAACGCCACTTCACCGCGCGGTACGTCCGTCACGAAGACAGCGGCGCCGAAGAGTATGAGCACCAGTACCACGAGGAGCCACAGCATCACCGGGCTGCGTGCAGGGCCCGCGGCATCCCCGCGCAGTGCCACGACGAAGGCGATGTTGAGAATCAGGACCCCCACCCAGAACGGGTAGGGCAGCACACCGACCAGTCCAAGGTCGCTGTTCACAGGAAGTGCCACGGTGGAGGCGGCCCACGCTGCAAGTGCGAGCGACACCGCCCCCGCTGCGGCGCACCAGACATCCCTGGTTTTCCAGCGCGCCTGGGGACGGTGGATGGCCTCCTTGAGCGTGCTGGTCATGATGCCTCCTTTTTGGTGCGGTGGAGAATTGCGATGAGCCGCAGTCCGATGACCAGGGCCCCGGCGGAGAGCACTACCAGCCACGCAAGGGCCATGGCGCTGGAGCCACTGTCGGCGCCCAGGAGCGCCGAGACGCAGAGCGCGGCGCCAAGTGTCACCCCGACGATGATCGACTCTGTATAGCGGCCGAGCACCCGGCAGACGGAGTTGTAGGCCTGCAGCACTGCATAGGCCACCACTCCCGCGGCCAACAACCGCAGGGTGCCGGTGGATGCATTGGCGTACCTGTCGCCGAGCAGATGGAGCAGCGGGTGGGCAAAGACGATGAGGACCATCGCAGCGAGGCCACCGACTATGAGGGACCAGCGGAAACTTGCCCAGGTGGTGGCCGCCAGGCGGCCCGGTTCACGGACTCCCTCGGAGAATTGGACAATGCCTATAAGCATCGGAGCTGTGTAGGCAGCCCAGGCCATCATCCATGCGGGATACCAGTAGGCCGCCACCTCCGGCGATACCAAGTGCGCAAGCAGGAGCGGCAGCACCAGTCCCGGGGCGCGTTCGGTGAGGGTGAGGAGCTGGTTTGGAATGCCCATTTTCAGCAATGAACGTCCGCGCCCGGGATGCAGGGACGGCCGTGGCCGATAGCCCACCAATCTCCGCAGCTGGACGCCACCGATGATGCACGAGACGGCCGAACCGAGGGTCCAGCAGGCCATCAGCACATCGGCCGTAGCCGCGTGGGCCGCCTGCAACGCCACCAACGCCGTGGCCCCAAGGGAGACCATGCCGCCCAGTGTGTACCTCAGTGTTGCGCTGCTGCCGCGTCCCAACGCGACGAGCGCCTGGTCCAGCACCGTGCACATGGTTCCCGTGACGGCAGCCACCACGAACGTCAACCAGAAGAGAACCGACATCGGGGCCGTGTTCGGCGCCACGAACAACTCCAGCACGAGGTAGCCCAGGGCCAGCACGGTCCCTGCCACCCCCACGATGCCAAACGCCGCGTCCAGCACCCGGGCCGGCGGCTCCCCCCGCCCCACCGAGACGATGACGGCCGAACCGGTGCCCAGCACCGCAAGCTGGGTGCAGATCATCACCGCCGAAACCGCAGCAGTGGTCAACCCAACCTCACGGTCTATCGCCGCGTGCGCGGCGACGACCCAGAATGCGAAACCCGTGCCCGTCTGCGCAGCCTTGGCCAGGACGAGTCCAAGCGAGCTGCGCAGGGGGGAATGCCGGACGACGGGTGGGGCCTCCGTTGGAGCGATCTCCCGTTCAGCCGTCACGACCTAAACCCCTCGCCATACCCGCGTAGTTGTACCAGCAGAAGGCGATGTAATAGCGAAGCCATTTAGGCTGGCCGGAGGCGAGGCTCAAAGCGCTTCCCCGAACGGCGGCGGCGGCGGGCAGGAGCGCCAATCGTGCGCCGCCCCAGCCGTGCTTCCGGACCATCCGGCCCAGTCCCGTACCATCCATGAGGAACTGGTCAAGCGCGAAGTCGAAGTCGTCGGCGGCAAACCGGTGTTCGACCATGACCCGCTGCGACACCCCGGTCTTCATCCCTGACTGCCGCATCCGCCACCGCAGTTCGATGTCCTCGCCCGACTTGAATGCGTCGTCGAAACCGAGGCCCAACATCAGGTCCCGGTCTACGAGCGTGGCGACGAGTCCGAACCAGTTGCGGCTGCGTCCGGTGCGATGGTGATGTGCCAGCGCCTGGCCCCAGTAGCCGGGTCCTGCGACGCTTTCAAGGCCTGCCTGGAGGGCGTCATATCCGTCCTCCACCAACTCAATGAGCAGGTCTGCGACGCCGGTGGCTCCGAACACGACGTCGGCATCCACCAGCAGGACCCACCGGGTGGTGCTGTTCTGGACGCCAAGCGTGCGGGCCCAGGGCAGGCCGCGGCCCTCGTCACTAAGGATCCGGGCGCCGGCAGCGCGGGCAATTTCGACCGTGCGGTCGGTGGACAACCCGTCCACCACGATGATTTCCGCGACACCGGACTGACGCAAGGCTTCCAGACAGCGCGGAAGCAGCTGCTCCGCGTTGCGGGCCGGAACGACCGCGGTGACGTCTGCTGTGCTGTAGCCCACCGTGATCCCCCTTAGGCCTGCTCGTCGAGGATCGACGGCAGCAGCTCGTCCAGGTGCCGGACAATATCGTCCGATGCCTCGTCCGCGGAGTAAGCGGCCGGGACTTGGAACAGGTGGCAGGGGCGTCCGTCCAGGGCTTTGCTGAGAACGAGTCCTTTCGCCGCGAAGTGTTCGCGCCACGGGACCACGGAGCTTGCTGCGAGGCCGGTAACGACCCGCTGCGAGAAGCTCGCCATCTCGATATGGAAGTTGCCGATCATGCGGTCCACCATCCAGTCGGTGGTCCGTTCAACAACCCGTGACCGTGCGCCCTCGTAGCGCTCCACATATATGGCGGCCGCAAGCGGTGCTGAGGTGGTCACCTTCCGACCGGGAAACGCTGCCTCCGGGGTGACCATGCGGTGCTCCGGCGACCACCGTCGGGAGAAGTCGGCCAGGCGTGGATAACGGATAACGAACGGGTGCACCACAGTGGTGAGGCGTCCGATGCTCCCGGAGAACCGGGAGGGGACGAGGGGCTTGCGCGCACCTTCAAACAGGTGCGGGTAGATTGCGCGGTGATGCGGCTTAATGAACATGGGCTTCGCGTATCCAAGCAGCGTTGCGTCCTCGGCGAGGAATGCCCAGTCGTCACCCATGAACGACCAGCCCTCACGCCGCATCAGCTTGGCGGCGGTGCTGGTCTTACCGGTCCCGCCGGCCGCGGGCAGCGCGATGGCGTGGCCCCGGTAGGCCATCGTTGCCGCGTGGATCATGGCCGCCCCGCGGGAGATCATGGCGGCATCGAGAACCGGTACCACGGAGGTCAAGAGCTCTCCGGGTCCGTGAATACGCCATTGCTCTGCACCCCTGACAACTTGGACCCGGTCAGCCTGGAAGCGCACACTGTTGTCCGTGTACGCCAGCTCATGCTCGACGAAGCCGGCATTCGGCATAGGCTCGGGGCGGTCATCAACAATAATGTCGGGCTGCCGATCCTCCGTGTCGGAGGCGAAACACGCCAACATGCTTTGAAGCTGCCTTGCCGTGGGGGCCATTGCGTCGACGCTGATCGTGACGCGGCCGTGAATGTCGAAGTGCAGTGCCTTCGCCCGCCTGGTGCTCATAGTCCTCCCCTGTCTGATTGGTGTCGGCCGAATACAGCTCCGGCCCGGGCCAATCCACCCAGTGCCCGTAGACGGATTCGAAACCCCCGGCCTTAAAACTCCGCCGGCAGAATCGAGCGTAGGGTAGGCCGCCCGGGTAAACACCGGTAGTGAGTACTCGCCTTTTGCATCGCCTGCTACGTGGGGAATGGCGCGCTTTTCGCAGGGCTGGGGGTGGAGGGGCACGTCCGGGCGTGGCGTTAAGTACGTTGGGGGTTTGTCCCGTTCGGTGCGTCAGGTAGAGGGGGTACCTTGGGCGTAGACGCGAACCCAGTCCACCCGCATCTCGCCGTGACCGTTGGGAGTGCCGTCCGGAAACCAGTCCAGTTGCAACGTCTGGTGCATCGAACCCGGTGGCTGATGCGTGGGGTCGCTGTCCTCAAACCACTTCACGCCATCGACGTAGCCGATGATGCCGCCGGGGGACCAGTCAACTGCGTAGTTGTGGAACTGCGTGACGTCCAGGGGCTTGGAAACAGAGGTCTTAGAGTTCGAGCATCCGAAGTGGTGGAAGAAATTGGTGCGGTTCCAGTCACCGGTAGTCTCCGCATAGTCCACTTCACCGTCACAGGGCCAGTGCCCGCTGTCCGGCCAGAGGATCGACACCATATGGTATTCATCGTCCCCGGAGCCCGCTGCCCGGACTTCCCAGCGGCCATACCTCTGGAGGCCAAACTTGGCACTCATTCCCGCGGTCGTGCCATCCGATGTTCCGGTAATGACCATCCTGGAACCATCCACCGTGACCTGCCGGGGACTGCGTATGCCGTTCCCTGCGTGCCCGTCACTGTCGTACACGGACCACTTCGCGGCGTCCGGTGCCCCGGCGTAATTGAACTCGTCGCCGGCGATCGGCGTGCCCCAGCCCAGCCTTGCCGCGGCAGAGCTCATGGCAGAGTCTGTCATGGGTTGGGCTGAGCTGGCCGAGCAGCCGGACAGGAACAGTGCCGCCATCCCCAGGGCCATCGCGGGTCGACGCATGTGTCAGATAATAGGGGCTTCAGCGGCGGGGTGGATAGCAGCCCCGGTTTTTCCACATAGCGTGCCGCGCCGCTGCCTGGGCTGCGCACCACGGCACTAGCCTTGAGTCAAGCGCGAATCGCCTATCGGGTCCAAATGCACTAGGATATTGAAGTCTGTGCTGCGTCCTGCCTCCGTTCCGGGGCAAGGCATTGCACGGAATCGCAAATGAACCTCCTGTTACGGAAATGCCGTAACCGCTTAGCCCAAAGGAGGTGGGTTCACATATGCGTCCTTACGAATTGATGGTAATCATCGACCCCGAGGTCGAAGAGCGTACCGTTGAGCCGTCGCTTCAGAAGTTCCTGAACGTCATCACCAACGATGGTGGAACCATCGAAAAGGTTGACATCTGGGGCCGTCGCCGTCTGGCTTACGAAATCAAGAAGAAGTCCGAAGGTATCTACGCCGTGGTGAACTTCACCGCCAAGCCGGAAACCGCCAAGGAACTTGACCGCCAGCTGTCTCTTAACGAGACCATCATGCGCACCAAGATCACCCGCCCCGAAGAGCAGAAGGTTGTTGCTGAGTAATTCAGCACCACGTCTTCATTCTTTACCCCGCAGGACACGCACTCTTCACCCAGGATCGAACAAGGAGGCAGTAGATGGCAGGCGAGACCACCATTACGGTCATCGGTAATCTCACCAATGACCCGGAATTGCGGTTCACACCGTCCGGTTCGGCAGTAGCGAACTTCACCATCGCTTCCACCCCCCGCACCTTTGATCGCCAGTCCAACGAGTGGAAGGACGGGGAAACCCTGTTCCTCCGCGCCGCTGTCTGGCGTGAAGCAGCCGAGAACGTTGCCGAATCCCTGACCAAGGGGATGCGCGTCATCGTGACCGGCCGCCTGAAGAGCCGTTCCTACGAAACAAAGGAAGGCGAAAAGCGCACCGTTATCGAGCTTGAGGTCGACGAGATCGGCCCGAGCCTGCGCTACGCCAACGCCAAGGTTAACCGTACCCAGCGCTCCGGCGGACAGGGTGGCGGCGGCTTTGGCGGCGGCAACAGCGGCGGTGGCTTCGGCGGCGGCAACTCTGGTGGAAGCCAGGGCGCCAACGCCGGCGGAGGCTGGGGCGGCGGGAACCAGCAGGCTGCACAGGACGATCCCTGGGCTACGCCCGGCGTGTCCAACGCAGGCGGCTGGGGCAACGGCCCCGATTCCGAACCTCCCTTCTAAAACCCAAACAACGGTCCGGCGCGGGGCCTCCCAGGGAGCCGAAAGGCACCCAGGGAACTGCCGCCGTCGGACCACCACCATCCCGTGGATCAATATCCACGGGCTCCCTAGAATAGGAGCTCCACGATGGCTAAGGCTGAACTCCGTAAGCCCAAACCAAAGTCCAACCCCTTGAAGGCCGCTGACATCACTGTCATCGACTACAAGGACGTAGCATTGCTGCGCAAGTTCATCTCCGACCGCGGAAAGATCCGCGCCCGTCGCGTCACTGGCGTTACGGTGCAGGAACAGCGCAAGATCGCCCAGGCAATCAAGAACGCCCGCGAAGTTGCTCTGCTGCCTTACTCCGGCGCTGGCCGCGGCTAAGGAAGGGATTAACTAACATGGCAAAGCTCATTCTGACCCACGAAGTAACCGGTCTCGGTGCTGCTGGCGATGTTGTCGAGGTCAAGGACGGTTACGCACGTAACTACCTCCTGCCCCGCAACTTTGCCCTGACCTGGTCGAAGGGTGGCGAGAAGCAGGTTGAGTCCATCAAGGCTGCCCGCGCTGCCCGCGAGCACGCTTCCCTGGAAGATGCTCAGAAGCAGGCCGCTGCACTGTCCGCGAAGCCGGTCAAGCTGGTCGTCAAGGCCGGCGAGTCCGGCCGCCTGTTCGGCACCGTCAAGCAGGGCGACGTCGCCGACGCTGTTGAGGCCGCCGGCCTCGGCAAGATCGACAAGCGCAAGGTTGAACTGCCTGCCCACATCAAGTCGGTTGGTTCCTACCAGGCCAACGTCCGCCTCCACGCTGACGTTGCTGCTGTGATCGAACTCGACGTGGTTGCAGGAAAGTAGTCCTCAACTGCATCGGAAGACCCCCGTCGCCGGACTCCGGCGGCGGGGGTCTTTCGTTTTCCGGTGGTAGCCTGCTCCGGTGAACCCGACACCACGCAGCCGCCCCTTCCATCAGGTGGATGTTTTCGCCAGCCAGGCCTACCGCGGCAACCCGCTCGCCGTCGTACTTGATGCCCAAGGGCTGGACACGGCAACAATGCAACACTTCGCCAACTGGACCAATCTCTCGGAAACCACGTTTCTCCTGCCTCCCGAAGATCCCCGCGCCGATTACCGGGTCCGGATCTTTACCGGCAGCGAAGAGTTTCCGTTCGCAGGCCACCCGACCCTTGGCTCGGCCCATACGTGGCTGCAGGCCGGGGGAGTGCCGCGGTCTGACGGCCACGTGGTGCAGGAGTGCGCTGCGGGCCTGGTCCGGATAAAGCGCGACGGCGGGAGGCTGGCTTTCGCGGCACCGCCCCTGACACGCTTCGGGCCTGTGGATGCGGGTATCCTCCGTCAACTGGCCGCGGCGTTGCGGGTGTCCGCTGCCGACATCGTTGACGCGTCCTGGCTGGTGAATGGTCCGGAATGGATCGGTGTCCTGCTGCCTTCTGCGGCCCAGGTGCTGGCCCTGAATCCGGACCAGGCGGCGATGGGCAACCTGAAGATCGGCGTTATCGGGCCGCACGAGCCGGGTGCAGACGCCGACTTTGAGGTCCGCACATTCCTGCCCGGCGACGCCATGGCCGAAGACCCGGTCACCGGCAGCTTCAATGCAGGCGCCGCCCAATGGCTCATTGGAAGCGGCAGGGCGCCGGAGGAATATGTGGCTTCGCAGGGGACCGTCCTGGGGCGCGCCGGACGCATCCACATCACTGCCGATGGGGGGGACATCTGGGTGGGCGGGGACTCCGCCACCTGCATCCAGGGAAGCGTCCTGCTCTGACGCAGCGGCCCGGGTTCACGTCCGGGAATACTTCGCTGCCGGCGGCAGTTCACAGGTATAGATGCAAACGCATGTATGCTGAAGTGAACGATTACCAGGAGAAATGCCATGGAAACCCGCCGTATCACCGTCCTTTCCGCAGGGCTTGGCGTACCTTCGTCCAGCCGGCTGCTGGCTGACCAGCTGGCTGCTGCCGCCGAGCGCCAGCTCAGGGCCGGCGGCTACGAGGTGGAGGTGGACGTCGTCGAACTCCGCGACCTTGCCGTGGACATCGCCAACAACTTCGTCACCGGCTATGCCGCACCACGCCTGGCCGAGGTCATAGCCGGGGTGGAGGCCTCGGACGGCATCATCG
Source organism: Arthrobacter sp. StoSoilB19 (assembly GCF_019977275.1). Lineage (NCBI taxonomy): Bacteria > Bacillati > Actinomycetota > Actinomycetes > Micrococcales > Micrococcaceae > Arthrobacter > Arthrobacter sp. StoSoilB19. Next base: position 4,319,016 of record NZ_AP024650.1, on the reverse strand, counting down.
CCGTGACACCGGTCTTCAGCGCCTCCTTCAGCGGCCTTTTCAAATCCTTTATCGATGTTCTCGACCCGAAGTCGCTGGACGGCAAGGCGGTCCTGCTGGGCGCCACCGGCGGCACGGACCGGCACCAGATGGTCTTGGACTACGCGCTGCGGCCACTGTTCAGCTACCTCCGCACGCGCATGGCTGCAACCGGCGTCTTTGCCGGACCCCAGGACTGGGGAACAGCTGAAGAGGGCGGGGGGTCACTGGCGGACCGCATCGACCGCGCAGCCGGTGAATTCACCACTCTGCTGCAGGGGCCCCAACCGGGCCGGAAGCCCGCCCCGCTGGAGTCCCTTCCCTTCGAGCAGCTGCTGGCCGGGATTTCCGGGAACCGCTGACACACGGGCGGCCGCCCCCGGTGCCGGACCCCGTGGTTTCGGGGTTAGGGGACCCGGGCCGCGGGTTTTAGGGGGCGGTCCGGGGATTGCTATTGATCCTTCCACCGCCAACACTGAGCAATCTGGGGGTTGACTGATAATTCAACACCGGGGAGTGAAGTTGAGAGACCATCCAATATCCAACGTGGACGAGCATGATCGGGGTGCCGGGGCTTCCCGGCCCTTTCTTAGATGGGGACCTGCCGGTCCCGAGGGCCGCCGCATGCGTCAACGCCGACTGGCGTTTCCCGCACTGCTGACGGCGCTGCTGCTTGTGCTTGGTGGTCTGGTGGCGCCGTTGGCCGCCTCCGCCGCTACCGGTGATGTAGGCGTCCAGGGCCCGTCCCACTCCGGGACGGCAACGCCCACCGGGACCAAACGGCAGACGAATTCGCTGTGGTTCAACGACGGGACCTGGTGGGGGAACCTTTGGGACGCCGGCAGTTCCACTTTCCGCATCTTCCGGTTTAATGCCTCGACAAGTTCGTGGACGAGTACAGGTGTGGTGACGGAGTCCCGGGCGAACACCCACCATGACGTGTTGTGGGACGGGAAGACCCTGTATGTCGCGAGCTTCCGGTTCGTCAATGACGGCCTGCCGTCCGAACCGAACTTCCCCACGACTATGCGGCGGTACAGCTACAACTCGAGCACCAAGTCGTACACGAGCCTGGGATCCAGCCAAATCAACAACCAAAAAACTGAAACCATCTCCATTGATAAGGACTCAACCGGCCGGGTGTGGGCCACGTGGCAGCAGGGCAATCGGATCTATATGAACGTCACCGGCACGGACGGCGCCACGTGGGGCACCCCGTTTGCCCATCCGGCGTCGTTGAGCAATGTGTCCGTGGACGATAACTCAGCGGTCATCGCGTTCAGCGGGAACAAGATCGGTGTGATGTGGAGCAGGCAGGTGGGGGACTCCACTGACGGCATGTACTGGAGCTACCACGTCGACGGAGCGTCGAAGACCACCTGGACCACTCCTGTGGCGGCGGTGAAGGGGCAGCGGAGCGGCGACGACCACATGAACCTGAAGTGGCTGGATGCCTCAACAGACAAGGTTTTTGCCGCAATCAAAACCTCGTACACCTCGGCGTCCCAGCCGCTGATCCAGTTGCTGGCACTGAATACGTCTACGTCGACATGGTCTGCACACACGATTGCGACAGTGTCTGAGTGCCCGAACAGGGTGATCGTCATGATCGACGAGGCAGCGCGCAAGCTGCGTACCTTCGCTACCTATCCGAAGCCGGGTGGCACAACGAATGCCGGGGTATGCACGAGTTCCGGCGGGGCCATCTACGAGAAATCCACGTCCCTGGACAACATCAGCTTCAGCACCACCAAGACGGCCCGCATCGTTGACGCCGACCAGTACGTCCATAACGTCACGTCGACCAAGCAGAACGTCAACAGTGTTGCGCGGGGCACGGCCAACAGCGGCCTGCTGGTGCTCGCTGACGTGAATGCCACAAGCCGGTACTGGCACTACTACGATTCCACCGGCGGTGCCGGGTAGGCGGGCGGCAGCCAGCCCATCTTCATCCTGAGCCAGGCAAGGCATACAGGACAAGTACGGCCGGGACCCATTCGCAGGAATGGGAGCCCGGCCGTACAGCCGTTTCAATTGGCAGGTGTCAGTCGTCCAGCAGCGCAATGAACTCGCGGGCCTGCTTCATGGAGATATCAGAATGCTTGGACAGTGCAGTGGCTGCCGCTTCGGTGTCGCCACTGCGGGCAAGGGTGCGGATCCTGCCATAGATCTCGTCGTTGAGCATGTTGCTGCTCACTTCGCGGGTGACGTCGCCCTTGCTGGCGATCGCCCGGTAGCGGTAAGGAAACCGCTGGGGCTCGTCGTCGTCGGCCTCGGGTGCCTGCGCCGACTCGGGGCTCCGGTAGGGCTGGGGATGGGCCGCCAGGGCCCCGACGGCGTCACGGGAGGCCCGAAGCCCGTCGCCCGTGATTTCGTAGTAGAGCTTGATGGCAGCCATGGCCTGGCCCTGGGCAATCAGGGCATAAAGCCGCCGGTGTTCGTCTTCCGACAGCCGGTCTGCCGCAGCCCGGGCCAGCTCCTGTGGGGTGGCAGCGGGCTGGGACTGGGAGGCAGTATGTGCGGCCCTCCGCCTGGTGGCCGCGCGGTAGGCCACGGTGACTCCCGCAACCACGGCGAGCAGGATAAGGACCGGGACCACAAGCGATTCCATTTTCACGAGCCGTTCTATGTACTTCCTGGCCCTCGCCAGGTGCGATTGCTTTGCTGGTCATCCGCCCAGCCGTGTTCCTGCTGTTGGATGTGCTGCTGCCTGTTTTGGCTTGGGTGGGTAGCCGCCTCCAGCCGGGCGCGGGCGGCGGTGGCCGCCTCGACCTGGGCTGCGTAATGCCGGGCAGACCGCACGGCAAGTTCGTGCTGGTATTTTTCGGCTTCAGAGGTGCCCGCACCACGCGGCCGCAGGGCTGTGGCAATGCCCCAGATGAGCGCCACCAAAACTATCGCAGGCAACAGCACCAGCAGTAGATCGCCCATACCTAGAGCTTAATCCAGATCGTGGTTATCCACAGCATATTCACTGCTTCGCATACAGCGCCCCGCTGGTGTGGGTCAAACTCCCTGACGGGAATATGAGTAGTGCCACAGCGCCGATCGAAGTGCTCCCGGCCCGGCCTTACCTCCGCTTTCCGCGAGTGGTGCCAACAATGGCCTGTGGATGAAATTCCTTGGAAGAAATATTTACTCCACATGCTGTCCCAAGTGTTTCCGCAGGTCAGAGGCGGAAGCGGCGACAAAAAACTTTGATATCCACAGTGTTCCCCACAGACTGTGCACAAGGTATGCCCGGTACTGCACAGGTTATCCACAGCCCCTGCGGCATGCTGGCTTTGCGGCTGGCGCCAGGGCGGTTAGCGTAGCGGGGTACCTGTTCTCCGCGGTCAAAACAGGGTATGCCTGCACCGGTTTTCAGCCCGGCGGACGGCCTCCTGCAGGTCTCTGTGGAAAAGCTGTGGATAGTGGGGATAACTCCTGCGGAGCCGGGCATCCGGAGCCGCCGGCGCTTGATTGTCAGGGCCAGCGGGTAGACCTGGGCAGGTGGCGGAGCCGGTTACCGGGTGCCGCGAACAGGATGGATCGCCGGGCCGCCAGGCCGGGCATAAATTGAGGACGGCAGCTTTGTCAATCGCGCATCTGGACCCTGTCGAGACAACCCGTGGATCGGACGCCAGCCGGAAACCTCCCCAGGACATCGCGGCCGAACAGTCGGTCCTGGGCGGCATGATGCTGTCCAAGGATGCCATCGCAGATGTCGTTGAGATCCTCCGCGGGCAGGATTTCTACCGTCCCGCGCACGAGACCATCTACGAGGCCATCATTGACCTCTACGGCCGGGGGGAGCCCGCCGATGCCGTCACCGTCTCCGATGAGCTGACCAAGCGCGCCGAGATCAACAGGATCGGCGGCCCTGCCTACCTGCACGAACTGATCCAGACCGTTCCCACGGCAGCCAACGCGGGCTACTACGCCGAGATCGTGGCCGAACGGGCAGTGCTCCGCCGGCTGGTGAACGCCGGAACCAAGATCGTCCAGCTGGGGTACGGGTCGGACGGCGAGGTGGAGGACCTGGTCAACCAGGCGCAGGCGGAGGTTTACGCGGTAGCGGAGCGCCGCACCGCGGAGGACTACGTGGTACTGAAGGACGTGATGGAGTCCACGGTGGACGAAATCGAGGCGTCCGGCCACCGTGGAGAGGGCATGACGGGTGTGCCCACCGGGTTCTATGAGCTCGACGAGCTGACCCACGGGCTCCACCCGGGGCAGATGATCGTCATCGCCGCCCGCCCGGCCGTCGGTAAGTCGACGTTCGCACTGGACTTCGCCCGTTCCGCAGCCATCAAGAACAACCTCGCCACCGTCATGTTTTCGCTGGAAATGGGCCGGAATGAGATCGCCATGCGCCTGCTGTCTGCCGAGGCCACCATTGGTCTCCAGGACCTCCGCAAGGGCACCATCAAGGACGAACAGTGGTCCAAGATCGCCACCACCATGGGCCGGATGAATGATGCACCGCTGTTCATTGATGACAGCCCCAACATGTCCCTGATGGAAATCCGGGCCAAATGCCGCCGCCTGAAGCAGCAGCACGACCTCAAGCTGGTCATCCTGGACTACCTGCAGCTCATGAGCTCGGGAAAGAAGGTGGAGTCCCGCCAGCAGGAAGTCTCCGAGTTTTCGCGTGCGCTCAAGCTCCTGGCCAAGGAACTCCAGGTCCCCGTGATCGCGCTGTCCCAGCTGAACCGTGGATCGGAACAGCGGCAGGACAAGCGGCCCATGGTGTCCGACCTCCGCGAGTCCGGCTCCATCGAGCAGGACGCGGACATGGTGATCCTGCTTCACCGCGAGGACGTCTACGACAAGGAATCACCCCGTGCCGGAGAAGCGGACATCCTTGTGGCCAAACACCGTAACGGTCCCACCAAGGACATTGTGGTGGCCTTCCAGGGCCACTACTCCCGCTTCGCCAACATGGCCGGCGATACCGGCGGCGGCTTCTAAGTATCCCGGCGGGCGCCGGTTCCCCCGCCGGCAGGCCCTGCGGCGGCCAGCAGGTGGTTCGGCAGGCGGTTGCCGGGCGCTGTTCCCCGGATCTCCAGGAGTTCGCGGGCGTGGGCGTGGAGCCGCTTGTCCTCCTCGCTGACCGGCACCCAGGCGGGGACGGGCACGGAGTTGCCCTCGTCGTCGCGCGCCACCATCACGGTGAGGCAGTATGTGGTGAGGGCCAGTTCACGGCCTTTCGGATCGCCCGAACGGACATGGACGGCGATGTGCATTCCCTTGGTCCCGGTGTAAACCAGCCGGGCCTCAACCTCCACAACATGGCCAATCAGCAGCGGCCGGTAGAAGCGCACGCCGCCGGAGAAGACAGCCACGGTATCCCTGCCGCAGTAACGGGAAGCGCACACGTAAGCGGCCTCGTCGATCCACTTCATGACAATGCCGCCGTGGACCTTGCCGCCCCAGTTCACGTCCGTGGGGGCGGCCATGAACCGCAGCGTCACCCGCTCGGCCGTACCGGCGTCGGTATATTCCTGCCGGTTCATGGCTTCCACGATCTGCTCGCGGACCTTGATCCTGGCCAGCGCGTGGTCCCGTTGCTCGATCTCGGCCGGGGTTTGGGGTTCGAACTGCTGCACCGGGATGGGCCTGCCGTCCGGGCCGACAGCAACGAAGATCACCATGCACTGGCTGCGCATGGTGGCAGGGCCGCCTTTGGGGTCACCCGAGGAAACCACGGTATGGATGTGCATTGAGGACCGGCCGGTGTAGACGATGGTCGCTTCCACCTCCACCATGTCGCCGCTGTTGACGGGATCGGCGAAGTGGATGTTTCCCACGTACGCGGTGACGCAGTAGGACTTGGCCCATCCCACTGCCGCGGCATAGGCGGCTTTGTCCACCCACTCAAGCACCGTGCCTGCGTCCACGGAGCCGCTGTGCCCCACGTCGGTGGGGGCAGCGAGGAAGCGGAGGGTCACGGAGTTGGCGCGGCCGGTCTCAGTCATGCTGCGATCTTACTGAGGGCCACGGTTACTGGCCGGTTGGGCCTGAAACAAACTTCCCGGCGGGAGTGCCGCGATTAAAGCCCGACGGCGGCCGGCCACCTTGGGTGACCTGCCGCCGTCGCACCCGGTGGGACAAGTGATCCTAGGCGAGGGCGGCCAGCCGCGAGTTGCTGCGCCCGAAGAGCGCGCGGTCCAGGGAAAGCCGGCCGGCGCCCGTGAGCGCCAGCGCGAATGCCGCGGCGGCCAGGAGCAGGACGAGTTCGTAGCCGCCGTTTGCGGCAAAGATGCCGGCGGGAGCGTGCACCAGGAAAAGGGCGCCCAGCATGTCCAGGGCGAGGAGGGCGGCCACCACTCGGGTGAGGATCCCCAGGATCAGGGCAACGCCGCCCGCCAGTTCCAGGACGGCGACGGCGGGTGCCACGAGCCCGGCTGCCGGAACCCCCATTTTGGCGAAGGATGCCTGGGTGCCGGCGATGGTCCATTCGTTGAACTTCTGCCATCCGTGGGCTGCGAAGAGGAAGCCAAGGACGATGCGCAGGGCGGTGAGGGCGGTGGTGGTGAGTCGTAACTGGTTCATGGATACCACTCTTGCCGACCAATGGTTGAAGTGTCAACTATTCTTTGGGGGACTGTGGGCTTTCTCATCTCCGGAGCGTGTTGTCGGCGGCCGCGGTTAAGCTGGCAGCGTGCCCCAACAACCCGCCCCCTCCGCCGTGGCCGGCCGCCAAGGCCATGCCCGGGAGATACTCCGCCTTGCTGTCCCTGCCTTTGGCGCGCTGGTGGCTGAGCCCCTCTTCCTGCTGGCGGACTCCGCCATTGTGGGACATCTTGGTGTTGCGCAGCTCGCGGGAGTGGGGCTGGCATCTGCGGTGCTCCAGACCGCCGTCGGACTCATGGTCTTCCTGGCCTACTCCACCACGCCCGCCGTGGCCCGCGCCATTGGTGACGGGCAGTTGGGCAAGGCCCTTGCGGCAGGGCGCGACGGCGTGTGGCTGGCATTGCTCCTCGGCGTGGTCCTCGCCGTGGCAGGCTTCGCGGCGGCCGAACCGCTGATTGACCTGATGGGGGCCCAGGGCAGCGTCCGGACCTTTGCGGTCGATTACTTCCGCTGGTCCATGCCGGGCCTGGTGGCAATGCTCTTGATCTTCGCCGGCACCGGTGTTCTCCGCGGACTGCAGGACACCCGCACCCCGCTGGTGGTGGCCACGGCCGGTTTCGGGGTCAATATTGTCCTGAACCTGTGGCTTGTGTACGGGCTGGGCATGTCTGTGGCTGGTTCCGCGGTGGGCACCAGCCTGGCCCAGTGGGCCATGGCGGCTGTCTATGTGGTGATGGTGCGGCGCAGCGCAGTGCGGCAGGGCGTGAGCCTGCTCCCCAGCTGGCGCGGCATCCGCAGCATGACGCGGGTTGGATCCTGGCTGATGCTGCGCACGCTCAGCCTCCGGGCCGCAATCCTGGCCACGGTGCTGGTGGTGACGGCCCAGGGGGAGGTCAACCTTGCCGCCCACCAGCTGGCCATGACCATTTTTTCCTTCCTGGCGTTCGCGCTGGATGCCCTGGCGATCGCGGCGCAGGCGCTCATTGGCAAGGAGCTCGGCGCGTCCCATGCCGCCAGGGCCCGGCTGCTGACCGGAACGATGATCCGCTGGGGCGCGGGGTTCGGCGTGGTGACGGGCCTGCTGCTGGCAGCGGCAGCACCCTCGGCCGGGGCTCTGTTCACCACGGACCCCCAAGTGCAGCAGGCACTCACCGCTGCCCTCTGGATCCTGGCGGCCGGGCAGCCGATCGCCGGCTATGTCTTTGTCCTGGACGGTGTGCTGATCGGCGCAGGGGACGCGCGGAACCTCGCGCTGGCGGGGCTGGTGAACCTTGCCGTCTACGTGCCGCTGCTGGCAGCGGTTGCCTGGTCCGGTGCCACCGGCACCACCGGGCTCGCATGGCTTTGGGTTGCCTTCGCGCTGGGGTATATGGCGGCGCGCGCCGTGACGCTGGGCCTGCGTGCCCGGTCCGACCGCTGGATGGTGCTGGGCTCTGCCTGACGCGGCCCGGTTAGACCTTCCAGCTGCCCCCACTAAACTGGACCGGTGACACAACCATCCACCCCCGCCGGTGCTGCTCCCGGAACCACCGCCCGCCACGACCTCTGGAAGCCGGTCCTGCTCCGTGCGGCCGCTGCCCTGGTGTTTGGCGCCGTGACGGTCTTCTGGACGTCACCGTCTGTGGAGGTCATGGGCTGGGCCGGGGGACTCTACCTCCTGGCCGCCGGTGTGGTTTCCCTGCGGACCGTCCCCGCAGCCGGATTCGCGCAGAACTCGGCGGCCGGAAAGCTGCTGTCCGCCGCCGGCGCGGTCCTGGCCGGCGCAGGCTTTGCCGTGCTCCTCCTGCACAGTGACCTGTTGTTCGGGGTGATCGCAGCCCTGGGCCTGGGCGCAGCCGGCATCCTGGAGCTTGCCTGCGGCCTGCAGCACAGGGGCCGCCATGTTCTTGCCCGCGACTGGATTGCTTCCGGCGTCATCGGGATTGGAACCGCGGTGCTCCTGCCGTTCTTCATCAGTCTCGGTGCCCATGCCCTGCTGGGCGTGGCCGGTGGAGGCGCCATTATTTCCGGCGTCCTGTGGGTGCTTTCCGGCCTGACGCTGCGGCACGATGCCCGTGCCGGCGCAGGGAAGCCGTAAACTAGGGGGAGCGCCCTTCTACTTTCTGTAGAAAATTCGGTGCGACACCGCAATTCGTAAACCGGGCCGGCCGTGCGCCGCCCGCAGGGAGGAACCACCGTGGCTGACCAGCATCAAGGAAAACCGCGCAAGCTGCGGACCTCGGTGAAGGGGCCGCTGATGTTTTCGGCATTCTGGGCCGTCGTCGCCTTCGTGGCAGTGTTGATCTTCGCCTCCGGTGGAAGCGCACGTGCACCCCGGTTCGACCTCGCGTTCACCGCAGCCGGCATCGCCTTCATCGCCACCCTGGTGATCGCCGCAATGCTGTCCATGAGCTACAAGGAGAACGCCGAACACCTGGGCAAGGGATCAGGGGTGAACCTGAGTTCGGCGCCCAAAGGATCCCCGCACGCAGGGCCAAGCCATGGCTTCGGAGCTCCCGGCAACCAGAACCCGCCGGCATCCGGCGATGGCACTGACGAAACTCCCCAGCGCTAGCCGTTACCGGCGGCAGCCGGACAAAGCGCGGGAAAATCCCTACCCCGCAGCAGCCTGGCGGGCCCGGTAAGCAGCAACATGCGCACGGTTGGCACAGTTGCCGGTATCGCAGTACCTCTTGGACCGGTTGCGGCTCAGGTCCAGCACGGCGGCATCGCAGTCCTCTGACTCACACATCCGCAGCCTGTCCATCTCCTTGCTGCGGATCACATCAGCCAGGGCCATGGCCGCTTCGGTGCTCATCCGGTCGGCAAGGGGTGCCTCGGGCGCCGTGGCATGAAGGTGCCAGTCCCATCCGTCGTGCTTCATCAGCTGCGGCAGCGCGTTGGCGTCCCGCAGCAGCCGGTTGACGGTTTCCACGGCGGCGTCCTCACCGGCCGTCCATACCGCGGACAGTTCACGGCGCAACTGCCGCACGCTTTCCAATTCCGCAGCGTCCCGGTTCCGGGAGCCGGAAAAACCCTCCGCGGCCAGGAAGCTGTCCAGGTCCGCAACGGAGGCCAGGCCTTCCCTGCCGTTCGCGGCCGTGTTGATGAGGTTCACCACCGTCCGCAGCGCCACTTCAGTGTCAGGGGCGAAAACCATGTTGACTCCTTACAGCGCCTGAGCGTAGTGTCATGAGCATTACCCCACTTTACTCCTGACAGGAGGCAACGGTGCCTGCCGCCCAAAACCACACCCCCACCCCGGAACTGTCCCCCAGGCGTCCCGGCTTCCAGGCCTCCGGGCTCGGCGTCGCGATGTTCTCCTCCGCCGTCTTTGGCCTGTCCGGATCCTTCGCCAAGTCGCTGCTGGAAACCGGCTGGTCCCCGGGGGCGGCCGTGACTGCCCGCCTGACGGGAGCTGCCCTGATCCTTGCCCTGCCCGCGGCGTGGGCGCTTAGGGGCCGCTGGAGCCAGTTGAAGGACAACTGGCTCACCATCATGCTGTTCGGACTCATCGGGGTGGCGGCATGCCAGTTGTTCTACTTCAACGCAGTGGCCCTGCTCTCCGTGGGCGTCGCGCTCCTGCTGGAGTACCTGGCCCCGGTGATCATCGTCCTGTGGCTCTGGGCCGCCAGCCGACGCCGCCCGCGCGTCCTCACGGCCGGCGGGACGCTGCTGTCGCTGGCCGGGCTGGTACTGGTCCTTGACCTCACCGGAGCCGTGAAGGTTGACCTGGTGGGGGTGCTGTGGGGCATGGCTGCCGCGGTCTGCCTGGCCATCTACTTCTTCATCACGGCAAAGGAAAATGACACGCTGCCGCCCATCGTGCTGGCTGCCGGCGGCCTGCTGGTGGGTGCGGCCGCCATGTGGCTCGCTGCCGCCACGGGCCTGCTGCCCATGGCCTTCAGCACTGCGGACACCACCCTGGGCCCATGGCTTACGCCGTGGTGGGTGCCGCTTGCCGGGCTGGTGGTGCTGGCCACCGTGTTGGCGTACGTCTCGGGCGTCATGGCGGCCCGGGCCCTCGGTTCCAAGGTGGCGTCCTTCGTGTCGCTCACCGAGGTCCTCTTCGCCGTGGTCTGGGCGTGGCTGCTGCTTGGGGAACTGCCGGGCACCATCCAACTCCTGGGCGGGGTGCTGATCGTCGGCGGGGTCATCCTGGTAAGGCTCGACGAGCTGCGTTCCCCCGCCACCATTGCTCCTTACGACGGCGGAAAGGGCACCCAGGTGCCGGCGTCACCGCTTGAGCACGCGAACGACGTCGAGCCTGTCCCTTAGGAGCGCAGGTCCCGTAAGCCGGGCACCGGCGTCGCACGCCAACACAAAAGGGCAGGGACACCACCTGGTGTCCCTGCCCCTTGCCGGAATGCGGCGATAAGCCTAGTTCGATGCCTGGCTCTGCTGCTCGGCGTTGCGCTTGGCCTGCGCGCCGGCTTCCTTCAGCGCCTCGGCAACCTTGGTAAGCATGGTGGTGTGGGTTCCGGACCACTCCTGGCGGAACTTATCAGCGTCCGGGCCCTTCCAGTCAGTGCCGCTCAGGACCTTGGTGAGAGTGGACTTCTGCGTCTCGATCTCGGACGCCCCTGCCTGAAGCTTGCTGCCGAGCTGGCGAAGCTGCTCAACGTCTGCACCCCAAATAGCCATCAGTTTCTCCTTGTTAGGTCGTGGATCCGAACCAGATCGGCTCCCCAGTGGCCCCCCGGCTCATCCGGAAGATCCATTGCCTCAAACCTATCCCGGCCCCCAAAACAGTGTCGATGGGCAGCCCTGCCCATGCCGGGCTCCCCATGGACGCCGGGTAGGGACCATGAAAAGGGGTCGATCCCAGGCGTTGGAAGAGCCTAGCATGGCGGTATGTGCCGGAATATCCGAACCCTTCACAACTTTGAGCCGCACGCCACCTCCGAGGAAGTGCACGCGGCGGCGCTGCAGTATGTCCGCAAAGTCAGCGGCAGCACCAAACCGTCCAAGGCCAACCAGGAGGCCTTTGATGAGGCCGTGCACCAGATAGCCCACATCACGCAGCACCTGCTGGATTCCCTGGTGACGCAGGCGCCGCCGAAGGACCGGGAGGCCGAAGCGGCCAAGGCCAGGGCGCGCGCCGCGGTCCGTTACGGCGCGGCCTGAGCCTGCGCTGCTACTTGCCGAAGCTGCGCAGCCGCAGAGAGTTGGCCACCACCAGCACCGAGCTGGCAGCCATGGCAGCTCCTGCGATCATGGGGTTGAGCAGCCCCAGGGCGGCCACCGGGATCCCCACGGCGTTGTAGAAGAACGCCCAGAACAGGTTGGTCTTGATGGTGCCCAGGGTCTTCCGGGACAGTTCGATGGCCTGGGCCACCTGGGCGAGGTCGTTCCCCATCACCGTCAGGTCCGCGGCTTCGATGGCCACATCGGTCCCTGAGCCCATCGCAATCCCGAGATCCGCCTGCGCAAGCGCCGCGGCATCATTGACGCCGTCCCCGGCCATGGCCACCGTGGCCCCGTCCGCCTGGAGCTCCCGGACTGCTGCCACCTTCCCTTCCGGCAGGACGCCTGCATGGACGTCATCCGCGGCGATGCCGACGGCGGCAGCCACCTGGGCGGCGACGGCGGCATTGTCGCCGGTCAGCAGGATGGGCCGCAGGCCCAGCGCCTTAAGCCGGGCGACCGCTGCGGCGGACCCTTCCTTGACGCTGTCCCTGAGGCTGATGATGCCGGCGGGCGTGCCATCCACTGCCACGCAGATGGCCGTGGCGCCGCCTTCCTCTGCAGCAGCCAACTGCGCCTGCTGGCCGCCGTCCAGGGCAATGCCGTTCTGCTGCAGCCAGCTGCTCCGCCCGGCCATCACGTGGCTGCCTTCGACGGTGCCCGACACTCCGCCACCCGGGGCGGAACTGAACCCCTGGACTGGCGGCAGGTGCACTGAAGGCGAGGTGCCGCCGTCGTCCCCTGCGGGCGCCAGGCGTGCGGCGGAAACTGCTGCTGCCGCAATGGCGTGCGCAACCGGGTGCTCGCTGGCGGCCTCAACGGCTCCGGCCAGCCGGAGGACATCCCGGTCCTGGAAGCCGGGGAACGCGGCCGTGGCATCCACGGCCAGGGCGCCGGTGGTGACCGTCCCCGTCTTGTCCAGCAGGATGGTGTCCACGGTGCGGGTGTCCTCCAGGACCTGGGGGCCCTTGATCAGGATGCCCAGCTGTGCGCCGCGTCCGGTTCCGGTCAGCAGGCCCACCGGAGTGGCCAGGCCCAGCGCGCAGGGGCAGGCGATCACCAGCACTGCGACGGCGGCCGTGAACGCCTGCCGCAGGTGGCTGCCGTCGGCGCCCGGGCCTGCGACGAGGAGCCAGAGCACGAACGTCAGGGCGGCGATGGCCAGGACCACCGGTACGAAGACGGCGCTGATGCGGTCGGCGAGCCGCGCGATGGGGGCCTTGCCGGTCTGGGCCTGCGACACCAGGCGCGCCATCTGGGCCAGTGTGGTTTCGGAGCCGACCCGGGTTGCCCTGACCAGCAGGCGGCCGGAGGTGTTGATGGTGGCACCCGTAACGCGGCTGTCCGGCCCCACCTCGACGGGGACGGACTCACCCGTGACCAGGGAGGCGTCCACCGCGGAGGCGCCGTCCACCACCACACCGTCGGTGGCGATCTTTTCACCCGGCCTTACCACCAGGACGTCGCCCACCTGCAGACCGTCCGCGGGAATTTTCTCTTCCCGGCCGCCGCGCAGGACGGTGGCGTCCTTGGCGCCCAGGTTCAGCAGGGCCTGGAGGGCGTCGCCGGCCTTTTGCTTGGCATTGGCCTCCAGGTACCGGCCCAGGAGAAGGAAGGTGGTGACCACCGCGGCCACCTCGAAGTACAGGCCGCCGGACATGCCTTCCATGCCGGGATGCTCCGTCATGCGCGGGTCCGCCAGCAGCTGCCAGGCGGAGAAGGAGTAGGCGGCGGCCACGCCGAGCGACACCAGGGTGTCCATGGTGGAGGCGAGATGGCGGGCATTGACTGCTGCGGCCTGGTGGAAGGGCCACGCCGCCCACGTGACCACCGGCAGCGCCAGGACCGCTGCCACCCAGCCCCAGTGCGGGAACTGGAACGCCGGAACCATGCTGACCAAAAACACCGGGACTGTCAGCACCGCAGCGGCGGCCAGGCGCGGGCGGAGACTCGAAGCGTGGACCTCAGCAGACGGGTCCACCGGCCGCGCCCCCGCACCAGTAGTGCTGCGGTGGCGGACCCTCGCCTTGTACCCGGCTGCCTCGACCGTTGACGTGAGCTGTTCGTCGGTGATGCCCTCGGGGACCGTCACGTAGGCCGACTCCAGCGGCAGGTTGACGGTGGCCGCCACACCGTCGAGCTTGCCGAGCTTCTTCTCCACCCGGTTGACGCAGGACGCGCAGGTCATCCCCTCGATGTCCAGTTCGACGATCCGGGTACCCGGTGGGTGGAGCAGTTCCTGGTGGCTCATGTCGGCTTTCCGCGGTGTAGGGGTTTCTAGGCCTCGTTGGCGACTACCAGGTAGCCCGCCTCAGCGACGGCCTCCCCGATGTCGGAGGGTGGGAGTTCCTTGCTTGAGGTGATGGTCACGGTGGAGACCCCGCCGGCGTTCAGGTCGACGGTGACCTCTTCAACGCCTTCGAGGGCTTCAAGTTCTTCACTGACGGCCGACACGCAGTGCCCGCAGGTCATGCCGGAGACGCTGATGGTCGTGGTGGTGGGGGAGGTGGTGCTCATGGCTTGCTCCTTCAGTTGGGCCGGCGGTGGCCGGGTTCCGGGTGTGTTGGTGGGTGTCAGCGAAGCAGTCGGCCGATGGCGTCGGCGGCTTCCTTGACTTTGGCATCGATGGCTTCAGCGCGTGCTGCCGGGTCCGGCTCGGAGGCTGCACCCACCACGCAGTGGCCGATGTGTTCCTCAACCAGCCCCAGGCTGACGGCGTGCAGGGCCTTGGTGACGGCGGCAACCTGCGTGAGGATATCGATGCAGTACTTGTCCTCATCCACCATCCGGGCAATGCCCCGGACCTGCCCCTCAATGCGCTTCAGGCGGCGAAGGTACGCGTCCTTGTTTTCCGTGTAACCGTGCTGGGCTGCGTAACCGTGTTGGGCTGCAACGCCGGACTCCGCGGCCGGTGGTGCGGCTGCTACCGCCGCAACGGCTTCTTCGATAGCGTTCATGAAGCCAACCTATACCCCTTGGGGGTATGAGCGCAAGTACCCCCTAGGGGTATCCGGGAACTCTTCCCACCCGTCCGTGGGACATTATCCCGGGCACAAAAAAAGCTCCGGAGTGCGTTATTGGGGGATACGCACTCCGGAGCAGCTTTTGGGCAAATCCGGCTTCCACTCGTGTGGATCGGCCTTGCTTGAATCAGCTTACTGGCAGGTACGGGCAGCGCGCCAGCACCACGAATAAGTACTTTCGCTTTACTTTAAGCCCGCCATTTCCAGGCGTATTTTCCCCGGTATCCGCCGCTCAGGGCCTGTCCTCATGGGCCGGCATCCGGTATGGAACCACAAGCACGGGGCGGCTTTGGTGGTGGCTTAGCCACTGCCCGACCGATCCGTTGAGTGCCTCCGAGAGCCGGTGCGTGAAGCCGCGCTCGGAGGTGCCCACGATGATGACCGGGGCATCCAGTTCGGCGGCCAGTTGCGCCAGCGCCCGTGCGGGATCGCCTGAAAGGGTGCGGAAGGACCACTGCAGGGGCCCGCCGTCGGAAGGCACCTTGTCCGCCGCAGCCTGGACCTGTGCCTTCAACTCCGTTGTCAGCGCCAGCATGTCGTCATCTGCGTCCGGGTGCAGGGAAAGCCGGTGGGCGGAGCGGGCCGGGTCCCATTCCACCAGGTAGCTGGCTTCGTCCACGTACGCGCAGACCAATGGCGCCGACAACCGGGCTGCCAGGGAGGCTGCGGTCTGGAGTACCTCCGGGTGCTGTTTGGGCATGATTCCCGTCAGCAGCGGAGCGCCGTCGAAGTTTTCCCATGTCATGCTGCAATTGTCCGCCCGCACCGGCTGCATGAACAGGTTCGTTCGGCCCGTCAAACTTCCGGAGTGCGGGCCCGGAGGCCTAGGGAAGGCTGGGATATGCCGTGACCACCACGTTCTTGCCCCACGGATCCTCGGTGTAGCAGCTGATGAGGACCAGCCGGTTGGGCACCATGTCCCAGACGGGGCTGTCCTTGAGGCTGGACTTCAGGTAGGTCGTGACGCTGTCCACCCGGTAGCTGATGGTTCCCGCCACTGTTTCCACCTCCAGGCGGTCGCCAACGGCCGCCGCCGAACTGAGGTGGTTGAAGGGAGCATCCGCGCCGTCCCAACTGTGGCCAATCACGTAGGTGGTGTTGCCGGAGCCCTTGCCCGGAACCCCGAAGGGCGTGAGCCAGTAGCCGTCCTTGGTGGCGGGAGGTTCAATGGTCCGGCTGTATTGGGCCCCACTGTCCAGGTCCAGCGGGTGGACGGGCACATCGAAGGCGGCCGACGGGTAGCGGATGCGGACCGGCTGGGACGCCGCCGGAAGCTCCGGTCCCGCAGGCGCTTCCGTTGCTGTTTCGCCAGGAGCCTGGGCTGCCGCTGCCTGGTCGGGTGCCGCTGCGGCGTCCGGCAGGCCGGTCTCCGCAATGGGAGCCGCCCCAGCGGCGGATGGAATGCCGCCACGAACGAGGGCAACCGAAGCGGGGGCATTTCCGATTGCCAGTGGCGGTGCCGGGTGGAACAGGGGAGCGCCGAGGGTGAATGACACGAAGGCGAGGACGCCACAGCACAGGATTGCCAGGTCACCGGCGTTCCACCGGCGCCATATGCGCCGCCACATCCCGCGGCTGGGGGCTGCGTGCCGGCTTCGATCCTGCCGCATGGCGCTCCTCACGGGTTGGCGGGGGTGGAAGGAAGGCGTCCTGCCGGGCACTGGCAGGACGCCTTCCTTGTCAGGGGGCCACTGGTGGTGGCGGTGTTCCGGCTAGCCGGCAGTGTGCAGCGGACGCGACTGGCGCCGTACTGCCACCACGGTGCCCGCGGCAGCAAGCGCTCCCAGGCCTACCAGCCAGCCTGGCAAGCCATCCGGTGCTCCCACAGCCGTCTGTGCGTTGTAGCCCTGGTTCGTGCCAACGCTGACGGGTGCCGCGGCAGGGGCGGCCTTGGGTGTGGCAACA
Source organism: Arthrobacter sp. StoSoilB19 (assembly GCF_019977275.1). Lineage (NCBI taxonomy): Bacteria > Bacillati > Actinomycetota > Actinomycetes > Micrococcales > Micrococcaceae > Arthrobacter > Arthrobacter sp. StoSoilB19. The sequence goes on along the minus strand of NZ_AP024650.1, from coordinate 4,302,346 downwards.
GCCTGCTTGGCGGGCGCCGGCTGCGCGGGTGCGGCAGCAGGGGCCACAGCCGCCACAGCGGCCGGAGCAGTTCCACCGGTTGTGTCGCCGCCGGTGTTGCCGCCGGTATTGTCGCCGCCGGTATTGTCGCCGCCGGTATCGCCGCCGCCGGTATTGTCGCCGCCGGTGTTGCCGCCGGTATTGTCGCCGCCGGTATTGTCGCCACCGCCGCCGTTGCCGCCACCGTTGTTGCCGCCGCCGTTGCCGTTGCCGCCACCGTTGTTGCCGCCGCCGTTGCCGTTGCCGCCACCGTTGCCGTTGCCGCCACCGTTGCCGCCACCGTTGTTGGTGCCGCCACCGCCGTTGTTGCCGCCGCCGCCGTTGTTGGTGCCGCCGGTGCCGCCGCCGTTGGTGCCGCCACCGCCGTTGCCGCCGCCGTTGTTGGTGCCGCCGGTGCCGCCGCCGTTGGTGCCGCCACCGCCGTTGCCGCCACCGTTGTTGGTGCCGCCGCCGCCGTTGCCGCCACCGTTGTTGGTGCCGCCGCCGCCGTTGCCGCCACCGTTGTTGGTGCCGCCGCCGCCGTTGCCGCCACCGTTGTTGGTGCCGCCGCCGCCGTTGCCGCCACCGATGTTGTTGCCGCCGCCGTTGTTGGTGTCACCGGTGTTGTTGCCACCGCCGTTGTTAGTGCCGCCGTTGGTATTGATCTCCAGCGGTATCAGGGCGCTTCCGTTTGAGCGGGCGACCACCACCTGGTCGGAAGCCGCGATGGCGGGCGCTGTGAGGCTGATAAGGCCAAGCCCCATCACCCCCATTGTTGCTAAGGTGCGTTTCATTTTGTCTCCCCATATATGTGTGAAACGGACCATGGCGAGGAAAGGCCAGCGGTGACGCCGTATGCCCCAGCAGCACGGTCAGCTTGCTTGAGATTTCAGGCTAGGAGCGCCGCCTTGCGCAGTCGCCAGTAGGGGATACTCGTCTTTCAACGGGGTTGGCCGGGAAAGTTACCTGCCAGTACTTGAAACCCGGCCGGACACACCTGCTTCCGGCCGCAGCACCTTGTCCCCCGGAGGGGCCGCGCCTAACGTTTAAAGCGACGCAAGGAGGGGTTTCGTGGAAATCTTTATGTGGTGGCTGGACCTGGACCTCGCCAGCAAAGAGTGGCTGCGGGAAAACCTTTATGCGGAGGAACTGCCCCTTCCGGTGCTCCAGGGCATCGCTGAGGCGGGCGGCCCGCACCCCGGAAATCCCGCCGCCGTGCTGACCGTCGCCGACTGGGACTTCATCCAGACGCAGTCGGAGTTCGTGGACTGACTCCTGCCTCTGTGAATGTGGAGCCTGCGCACCTGGAAACGTTGCGCGGTGACTGATCCGGTGGTTGCATGGTCCGCATGGCAACGGCCGCAGAATCATTTGTCCTGGCAATCGGGACCAAGAAAGGGCTGTGGCTTGCCACGAGCCGGGACCGGCAGGAGTGGTCCTTCACCGGGCCGCACTTCCTCATGGCGGAGATCCCCAGCATCGGGATCGATACCAGGGAAGGCCGCACGCGCATCCTGGTGGGTGTCCGCAGTCCGCACTGGGGACCAACGGTTGCCCACTCCGACGACTTCGGCACCACCTGGACCGAGCCGGAACAGGGCGCCATCAAGTTCCCAGAGGACACCGGGGCAGCATTGGAGCGGGTCTGGCAGATCTATCCGGACGCCGGGTCCCGCCCCGGAGTGGTATGGGCCGGAGCCGAACCCATCTCCGTCTGGAAATCCACGGACGGCGGGGAGCACTTCGAGCTGAACCGCGGCTTGTGGGACCACCCGCACCGCAGCGAATGGGGAGCGGGCTATGGCGGGGCGGCTGCGCATTCGATCGTGGTCCAGCCGGCCGGGGAAACGGTGCACGTTGCCATGAGTACCGGCGGCGTTTACCGCTCGCTGGACGGCGGCACCTCCTGGGAGGCGCGCAACAAGGGCATCTCGGCCTACTTCATGCCGGACCCCAATCCCGAGTTCGGCCAGTGCGTGCACAAGATCGCCGCCGATGCCGCCGTGGAAGGGCGCCTCTATGCCCAGAACCACCATGGGGTGTACCGGACGGACGACAATGCGGACAGCTGGACCTCCATCGCCGAAGGCCTGCCTGCCGATTTCGGCTTCGTCATGCTCACGCATCCCCGCAGGGAGGGCACCGCCTGGGTTATTCCGTTGAAGGCCGACGGCGAACGCATCCCGCCCGACGGAAAGCTTGCCGTCCACCGCACCGACGACGCCGGGAACACCTGGAAGCGGCTCAGCACCGGGCTCCCTGAGCACGAATACAACAGCGTGCTCAGGGACGCGGCGTCCGTGGACACTGCAGATCCCGCCGGCGTGTACTTCGGTACGCGGGGCGGGACGGTCTATGCGAGTGCGGATGAAGGGGAGACATTCAGGGAGGTGGCCTCCCACCTGCCTGATGTCCTGTGTGTCAGGGCGGCCGTGGTGGCAGGTGCCTGAGATTTCTTTGCTGCTGCCCAGCGTCCTGCAGCCCCTGGCCGGCGGGCAGTCCGTACTGACTGCGCCCGCGGACGGGCCGGTGACGGTGGAAAGCCTGCTTGATGCGGTGGCCTCCGACTACCCGGTGCTGGGCCGGCGGCTCCGTGACGAAACCGGTGCGCTGCGCCGGTTCGTCAACATCTACGTCAACGGCGACGAGGTGCGGCGGTTGCAGGGCCTGGATACCAGGGTGGCGCCGGGCCAGGAAGTACTGGTGATCCAGTCCGTGGCCGGCGGCTGACCGGGAGGCGGGCCGGTGGCGGGCAGTCCTTACTGACTACGCCCGCAGCCCCGCATCCAGGTCCCTATGCCACACGCCAGACGGTGCATTCGTCCGTATTGATTGCTTTCCGGACCCCCGTGATCCGGTCCAGGATCCACACCACCCCAATGCCGGGCGCCGTTTCCTGCACGCTGCCGCGGCGGATCACCACGTCGTCGTAGGAAGGGCCCACGGAGAGGCGGGCTTCGATTTCGTCACCGCGGTGGAGCTGGTCCAGGGCGCGGACTCTGGTTACATGCGTGGTCGCTTTCTTCAACATCGGGGGCCTCCTGGCTGGAGCTGGTGCCGGCTCTTGCCTGCACTACCCAGTGTGGGCCGGGAATGTTGCGACGCGGTTTCCCCGTGGTTAGCGCCCGGTTAGTTCTTCGCGCCGCTGCGGTTTCCTGCCTCTGCTTACATGTCCCCGGCGTTATTCGTCCGTGCCGTTGCGGTAGGCGGCCAGGAAGCTGGAAATCCGCCGGACGGCTTCCTCGATGTCCAGCACCGAGGGGAGGATGACAAACCGGAAGTGGTCCGGCGCGGGCCAGTTGAAGGCCGAGCCGTGGGAGACCAGGATCTTTTGGTCCCGGAGCAGGTCCAGGACGAATTTTTCGTCATTGGCAATGGGATACAGGTCCGGGTCCAGGCGCGGGAACAGGTACATGGCGCCCGACGCCGGCACGCAGGTCACGCCGGGAATGGCGGTAAGGAGTCTATGGGCAAGGTCCCGCTGCTCGCGCAGCCGGCCTCCGGGTTTCACCAGCGCCTCGATGCTCTGGTAGCCGCCCAGGCAGGTTTGGATGGCATGCTGGGCGGGAACGTTGGCGCAAAGGCGCAGCGAGGCAAGCAGCTCAAGGCCTTCACGGTAGGCGGCGGTAGCGGCAAGCGGTCCGGTGATGGCCACCCATCCTGCCCGGTAGCCAGGCATCCGGTAGGCCTTGGACAGTCCGCTGAACGTCAGGCAGCACAGGTCCTCAGCCACGGACGCGGTGTGGATATGCTTTGCGTCGTCATACAGCACCTTCTCGTAGATCTCATCCGAGAACAGGACCAGGTTGTGCTTCCGGGCCAGCGCCGCGAACTGCTCCAGGATGTGGCGGGGGTAGACGGCGCCGGTGGGGTTGTTCGGGTTGATGATCACGATGCCTTTGGTGCGGCTGGTGATCTTTGCCTCCACGTCGGCCATGTCCGGCCACCAGTTCTCCGCCTCGTCGCAGGCGTAGTGCACGGGTTTTCCGCCCGTCAGGGTCACGGCGGCGGTCCACAAAGGGTAGTCCGGTGCCGGGACCAAAATTTGGTCGCCGTTCTCCATGAACGCCTGGAGGCACATGGAGATCAGTTCGCTGACGCCGTTGCCGATCACGATGTCTTCGACCCCGATGTTCATCAGGCCACGCGTCTGGTAGTACTGCGAGATGGCGGTCCGCGCCGTGAAAATGCCCTTGGAGTCACTGTAGCCCTGGGCGCCGCGAAGGTGGTGGATCATGTCCACCACCACGGATTCAGGTGCTTCCAGGCCGAACGGCGCCGTGTCCCCGAGGTTCATCTTGAGGATCCGGTGCCCTTCGGCCTCCATGTTTTTGGCCGCCTGCAGGACTGGCCCGCGGAGCTCATACCGGACGTTTTCAAGCTTGCTGGAGTGCTGCATTGCGTGCATGGTTGATCTTTTCACACAGCGCACACCGGGGGCAGCGGGTCACGCGGCCCACCTGGCAATGTCGGGACCGCTTGTCCGATAAGTTTGAGACTTGTAGTACTTTGTCCTGCGGCGCGGCAGGATGCGGCGGGAGCGGAAGGAAGTACCCCACGTGGGCGGTGTGCTGATCGGACTGGCGGTGATCGGCGTCGTCATTGCCGTGGGTTACATCGCCGCACGCTGCGGCCTGGGCGATGAACCCACCATCTCGGCGCTGACCCGGACCGCCTTCTTCATCACCAACCCGGTGCTGCTCTTCACCGTGGTGCTGAAATCGGACCTCTCCGTGGTCCTCTCCGCATACGTTCCGCTCGCCATGATCACGGCGGCGATCACGGCCCTCCTGTATGTGGCCGCCAGCCGGATCTGGTTTCCGCGGCCGCTCGCGGAGACGGCCGTGGGCGCGATGGCGGGCTCCTACGTCAACGCCAACAACATCGGCATCCCCATCACGCTGTATGCCCTGGGGGACGCCACTCCCGTAGCTCCGGTCCTGCTGGTCCAGCTGCTCCTGTTCGCCCCGCTGGTCCTGACCCTGCTGGACCTCTCCGAGGCCGGCCGGTTTTCGCCCCGGCTCATGCTGACGCAGCCCTTCCGGAACCCCATGATCATCGCCTCGCTCCTGGGCGTGGTCCTGGCCGCGTTCCATGTGCAGCTTCCGGCTCCGGTGATGGCTCCACTGACGCTCCTGGGCGGTGCTGCAGTGCCGGTGGTGCTCCTGGCCTTCGGGATGTCGCTGCACGGAACAAAGATGCTTCGAAGCGGCGGCCACACGGCCGAAATCCTCACTGCCACGGCACTCAAGTCCGCGGTGATGCCGGCGGTGGCGTTCGTCGTCGGCCGCTTCCTCTTCAACCTGGACCACCACATGCTGCTGGGCGTAGTGCTCATGGCGGCGCTTCCCTCGGCCCAGAACGTGTTCCTGTTCGCCAGCAAGTACGGGAGGGGGGTGGCGGTGGCGCGGGAAACCATCCTGCTCTCCACCGCCGCCGCGGCGCCGGTGCTGGTGCTGGTGGTTTGGCTGCTGGCAGGCTGAAAACCACTCCGCCGCCGCGCCGCCCTACCGTGCAGGGCGCTGGCCGGGCAAGAATGGGCACTATGGAACTTCCCGTGATGCCGCCCGTCCCGCCCATGCTCGCCAAGGCCGTCAGCGGCATTGACGGCATTCCAGGAAGCGCGGACCTCAGCTACGAGCCAAAATGGGACGGCTTCAGGTCCATCATCTTCCGCGACGGTGATGACCTGGAGATCGGCAGCCGCAACGAGAAGCCCATGACCCGCTACTTCCCGGAGCTCGTTGCGGCACTGAAGGAAAACCTGCCGCCGCGCTGCGTGGTGGACGGCGAGATCATCCTTATCGGTGCGTCCGGCGACCGGCTGGATTTCGACACCCTGCAGCAGCGCATCCACCCCGCGGCCAGCCGGGTGAAGCTGCTGGCCCAACAAACCCCGGCGAGCTTCGTGGCGTTCGACCTGCTGGCGCTGGACGACGACGACTACACTGGCAGGCCTTTTTCTGAGCGGCGGGCCGCGCTGGAGAAGGCGCTCGCGGCCAGCAGTGCCCCGGTCCATCTCACAGCTGCCACCACGGACAAAGCCACGGCCGCGCAGTGGTTCGAACAGTTCGAGGGCGCCGGGCTGGACGGCATCGTGGCCAAGCGGCTGGACGGCCGGTACGAGCCGGACAAGCGGGTGATGTTCAAGGTCAAGCACGAGCGCACGGCCGACTGCGTGGTGGCAGGATACCGCCTCCACAAGAGCGGTCCCGATGCTATCGGGTCCCTCCTGCTGGGCCTCTACAAGGACGACGGCGGCCTGGCGAGCGTGGGCGTGATCGGCGCCTTCCCCATGAAGCGCCGCAAGGAACTGTTCGAAGAACTCCAGCCGCTGGTGACCGGCTTCGAGGGCCACCCGTGGGCGTGGGGCAAGCAGGAAGAAGGGGAACGGACGCCGCGGAACGCCGAAGGCAGCAGGTGGAGCGCCGGGAAGGACCTGTCCTTCGTCCCACTGCGGCCCGAACTGGTGGTGGAGGTCCGCTACGACCACATGGAGGGCGACAGGTTCCGCCACACGGCCCAGTTCAACCGCTGGCGCCCGGACCGGGACCCGGAGTCCTGCACCTATGAGCAATTGGAGGAACCGGTCAATTTTGACCTGGCCTCGGTGCTGGAGACCGGGCGGGGGTAAGTGCCCTGCGGGACGCTTCCGAAGCAGCCCATCTTTCACGAAGGAAAGCCCGCCATTTGGGGGAATGGCGGGCTTTCCGGCTCTAAAACCGGGCTGGTGTGACGCTTTCGGCGCCTACTTCACGCCCAGCAGGTTGGTGGGGGTCCGGAAGGACTCCTTGGCCGTGAGTGCCGAGACGGCGGCGATGGCGCAGATGATGGCGGTGAAGATGCTGATCTGGACCCAGCCGCCCGCCTGGATGCCGCCCATGGCAGCCACAATGGCCGGGGCGAAGCCAGCCATCAGGAACCCGAGCTGGGTGCCGATGGCCAGGCCGGAGAAGCGGACCTTGGTGCTGAACATCTCGGCGTAGAAGGACGGCCACACGGCGTTGGAGGCGGCGTAGCCGAAGGAGAAGAAGCCGATGGCTGCAACGAACATCAACGGGATGCTGTGGGATTCCAGGCTGAGCAGGAACAGCGGGGTGAGGATTGCGCTGGCCACGGCGCCGTAAATGAAGACGGGCTTGCGGCCGATCCTGTCCGCGAGCTTCCCGAAGAGCGGCTGGGTGCCCAGGGCCACCAGGTTGGCCCCGACGACGAGCCACAGGGTGGTGGTGCCGTCCACTCCGGCCACGGTCTTGGCGTAGCTGATGGCCAGGGTGCCGAAGACGGTGGAGACGGCGGCAATGAAGGCGCAGGCGACAACACGCAGGACGTCGCGCCAGTGGCCCTTGAGGAGGTCGGCCACCGGGAGCTTGGAGATCTGGGCGTTCTTCTGCGCTTCCTCGAAGGCCGGCGGCTCGTGCAGCGTGCGGCGGATGAAGAAGGCAACCATGACCACGACGGCGCTGAGCCAGAACGGGACGCGCCAGCCGATGCCGTACTTGATCTCATCCGGCAGGGCCAGGACGGGGATGAAGACCAGGGCGGCGAGGATCTGGCCGCCCTGGGTACCGGTGAGGGTCCAGGACGTAAAGAAGGAACGCTGGTTGTCCGGAGCGTGCTCCAGGGTCATGGACGAGGCGCCGGCCTGCTCACCGGCGGCGGAGAGGCCCTGGCACAGGCGGGCCAGCACCAGCAGGACCGGGGCCCACCAGCCGACCGTGTGGAAGTCGGGGAGGCAGCCGATCACGAACGTCGACGCGCCCATGAGCAGCAGGGTAAACATCAGGACCTTCCGGCGGCCCACCCGGTCGCCGAAGTGGCCCAGGATGATGGCGCCCACGGGACGTGCCACGTAGGCGAAGCCGAAGGTGGCGAAGGACATGATGGCAGCGTTGGTGTCTGCATCGGGGAAGAAGACCTTGGGGAAGATCAGCGCCGCAGCGGATCCGAAGATGAAGAAGTCGTAGTATTCGACGGCGCTGCCCAGGAAGCTGGCGAGGGCTGCTTTCCTGGGCGTCCCGGCACGGGTGAGGGCACCCGCCCCGGCGGACGGAAGTGTCTGGCTCATGGTGTTCCTTTGGTGTGACGACATTGTCGCGGATGGATCTGGAGGTCGCAGCCGCCGCTGCCTTGGTGCGGGCGGGGCGCGATGCGGCTGGAGTCCGGAAGAAGACCCGGCGTCAGTAGCCACATGGTGGGAGCTACTTGTGCGATATAGAAACTATGACTGTGAGGGCAGTCACCTGTCAAGAAAATAATCACCATCTAGAAATAGCTCTCACATTGTGGCAACATGATTGCCATGAGTGTGAACCAAACCACAGCGGCCAATGAAGAATCCGCTGCTGCCCCTGCCGCCACGGAGCCCGTGAACGCCATGCCCCCGGAGGCGAAGGTTGGCGCGCGTCCTGCGGAACGCACGGACATGGTGGGCAAGGCCCTGGGCCTGCTTGTCCTCCTGGGGGACGAACCCCGCGGTGCCAGCGCCGCGGAAATTTCCCGCCGCGCGGAACTGCCGTTCAGCACAACCTACCGGCTGCTCGGATCCCTGACCCGTGACGGCTTTGTTGACTACGAGCCGGACGGCCGCCGCTACCACCTGGGCCTGCGCATCTTCCAGCTGGGCCAGCGGGTCTCCAACCACCACGGTTTCGCGGGCACTGCCATGCCCATCCTGCGCCGGGTGACCGAGCAGACCGGGGAAGCCACCATCCTCAGCGTCCGGGACGGCCTGCACCACCTCACCGTCAGCAAGGTGGACGGGCCGCAGATCTTCCGCGTCACCAGCGATCCGGGCCACCTGGGCTCCTTGTCCACCACTGCCGTCGGCAAGGCCCTGGTGGCATTCGCCGAGGATGCGGAACGGGAGCGGCTGCTCGCGGAACTCCCGCTCGAGGCGCTCACCGCCCGCTCCATCACCGACCGGGACGCGTTCCGGGCGGAAATCGAGGAGGTGCGCCGCCGCGGCTACGCGGTCATGGATGAGGAGAACGAGGCCGGCATGCGTGCCGTGGCGGTGCCCCTGCTCAACAGCCAGGGCCACGCCTTTGCCTCCCTGGCGACGGCCGTTCCGGTCTTCCGCCTGAGCCTCGAGGAGCTGGAGGCCCACGTCCCCGTCCTGGTCGATGCGGCAGCCGAGTTGGCTGCACGCCTTCCGCAGCGCGGCTAAGGCGCCTGTGCCGTTACTCAAAATATTTGGTTCGTATCTCGAACAGTAGTGCGAGAAGTGAACAAATGCTGTACTGTAATCCCTATCACCGGCGCAGCCCATCCCCGCATGGACACTGCCGGTGCCGTTACCAAAGGAGCTGCACGGATGAGTATTCGAACTGAGTCCTACCTCGTGGGACTGGTTGGAGACGGTGTCACGCCGTCGCTCACGCCGCCCATGCACGAACGGGAAGGTGACGTGCAGGGCCTGCGTTACCTCTACCGCCCCATCGACCTCCTGGAGCTGGGACTGGCGGGCGAGTCCGTCGGCAGCATCCTGCAGAGCGCCCGGACGCTGGGCTTCAATGGGTTGAACATCACCCATCCCTGCAAGCAGCTGGTCCTGGAGTACCTTGACGAAATCTCCCCGGACGCCCGCCGCCTGGGCGCCGTCAACACCGTGGTGATCCGGGACGGCCGCTTCATCGGCTACAACACCGACTTCTCCGGCTTCGCCGCGGCACTGGCTTCCGGCCTCCCCGGGGCGTCGCTGGACCGCGTGGTCCAGCTCGGTGCCGGCGGTGCCGGATCTGCCGTCGCCTACGCCCTGCTGACCGCCGGCGTCAGGACCCTGCACCTGGTGGACGTGGACCCGGGACGCGCGGCAGCCCGGGCCGCCGAGCTCCAGGGCTTCTTCCCGGACAGCACCGTCACGGCAGGTACGACGGCGGAGCTGCCGCAGCTGATGCGCGTGGCCGACGGCCTGGTGCACTGCACCCCCGTGGGGATGGCCGCCCACCCCGGCGTGCCGCTGGACCTGGACCTGCTGGAGTCCCGGCACTGGGTGGCGGATATCGTCTACCGCCCCATCGACACGGAACTGGTCCGCGGCGCCCGGGCCAAGGGCTGCGACGTCCTGGACGGCGGCCGGATGGCCGTGGGCCAGGCCGCGGACGCGTTCCGGATCTTCACCGGGCTGGACGCGGACCCGGACCGCATGCGCGCCCACTTCCTGGAGCTCGTGGCAGCGGAAGAGGTGGCTGCCTGATGCGCACCGGAATCGCCACTGTCTGCCTGTCCGGAACCCTCAAAGAGAAGATGCAGGCCTGCGCCATCGCAGGCTTCGACGGCATCGAGATCTTCGAGCAGGACCTGGTGACGTCCCCGCTGAGTCCCGAGGACGTCCGCAAGCTGGCCGCGGACCTGGGCCTTGGCCTGGATCTTTACCAGCCCTTCCGGGATTTTGACGGCGTCAGCCCGGACCTGCTGAAGGCCAACCTCCGCCGGGCCGAGGCCAAGTTCCGGCTCATGGCCCGCCTGGGCATGGACACCATCCTGGTCTGCTCCAACGTTGCCACCGCCACCATCGACGACGACGGCCTCCGCGCCGAGCAGCTGGCACAGCTTGCCAACCTGGCCGGCGACCACGGCGTCAAGGTGGCCTATGAAGCGCTTGCGTGGGGCAAGTACGTCAACGACTACGAGCATGCCTACCGGCTGGTGGAGATGGTTGACCATCCCAATCTGGGCACTTGCCTGGACTCCTTCCACATCCTCTCGCGGGACTGGGAAACCGCCCACATTGAGGCATTCAACCCGGAGAAGATCTTCTTCGTCCAGGTTGCGGACGCCCCCAAGCTCTCCATGGATGTGCTGTCCTGGAGCCGGCACTACCGGGTGTTCCCGGGCGAGGGCCAGTTTGAGCTGGCCAAGTTCATGGGCCACGTGGTCCGGGCCGGGTACACCGGACCCGTTTCGCTGGAAGTCTTCAATGACGTTTTCCGCCAGTCGGACGTGGAGCGGACGGCCGTGGATGCCATGCGGTCGCTCATCTGGCTTGAAGAACAGAGCGCCAAGTGGCTGGCCGGTACCGAAGCCGCACCAGGCAACGGAGCAGCGCTCCGCCGTCGTTACCCCATGGAACTTGCCACCCTGCCCAAGGTGAACGAACCCGCGGGCTTCAACTTTGCCGAGGTCAAGGCGGACGACACCGCGCAGCTGGAGAAACTCCTGGGCCAGCTGGGCTTCGCCTTCGAGGGCAGGCACCGCACCAAGGACGTCCAGCTGTGGACCATGGGCCAGGCCCGGGTGATCATCAACGAACAGGCGGCCCGGCATGCCGAGCCGGCCATTGCCGCACTGGGGTTCGACGTCGATTCCCCCGTGATTGCCTCGGCGCGCGCCCAGCAGCTCAAGGCCCCCGTGGTGGCCCGCAAGGTGCAGGCGGACGAGGAAGTCTTCCAGGGCATCTCCGCGCCCGATTCCACCGAGATCTTTCTCTGCCAGGGCAGCCCGGACGGCACGGCGGCGTGGACCCACGAGTTCGGGGAGGGGCTGGAACACCCGTCCGCCGGAGCCAGTGCCGTGATCGACCACGTCAACCTTGCCCAGCCGTGGCAGCACTTCGACGAAGCTGTCCTCTTCTACACCAGCGCCCTGGCCCTGGAGCCGCAGCCGTTCGCGGAGGTGCCAAGCCCCAGCGGGCTGGTGCGCTCGCAGGTCATGCAGACCTCCGACGGCGCGGTGCGGCTGGTGCTCAACCTCGCCCCCATCCAGCAGGCACGGAGCGAGGTCCGCAAGACCTACCAGGAGCACATCGCCTTTGCCGTGGACGACCTCGTGGCCACAGCCCGGGCAGCCCGGGAACGGGGCCTGGAATTCCTGCAGATCCCGGCCAACTACTACGAGGACCTGGACGCCCGGTTCGACCTGGAGCCTGGGTTCCTGGCCACCCTGCAGGAGCTGAACCTGCTGTTCGACCGCGACGCCGACGGCGAATTCCTGCACTTCTACACCGCCACCGTGGGCAGCGTGTTCTTCGAAATGGTGGAACGCCGCGGCGGTTACGACGGCTACGGCGCCCCCAATGCTCCGGTGCGCCACGCCGTCCAGTACGACTCGCTGCACCGCACGCCTTAGACCGCACCACACAACCCCGGACGCAAGAAACCGAACAGATCAGAAAGGAGCCAGCCATGCCGGAAGACATCACCGCCGAGCTGGAGTCGGAGGAACTCGTGCCCCCGGCCGAACCGAAGGCTGCCCACCAGCCCCTGGACAAGGCCATCGAGTTACAGGCGGACCTCAGCGCAGAGATCAACGCCATCGGCGAGGCCTACCAGCGGGCATTGAAGGACGGCGCCCAGCCGGAGACCCAGCCGCGGCTGGACTACCCGCCGTACCGCAGCAGCATCCTGCGCCACCCCACCAAGAGCCTGCACCACGCGGATCCGGAGACCATCGAGCTGTACTCGCCGGCGTTCGGGCACCAGGACGTGCACGCCCTGGAGTCCGACCTGACCATCCAGCACAACGGCGAACCGCTGGGCGAGCGGATTATCGTCGCCGGCAAGGTCCTGGACGGCGACGGCCGCCCGGTGGCAGGCCAGCTGGTGGAAATCTGGCAGGCCAACTCGTCCGGCCGCTACATCCACAAGCGCGACCAGCACCCCGCCCCGATCGACCCCAACTTCACCGGCATCGGCCGCTGCATCACCGGCCCGGACGGCTCCTACCGGTTCATCACCATCAAGCCCGGCGCCTACCCCTGGAAGAACCACCTGAACGCGTGGCGACCCGCCCACATCCACTTTTCGCTGTTCGGCACGGAGTTCACCCAGCGCATCATCACCCAGATGTACTTCCCGGGCGACCAGCTCTTCCCGCTGGACCCCATCTACCAGACCATCGTGGACCAGGACGCCCGCGACCGCCTGGTGGCCACCTACGACCACAGCCTCACCGAGCCCGAGTGGGCCCTGGGCTACAACTGGGACATCGTCCTGACCGGGCCCAAGCGGACCTGGACCGAAAACGAGGCGCTCGGCGCAGAAGGTGACGAGGAGTAGGAAAATGAGCACCAAACTTGTTCCCACCCCGGGCCAGACCGTTGGCCCCTTCTATGGCTATGCGCTTCCGTTCGAGAAGGACAACGAGCTGCTGCCTCCCGGCTTCCCGGGCTCCACCCGCCTGCAGGGCACCGTCTACGACGGCGCCGGCCACACCATCCCGGACGCCATCCTGGAAATCTGGCAGCCGGACGCCGACGGCAGGGTTGTCCAGCGCACCGGCTCCCTGGTCCGCGACGGCTACACCTTCACTGGGTGGGGCCGCGGCGCCGTGGGCAACTCCGGCGTTTTCACGTTCACCACGGTCAACCCCGGCCCCACCAAACCGGGTGCGGCGCCGTTCATCTCCGTGGCGCTCTTTGCCCGCGGCCTGACCAACCGGCTGTTCACCCGCATCTACCTGCCTGAGGACGCCGAGGCGCTGGCCAACGACCCCCTGCTCAGCTCGCTGGATCCGGAGCGCCGCAAGACGCTCATCGCCCGCCGCGACCCTGACGGCGGCCTCACCTGGGACATCCGCCTCCAGGGTGAGGGCGAGACGGTCTTCCTGGACTTCCAGTGACCAACGCCGCCCCGGGAGATCTGCGCGCCTTCGCGGAAGAGGCCGACGCCGGCCTGCTCAGTCCCGTATCAGCGTCACCGTTGGTGGCGGCGCTGACGGGGGACCGGGCAGTGCTGGCGGCGATCCTCGCCGTCGAATCGGGCTGGGCAGCCGTGCTGCAACGGGCCGGCCTGGCACCTGCCGGTTCTGCCGCCGTCGTGGCTTCCGCTGCCGAGGCAGGGCGATACGACCTCGCCGACATCGCGCTGCGTGCCCAGGGCGGCGGCAACCCGGTCATTCCGCTGCTGGCGGACCTCCGGAAGAAGGTGGCCGCGCTGGACAGCGCCGGGATCGGTGCCGGGAAGGCCGTGCATACCTCCCTGACCAGCCAGGACGTGCTGGACACCGCCCTCATGCTGGTGGCCCGCAACACCGTCCACGCCGTGCTGGCCGACCTCAAAGGCACCGCCGCGGCGCTGGCCGCCCTGGCGGGGCAACATGCGCAGACGCTGTGCGTGGGCAGGAGCCTGACGCAGCATTCGCTTCCCTATACCTTCGGGCTCCGGGCCGCGCAGTGGTTCCAGGGCGTGGCCGCCGCCGGCCGGCAGCTGCAAGGCCTGGAGTTCCCGGTCCAGTTCGGCGGGGCTGCGGGAACGCTCGCCGCCGCAACCGTGCTGACCGACGGATCCACTGCCACCCCGTTTACCCTGGCCGATGCCCTGGCCGCCCAGCTGGGCCTGGCCCCCGCGGCGGCTCCCTGGCACACCAACCGGCTGGCCATCACGTCCCTTGGGCATGGGCTGGCTTCGGTTTTGGATGCGTTCGGAAAGATCGCCGCGGACGTCCTGTTCCTGAGCAGGCCCGAGGTGGCCGAGCTTGCCGAGCCACGCGCTCCCGGGCGCGGGGTTTCCTCTGCCATGCCGCAAAAGCAGAACCCGGTCCTGTCCGTCCTGGTCCGCAGCGCCGCACTGCAGGCGCCCGGCCTGGCTGCCCAGCTGCACCTGGCCGCCGCCACCTTCAACGACGAACGCCCGGACGGCGCCTGGCACATCGAATGGCCGGCACTCCGCCAGCTCCTGGCGCTCACGCTCGGCGCTGCCGGACATATCCGTGAGCTCGCCGAAGGACTCCAGGTGTTCCCCGACGCCATGCGCCGCAACCTGGACCTGTCCGGGCCGCTGCTGCTGGCAGAAGGCGTCAGCGCGGCCGTGGCGCCCCTCCTGGACGGGAAGGACGGCCGCACCGGCAAGCAGCAGCTGCAGGACGTGGTGGACCAGACCCTTCAAGCACCGCCTTCCGACCAGGCCGCCACCTACCGGAAGCTGCTCCGCGAGGCCGTCCCTGCCGCCGTCGTTCCCGACCAGCGGCTGGAGGAGCTCCTGGACCCCGGCAGCTACCTGGGCCAGGCGGCCCAGATCTCCCGCCGCATCCTGGCGGCGTTCCCCGACTTTGATTCCCAGACCACCGACGCGAACGGAGCTTCCCGTGGCTAAGCCAACCCTGAAGGCAGCGCTGCTGTCCCCCCAGCGACCCCTTGGCGACCACCCCCTGCTGGTGGCGGGCCCATCCCTGGGCACCTCCTCCATCCTGTGGAACAGGGTGGCCACCCTGCTCGGCAATGACTACGACGTGGTCGCCTGGGACCTGCCCGGCCACGGCGTCTCTCCGGCAGCCACCGAAACCTTCGACGTCGCAGCCCTCGCGGACGCCGTGGTGGACCTGGTGGATTCCATCGCCCCCGGTGAAACATTCCACTACGCCGGCGTTTCACTGGGCGGCGCCGTGGGCCTGCAGCTGGGCATCAAGCACGGCGAGCGGCTCAAGAGCCTCTCCATCCAGAACAGCGGGGCGAAGATCGGCACCCCGGAGGGCTGGCTGGAACGGGCCGAAACGGTCCGCACCCAGGGCACACCCGTGATGATCCAGGGCTCGGCGCAGCGCTGGTTCGCGCCGGGCTACATGGACCGGGAACCCGAGTTCAGCAGCCGGCTCCTGCACGCCCTGCGCGACGCCGACCGTTTCAGCTACGCCTTCTGCTGCGAGGCCCTGGCCTCCTTCGACGTCCGCAGCCAGCTGGGCAGCATCCGCGTCCCCACCCAGGTCATCGCCGGCGCGGTGGACGGCGTGGCCACGCCGGCCATGGCTGACGAGGTGGCAGCCGGCATCACCGCCGGGGGCGGCACCGCCACTGCCGTCACGCTGGAAGGCGTGGCGCACCTGGCACCGGCCGAGGCTCCCGCGCATCTTGCCGATCTCATGCGCAGCCTGATCAGCTGGACCGAATCCCAAGGAGCAGCCAAGTGAGCGGAAATGAGCGGCACGGCGTGGTCCAGCCCGGCGCCACCAGCCAGGAGATTTACGACGGCGGCATGGTGGTCCGGCGCGAAGTCCTGGGGGACGCGCACGTGGACCGGGCCAACGCCAACAAGGATGAGTTCACCGAGGACTTCCAGGACATGATCACCCGGATCGCCTGGGGTGGTATCTGGACCCGCCCGGGGCTCCCGCGCCAGATGCGGTCCGCCGTCACCATCACTGCCATGGTGGCGCACGGGCACTGGGAAGAGCTGGCCATGCATATCCGCGCCGCCCTCCGGAACGGCCTGAGCAGGGACGAGATCAAGGAGATCCTGCTCCAGACCGCCATCTACTGCGGCGTCCCCTCCGCCAACACCGCCTTCAAGACAGCACAGCAGGTGTTCCACGACATGGACAACACCGGAACGGATAAAACCCCATGAACCAGGCATTTGTGTACGACGCCGTGCGCACCCCCTTTGGCAAGTTCGGTTCCGGCCTCGCCGGCGTCCGGCCGGATGACCTTGCCGCGCACGTTATCAGCGAGTCCGTGAAGCGGGCTCCCGGGCTTGATCCCGAGCGGATCGATGAGGTGGTGTTCGGCAACGCCAACGGCGCGGGCGAGGAAAACCGCAACATCGCGCGGATGGGAACCCTTCTGGCCGGGCTGCCGGTGTCCATCCCGGGCACCACGGTCAACCGGCTCTGCGGCTCGTCCCTGGACGCGGCGATCATCGCGTCGCGGCAGGTCAACGCCGGCGACGCCGACCTGGTGCTGGTGGGCGGGGCCGAGTCGATGTCCCGTGCCCCGTGGGTGCTGCCCAAGACGGAGAAGCCCTACCCGGCCGGGGACATGACCCTGGCCTCCACCACCCTGGGCTGGCGGCTGGTGAACAAGGCCATGCCCAAGGATTGGACCATCTCCCTGGGCGAGGCCACGGAGCGGCTGCGCGAGAAGTACAACGTGACCCGCGAGGCGCAGGACGAGTTCGCCGCGGCCTCCCACAACCTCTCCGCCGCCGCCTGGGATGAAGGGTTTTACGACAACCTGGTCGCCCCGGTGCCCGGGACGGACCTGGTCCGCGACGAAGGCATCCGTGCCGGATCGTCGGCGGAGAAGCTGGCCGGGCTGAAGACCGTGTTCCGGACCGAGAACGGCACGGTGACAGCGGGGAACGCATCGCCGTTGTCCGACGGCGCCTCCGCGGCGTGGATCGGGTCCGAGGCGGCCGCCGGGCTGCTGGGGCTGGATCCGCTGGCCCGGATCGCCGGCCGCGGCGCGCACGCGAATGATCCGCAGTACTTCGGGTACGCACCGGTGGAGGCGGCGAACAAGGCCCTCGCGAAGGCGGGCATCGGCTGGGACCAGGTGGGCGCCGTCGAACTTAACGAAGCGTTCGCTGCGCAGTCCCTGGCCTGCATCAACGCCTGGGGCATCGATCCCTCGATCGTGAACCGGCATGGCGGGGCCATCGCGATGGGCCATCCGCTGGGTGCTTCCGGCACCCGGATCCTGGGCACCTTGGCCCGGTCCCTGCAGGCCTCCGGCGAACGCTGGGGCGTCGCCGCGATCTGCATCGGCGTGGGCCAGGGCCTGGCCGTGGTACTCGAGAACGTCACCGCTGGAAAGGACCAGTAATGCTGACTTTTGTTGACACCGTCCAGGAGGCCGTGGCCGGCATCAAGGACGGCTCCACCGTGATGATCGGCGGATTCGGCAACGCCGGCCAGCCGTTCGAACTGATCGACGCGCTGCTGGACTGCGGCGCCACGGACCTGACCGTGGTGAACAACAACGCCGGGCAGGGCGACCAGGGCCTGGCCCTGCTCATCAAGGAAGGCCGGGTGCGGAAGATGATCTGCTCCTTCCCGCGGCAGTCCGATTCCTGGCACTTCGACGCCAAGTACAAGGCCGGCGAGATCGAGCTGGAACTGGTGCCGCAGGGCAACCTGGCCGAACGGATCCGTGCCGCCGGGGCAGGCATCGGCGGGTTCTTCACCCCCACCGGATACGGCACCATGCTGGCCGAGGGCAAGGAAACGCGGATCATTGACGGCCGCGGCCAGGTCTTTGAAACCCCCATCCACGCCGACGTCGCCCTGATCAAGGCACTGAAGGCGGACGGCAAGGGCAACCTGGTCTACCGCAAGACGGCCCGGAACTTCGGCCCCATCATGGCTGCCGCCGCGAAGCAGAGCATCGTGCAGGTCTCCGAGATCGTGCCCACGGGGGCGCTGGACCCGGAAAACGTGGTCACCCCCGGCATTCACGTCAACACGGTTGTCCGCGTCCCGGCCTCAGACCGCAGCGCAACCGGCACCAGCGGAAAGGTGGCCTGACCTTGACCACTGCAACATCACTCCAGACCTCCGCCACGCCCCTGGGCCGGGATGACCTCGCCCGGCTCGTGGCCCGCGACATCGCCCCGGGCTCGTTCGTGAACCTCGGGATCGGCCAGCCCACCCTGGTGTCCAACTACCTCACCGAGGACCAGAACATCACCCTCCACACCGAGAACGGCATGCTGGGCATGGGCCCCGAAGCCAAGGGCGACGAGATCGATGAGGACCTGATCAATGCCGGCAAGATTCCCGTGACCGAACTCCCGGGCGCTTCCTACTTCCACCACGCCGACTCCTTCGCCATCATGCGCGGCGGGCACCTGGACATCTGCGTCCTGGGCGCCTTCCAGGTCTCGGCCACCGGTGACCTGGCCAACTGGCACACCGGCGCACCCGGGGCGATTCCCGCCGTCGGCGGTGCCATGGACCTGGCAACCGGCGCCAAGGACGTCTTCGTCATGATGACCCTCCTGACCCGCGACGGCGCCTCCAAGATCGTCGAGGCCTGCACCTACCCGGTCACCGGCGTCAACTGCGTCACCCGCGTCTACACGGACAAAGCCGTCTTCCTCACCGGTCCCAACGGTGTCACCGTCCGCGAGACTTTTGGCTGCACCCTCGAGGAACTCCAGGAACTCATCCCCGTCCCGCTCAAGGCCGCCTCGGCCGGCTAAGGACGGCCCTAGGATTGGTTACCATGACCGACGCCGCAGGTACCGATATCCAGCCAACCCCGCAGGCCAGCGACCAGTACGTCCAGTCGCTGGCCCGCGGGCTGGCGGTGATCCGCGCCTTCGACGCCGACCGGCCGGTCATGACGCTCACCGAGGTGGCGGGCCGCACGGGCCTGACCCGTGCCACGGCACGCCGGTTCCTGCATACCCTGGTGGAGCTGGGGTACGTGCGCACCGACGGCAAGACCTTCGCGCTGACGGCCAAAGTCCTCCAGCTGGGCTACGCCTACCTCTCCGGGCTGTCGCTGCCCCAACTGGCCCAGCCGCACCTGGAGGAACTGTCCCTCAAACTCGGCGAATCGACGTCGGCCGCCGTGCTGGACGGCACCGACATCGCCTACATTGCCCGCGTCACCACGCGCCGCATCATGACCATCGGGATCACCGTGGGCACCCGGTTCCCCGCCTACGCCACCTCCATGGGCCGGGTCCTGCTGGCCCACCTGCCGGCGTCGGACCTCAAGGCCTATCTCGCCGCGGCCGACATCAAGCCCCTGACCCCCCGCGCCCTCGGGTCCGTCCAGGAACTGTTGGCCGTCCTGGAAACGGTCCGTGCACAGGGCTGGTGCCTGCTGGACCAGGAACTGGAGCTGGGCCTGATGTCCGTTGCCGCTCCTGTGTACGACGGACCCAAGGTGGTGGCCGCGGTGAACGTCTCCCTGCAGGCCCAGTCCGTGGAGGCCAAACCGGACCGGGAAGCCTACCTGGCCTCGGTGGCGCAGGAGATCATGGCCACCGCGAAACTCATCTCCGCGGACCTGACCGCCCGCGGTTAGCAATACCACCCCAGCCGTGCGTCCACTCCTGGCCTGAGTGCGCCGGGACTGTTCCTGCGCACTCAACCAGGGCCTCGCCGCGCCGCCAGGTTAAGCAAGAGGACGACGGCGGGTGCTTCCCGCCGTCGTCCTCTTCTGTTCGTTATGGGGCTGTGAATGCCCCTACCGGACGGGGTTGCCCAGCTCCCGCAGCGGCGTCTTGGCGGTCTCGCGCGCCCACCAGGCGCCGGCCACGGCGAGGATCGACGAGCCCGCCACGATCCAGGCTGCCGGTCCCCAGTTCGCCTTGTCGGCGCCCACCAGGGCGGTGCCGAGCAGCGGGGTGAAACCGGCGCACAGGATGCCGATCTGGAGCCCGATGGCCATGCCGGAGTAGCGGACCTTGACGTTGAAGAGCTCGGAGAACCAGGCCGGGTAGATCGCGTTGGACATGGCATAGGTGCCGGCGGTGATCAGCGTGCTGGTCAGGAAGATCATGGGGATGTTGCCGGTGGCGATCACCGAGAAATACACGAAGATCATGATGCCGGAGCCCAGGACGCCGATGATGAAGATGGGCCGGCGGCCGAACGTGTCCGACAGGCGCGCGGTCAGGGGCTGGGTGAAGACGGCAAGGATGTTGCCCACGATGCTGACCCACAGCATGGTGGAAGCGGGAACGCCGACGGACACGGCGTAGGCCAGGCCGAATGACTGCATGAACGTGTTGGTGACCGTTTCGAAGGACATGAGCGCCACCTGGAAGAACTGCGCCGGGTGGGTCTGGAACATCTTGGCGAACGGAAGCTTCACCAGTTCACCGTGCTCCTGCTTTTCCTCGAAGACCTCAGGTTCGGCCAGTGACCGGCGGACCAGGTAGGCGACGATGAGCACGATCAGGGAGAGCCAGAACGGGATCCGCCAGCCCCAGGCGAGGCGGTCGGCCTCGCTCATGGCAGCCACGGGCAGGAAGGCCAGGGATGCCATGACGATGCCCGCGGAAATGCCGCTCATGGCAAAGCTGGCGAAGAAGCCGCGCCGGCCCTCGGGAGCCTCTTCCGTGGAGAGGGCGGAGGCGCCGGCCGTCTCGGCGCCGGCGGAGAGGCCCTGCATCAGGCGGAGCAGGACCAGCAGCGCGGGTGCCCAGTAGCCGGCGGTGTTGAAGTCCGGCAGGGCGCCGATGAGGAACGTTGCGCTGCCCATGAGCACCAGGGTGAGCACGAGCGTATTCTTCCGGCCGATCTTGTCACCAAGGTGGCCGAACACCACGGCGCCGAAGGGCCGGGCCACGTATGCCACGCCGAACGTGGCGAAGGAGGCCAGCAAGGCAACCGTGGGGTCGCCCGCCGGGAAGAAGATCTTCGAGAAGACGAGGGAAGCGGCAGTGGCGTAGATGAAGAAGTCGTAGTACTCCAGGGCGCCGCCGAGGAATGCGGCCAGCGCTGCCTTCTTGGCGCGCTTTAGCCGGCGTTGTGCCTCAGGCGTCGGCTTGGCCTGGGCTCCTGCTGCGATGTCGGTCATGTCCGGGTTTTCCTTCCACGCTGAAGGCGGGGGATCTGTTCTATTTGTACGCATTGCGAACATGTGTGCGTAATGCGCCTACAAAGAGGATACTAGTCGGTGACGCCAATCACAACGCCGACGGAAAGGTGCTTCACGATGGAACCCTCCCGCTTAGTCCTGATCGGATCAGCAGCTTCCAAGGCCATGTCCCCGCGCCTCTGGAATCCTGTTTTCCAGGAACTCGGCCTTGGATGGACCTACGATGCCTGGGATGTGCCGGCCGGCGGCGACCTCGACGAGGTCCGCAGGCGGCTCCTGGCGCCCGGCATCGTGGCGGCCAACGTGACCATGCCGCACAAGCACTGGGCGGCGGAAACAGCGGACGAGGCAACAGACCCGGTCCTGTTGAGCGGTGCCTGCAACCTCCTGGTTCGAAAGGGCACACGGCTGGTGGGGCACAACACCGATATATCCGCCGTGACCGCGCTGCTGGGCGGCCAGTACCAACGGCACGCCCTCCTCCTGGGCGCCGGTGGAGCGGCAAGGGCCGCGATGATCGCCCTGGAGGGGCATCTGGGGACCGTTTCCATCACTGACCGCGACCCGCACGCCGCGGCGGAATTGCTGGATCTTGCCCGGGAACGCGGCATGGACGCCCGGACGGTCTCCTGGCAGCAGGGGCAGGAGCTGTCCGCCGATGCCTCCCTGATCGTGAATGCCACTCCCATCGGCAAAAGCATGTCCGACGGTCCGGCATGGGGCGACGGCCCACTCGCCCCTGACGCCGTCGTCTATGACTTCGTGTATGCCCGCCACACCACTGCAAGCGTGGCCCGGGCGCGTGGCATGGGAGTCCGGTGCATCGATGGCTGGGAGCACCTGCGGGAACAGGCGGTGGCCATGGTGCCGCTCCTGGGGCTCGACGGGCAGTCCGGGAGGCTGCTCAAGGAAACGCTGGAACGCATCCGGGCCGCCTCCTGACCAGCGGGCCGCCCCACGCACTCCAGTGCCCACCGGGCCGATATGATCGGACAGGCGCTGAAGCCCGGCGGACCCTGTGCCGGGGCGCCGACCGTCGGGAGAGGAACCGCAACGTTCATGGAGGAGCAGCCAGCCTACTTTGTGAAGTCGGTTGAGAAGGCCTTCGACGTCCTGCTCGCCTTTTCCCCCGACCAGCCACGGCTCACTGTTTCCCAGGTTGCTGCCCGGACCGACATGACCCGCGCCTCCGCGCGCCGGTTCCTCCTGACCCTGGCAGATCTTGGCTACCTCCGCGCCGATGGCCAGGCCTTTGAACTGACCGCCCGTTCCCTGGACATCGGTCGGGCCTACCTGGCCGGCCTTACGCTTCCCGGGGTGGCCCAGCCGCACCTCAAGGAACTGGCGGAGGACCTGAACGAGACCACGGCCTTGTGCATCCTCGACGGCGGCGACGTGGTTTACGTTGCCTGCGTGCCGTCGCCGCGGCTGTTGAGCGTCTCCATTACCGTGGGGACCCGGTTTCCGGCCTGGGCGACGTCAATGGGCCGGGTGCTCCTCGCCGGAATGCCCCCGGCGCAGCTCGAGGAGTATCTCCGCACGGTCCAGCTGCACCGCTACACCGACCGCTCCATCAGCAGCATTGACGACCTGCGTTCCGAAGTGGAGCTGGCGCGTAAAAGGGGCTGGTCCATGGTTTCCCAGGAGCTCGAGGAAGGCCTGCGCGGCGTGGCCGTGCCGGTGCGGCGGGGGAACGAGGTGGTGGCTGCGGCGAATGTTTCACTGCAGACGCACCGGGCGGCCGCCCAGGACATTGAATCGTCAGTCCTTCCCCCGTTGATGGAGACCGCGCGGCGGATCGCACTCGATTACGGCGGCCCTGGCCCAACCACCCGCGGCTGACCCTCCCTCCCGCGGTGGACCGCACTCAAGGCCGCTTGCCATGTAACTGTTTCCACACAAGCACAGCGCACCACTCCCGCCGCAGCTGAACGGGCCATAGACTCTAGCCAACTGCGTGCAGCAGAGCCGCTGCATCGCTTGTCAGGAGGAGGGGTCGGCGGGTGAAACTGGGCATACCGCGGGAACGCCGGGAGGGCGAGCGTCGTGTGGCCGCCACGCCGGATACCGTCAGGCAGCTGGCCGGGATGGGGCTGGAGGTCCTGGTGGAGACCGGGGCGGGGGACGGCGCCGGGCACGCCGACCAGGCATACCAAAACGCCGGCGCCGCCGTCGTCCCGGAACTCAACACCACGGCCCTCGACATCCTGGCGCATGTCCGCCCCCTTGACCGGCACACCGCCGCGTCCCTGAAAAGGGGAGCCGTCACCGTGGGGCTCGCGTCGCCGTCGTCCGAGCTGCCGGCAGTGCAGGCGCTCGCGGACAACGGGGTGACCTCCTTCGCCCTTGAACTGGTGCCCCGCATTTCCCGTGCCCAGTCCATGGACGCCCTCAGCTCGCAGGCGCTGGTGGCCGGCTACCGCTGCGTGCTGGAGGCTGCCATCCGGCTGCCCCGCTTCTTCCCGCTCTACATGACGGCCGCGGGAACCATTCCGCCCGCCAGGGTCCTGGTCCTCGGAGCCGGGGTGGCGGGGCTGCAGGCCATCGGCACGGCCAAGCGCCTGGGCGCCCGGGTTTTCGCCAACGACATCCGTCCGGCTTCCGCGGACGAGGTTGCCTCCATGGGCGGCACCTTCATCCGGCTGGACCTGGAGACGGCGGAGGCGGCCGGCGGCTACGCCCGGCAGCTGAGCTCCGATGCCGGCACACGGCAGCGGCAGCTGCTGGCGCCGCACGTGGCTCAGTCGGACGTGCTGATTACGACGGCGGCGGTCCCCGGGCGCCCCGCACCCCTCCTGGTGACGCGCGGGATGGTGCAGGGCATGCGGCCCGGGTCGGTGGTGGTTGATCTCGCCGCGGAGTCCGGCGGCAACGTGGAGGGTTCGGTACCGGGCCAGGACATCCCCATCCCCACCGCCGATGGAATGGGGCACGTCACCCTGGTGGGCCTGAAGGACCCGGCCTCGGCGATGGCGTCGGACGCCTCCCGTCTTTACGCCAAGAACGTGGCCAACCTGCTGGCCCTGCTGGTGCGCCCGGATGACGCCGGTGCCGGCGGGCTCACCCTGGATTTCGACGACGAAGTGGTGGCCGGTGCCTGCCTCACCCACGACGGCGTGGTGCGGCACCAGCCCACGGCGGAGCTGCTGGCCGCCCGCGCACGTGCCGCCGCAGAGCCGGCCACGGCCGCGGCCCGGCAGGAAGGAACGCTCTGATGGACGGAACAGCCCTGCTGACCATTACGGTACTGGCGGTGTTCGTCGGCTTCGAAGTGGTGTCCAAGGTCTCCAGCACCCTGCACACGCCGCTGATGTCCGGTGCCAACGCCATCCACGGCATCATCCTTGTCGGTGCCATCATTGTGGCCGGCCAGGCAGCAGACCCATGGGTCCTGGCGGTGGCGCTGCTCGCCGTTGTCCTTGCCACCGCCAACCTGGTGGGCGGGTTCGTGGTGACGGACCGGATGCTGCACATGTTCCATGCCAGGAAGGACGCAGCCCCAAAAGGTGCCGTGCAGCCTGAAACGGGCAGCAAATGAGCCTCCTCGACCCCATCGGGACCTCCCTGCTCTACCTCGTCGCGGCGGTCTGCTTCATCCTGGCCCTGCGCGGGCTCAGTTCCCCGCGGACCGCGCGCCGCGGAAACCTGGTGGGCGCACTCGGTGCGCTGATCGCCGTCGTCACGGTGTTCCTGTCCGCCCGGCTGGAGAACATCCCCTGGATCCTGGCCGCCATCGCGGTGGGCAGCGTGGTGGCGGCACCCGTGGCCCGGCGCGTGAAGATGACGCAGATGCCCCAGCTGGTGGCGCTGTTCAACGGCGTGGGAGGCGGCGCGGCTGCCTTGGTGGCCCTCCTGGAACTGGGCCATGCCGGCAATCCCTGGGTCCGCGTGGCCATCGTGTTCACGCTCCTGGTGGGTGCCGTTTCCTTCGCCGGTTCCGGCGTCACCTTCGCCAAGCTGCAGGAACTGATGACCACCCGGCCCGTGGTGTTCCCGGGCCTCCCGGTGGTGATGGCCGTGGTCCTGCTCGCCGCAGTGGCCGCCGGCGTGGCCGTGGTGCTCACCGCCTCGCTGCCCCTTGCGGTCCTGCTGTTGCTGCTGGGCCTTGCCGCCGGCGTCCTGCTGGTGCTGCCAGTAGGCGGCGCCGACGTGCCAATCGTCATCTCGCTGCTGAACGCCTTCACCGGCCTGGCCGTTGCGGCGTCCGGCCTGGTGCTGGGCAACGTCCTGCTGGTGGTGGCCGGGACCCTGGTGGGGGCTTCGGGCACCATCCTCACCCGGGCCATGGCCGCCGCCATGGGCCGGAGCGTGGCGGGCATCCTGTTCGGGGCTTTCAGGGGAGGTTCGACGGCGGGGTCCACCGCCGTGAGCGAGCGTCCGGTCCGTTCGTCCTCGGCCGAGGACGTGGCGGTCCTTTTGGGGTACGCCCAGCGGGTGATCATCGTCCCCGGCTACGGCCTGGCCGTGGCGCAGGGCCAACATACGGCCGCCGAGCTGGCCCTGGCCCTGGAGGCCCGAGGCATCGAAGTGGATTTTGCCATCCATCCCGTGGCCGGCCGGATGCCCGGACACATGAACGTGCTCCTGGCCGAGGCCAACGTCCCGTACGAGTCGCTCAAGGAGATGGGCGAGATCAACCCGCAGTTCAAGACGACGGACGTGGCCCTGGTGGTGGGCGCCAACGACGTGGTGAACCCCGCCGCCAAGACTTCGTCCGGCTCACCGATCTACGGCATGCCCATCCTTGAAGTGGCGGAGGCGCGGCAGGTGGTGTTCCTCAAGCGGTCCATGCGCCCGGGATTCGCCGGCATCGAGAACGACCTGCTGTATGAACCCCAGACATCGCTGCTGTTCGGCGACGCCAAGGACTCCCTGGCCCAGGTGCTGGGCGCGGTCAAGGCCCTGTAGGCGCGGAACGGCGCACCGGGCGGGTTACCCTTCTCTCAGAAGCTTGCTTTCCATCCGCCATCAGAGGACGCCATGACTGACAACAGCTCCACTTCGCCCAAACGTGCCGCCATCATCGTCAATCCTGCCAAGCCGGTGGATATCGACGTGCGCGGCCTGGTGGCCAAGCACTGCGTGGAAAACGGGTGGGGGGAAGCCATTTGGCTGGAAACCACCAAGGAGGATCCGGGCGTCGGCCAGGCGAAGGAAGCGCTGGCCCAGGGTGCGGACATCGTGATCGCGGCCGGCGGCGACGGCACCGTGAGGTGCGTTGCCGAGGTCCTGGCCGGCAGCGACACCCCCATGGGCCTGCTGCCGCTGGGGACGGGCAACCTGCTGGCGCGCAACCTGGGCATGGACGTCACCGACTACGACGGCGCCATGGCCGGGGCCCTCATCGGCACGGAGCGGAAGATCGACGTGGTCCGGGCCCGGCGCAGCGACCCGGACAAGGACCAGCTCTTCCTGGTCATGGCCGGCCTGGGCTATGACGCCACCATCATGGCGGACACCAACGAGGACCTGAAGGACAAGGTGGGCTGGCTGGCCTACGTGGACGCCGGCATCCGGAACCTGCCCGGCAAACCGGTCAAGGCAACCGTGGTGATCGACGGCAAGCCCGTGGTGCACCGGGGCGTCCGCAGCGTGATGGTGGGCAACTGCGGCAAGGTCCAGGGCGGTCTTGAAATCTTCCCTGATGCCAAGGTGGACGACGGCCTGCTGGACATCGCCGTCCTGGCTCCCCACCACGGAAAGCTGGGGTGGCTCTCCGTGGTGGCGGGAATGATCGGCAAGGGCCGCGGCAAGGACACCGCCGTGGAGTACTTCCAGGGCAAAACCGTTGAGATCACGCTGGAACACAAGGACGACTACCAGTTGGACGGGGACCACGAAGGCGAGAGCAAGCACGTGCTCATGACCATGGAGCCCGGCGCCCTGACCTTGCGGATGTAGGGCGGTTTAGCCCAGCAGCCGTCCCCAGCGTGGTTCCAGCAACGGCGCGCCTGCCAGTTTCAGAGCGTGCCAGAGGGTGACGGCAACGGAGTCAAGCACCGGCACTCCGGTGCTGTCCTCGATTTCGGCGGTGATGTTGGCCCCGTAGAGGTTGGTGCACAGGTACACCAGGGCGTCCGGGGCAGTGGCTGCGAGTTCCAGGGACCCCGGGCGCATCTCGTCGTCGGTGACCCGGGCAAAGGACTCGTTGTCGCTCAATCCCAGCGCCCGGTGGTCCACGGTCTTGATGCCTTCGCGCTCGTAGCAGGCGATGACCCGGTGGTTCACGTCCGCGGTGTAGGGGGTGAACAGGCCGATCCGCTCCGTGCCGAAGGTCCGGAAGGCTTCCAGGTAGGCAAGCGTGGAGGTGGTGGCGGGGATGCCCGTGGCGCCGCTGATCCCGGCCGCCAACTCCTGGTCGTGCGCCGGGCCCAGCCACGAGCCTGAAGTGCCGTTCCAGGCAATCACGTCCACGTCCGCCGTCGCCAGCAGCGCTGCTGCCTCCTGCATGACTGTGGGATCGAACTGGCGGTCGGAGGAGTCATCGAGCGCGATGCGGGTGACTGGGATCCGGGTGAAGTGCACCGTGACGTCGGTGCGGACGCCCAGGATGCGGTAGGTCTGCGGTTCCAGGCAGGTGTTGGAGGACGGCACGATCATGCCGATCCGGCGGGGGCGTGTGCTTGCAGGCATGGGGGCTCCTAGAGGGCGGCGGCGAGTCGGGAAGCTTCGGGGGCAGCAGACTGGTGCTGCCGGAAGCCGGTGCGGTTGATGAAGCGGCCCACGGCGCCGGGGTCATGGAAGCCGTCCGCGTCCAGGACCACGCGTCCCTTGGAAACAACGACGGCGGGCCAGCCCGTGAGTGCCTTCCCGTCAAAAGGCGAGAAGTCCGTTCCCATGTGCAGGGCCGCGCCGTTCACGGTGCGTTCCTCTGCGGGGTCGAAAACCACCAGGTCGGCGTCGAACCCCTCGGCGATGCAGCCTTTGCCGGGCACGGCGTTGATCCGTGCCGGCGCGGCAGCGAAAGCCTCCACGAACTGCTCCACGGTTGCCCCGGCGGAGGTCATCGCGGTGAACGTAACCGGCATCCGCGTCTCCACGCCGGGCAGTCCGTGCGGCATGGCGCGCACGTCGTCGGTGCGCTCGCGCTTCTGGGACAGGTCGTAGCAGGAGTGGTCGGAGGACATGGTGTGGATGGCTCCGGACACCAGCCGCTCCTTGAGGGCGGCCACGGTTTCCGGGCTGCGCATGGGCGGGCAGCAGGCGAACCACTCGGGGAAGGTGGATCCGTAGACGGAATCGTCCAGCGTGATGTAATGCGGGCAGGTCTCGGAGTAGGCCTCCAGTCCCCGGGAGCGGGCTTCGCTCACCAGGTCCACTGCCCCGGGCGTGGACTGGTGGACGAAGTACACCGGTGCGCCGGTGTATTCGGCCATGGCCAGGGTTTCCTTGACCGAGATCTCCTCGGCCAGTTCCGGCCGGGTCCGGTGCAGGTGTTCGATGCCGATCCGCCCGTCCTCCGCGTGCTGGGCGGTGCAGTCGGCGATGATGGGATCGTGTTCGGCGTGGATGTACGTCAACCCGTCCAGCCGGACCATTTCCCGCATGACCTTCAGGATGGTGTCGCCGTCCGCCATGGTGGTGCCCCGGTTGGTGGTGTACATCTTCACCGACCGGACGCCTTCCGCTGCCAGCTGCTCAAGCTGCCACGGGACGGTTTCGTCCCAGGTGACCACGGCGCCGTGAAGGGCAACGTCGCAGCGGGACTCCGTGGCGAGTTCCTTCTTGTGCAGGGCGGCGGCGAGCGGGGTTTCCTGGGCGTCGCGGGGAATTCCGAAATCGATGATGGTGGTGGTCCCGCCCCACAGCGCTGCCGTGGAGGTGGTCCGGTAGTCGTCCAGGGTGCGGAATCGCCCCGTGACCTGGGCCACGTGGCAGTGTCCGTCCACGCCGCCGGGGATCACGAGTTTGCCCGTGGCGTCGATGGTGCGGTCCGCCGCGGGGACGGGTCCGGCGGCGTCGACGAGCCGGGCAATGCGGCCGTCGTGGACCACGACGTGCGCCTCCCGGCGGCCGTGGCTGTTCACCACGGTGGCGTTGGCAATGACGAGTTGTGGCTGGTGGGACATCGGTGTCCTCCTAAAGTCGTTGGGCTCTGGCTAGGCGGCGGGCTGGGGGGTGCCGGCGTGCTCCTGGCGGGCGGCAAGGGCCGCGTCCAGATTGGGCGGCAGGCCCTTGCGGTCCTTGGCCGGCGGCGGGGCGAAGGCGCCGGCGCGGTGCGGCCCGGATTGCAGCGCGGCAACGGCCTCGGCCATGCGGATGCCTGCGGAGATGCCATCCACCACAGGGACGGGAATCTGCCCCGTGAGGTCGCGGGCAAGGCCGGCCAGCGGGGCGCCGGCAAGGATCACGACGTCGGCGCCGTCCTCCGCCACGGCCTGCCGGCTGAGTGCCAGCAGGGTTTCCCTGAAGTCCTGCTGGACGGAGGCGATGCTGGTCAGGGAGTCATTGATGGAACGGATGGAGGCCAGCCGTCCGGCAAGTCCGAACTGCTCCACGCACTCGCGGTACCAGGGCTTGATCCGGTCCGAGATGGCGATGATGGAGAACCGGTGGCCCTGCAGTGCTGCTGCGCACAGGGCGGCCTCGGTGATCCCGATGACGGGCACCTCGGCCAGTTCCTTGAGGGCCGGCATTCCCGGGTCCCCGAAGGCAGCCACCACCACGGCGTCCACCGGGTCTGCGCCGGGACGGGTGTGTTCGGCAATGATCTCTGCCACGGCACCCGCGGCGATGAGGGCTTCGAAGCGGGTCTCGATGTACTCCACGCCGTGCCCGGCAGTCCTGACCAGCAGTTCGGTGCCGGCGGAGGCGGAACGGAGCGCCTCGGATTCAATCAGCGCGGTGACATCGGCGCTGATGTTGGGGTTGATGACCAGGAGTTTCATTTTCTCTTCCGGTGGAATTCTGGTTCGGTCTTCTGGAAGTCCTCGGGAAACTGGTCCCGGTACTTTCCAATGTGTGATGCGGACTGGGCGGCTGCCTTGTCCGGATCGCCGCTGGCAATGGCGGTGTACAGGTCGCGGTGTTCGCGGATGAGTTCGGGCAGGTCGCTGACATGCCGGAACAGCCAGTGCATGCGGCCCTGGAGGGGTTCCAGGGCGGACTTGAGGAAGTTGTTGTCCGCGATGCGGGTGATGGCGTCGTGGAATTCGCTGTTGGAGCGGTGCGCCTCCATCACTGATCCCTTGGCCAGGAAGGTTTCCGCATCGTCCAGCAGCCCCTTCAAATGGGCGAGGTCCTCCTTGGTGGCCCGTTTGGCGGCGAGCCGGCAGGCCAGGACTTCCAGGGACTGGCGGACATCGAAGAGGTCCTCCACGTCCTTGGGGCTGAGGCTGCTCACCTCAGCCCCGCGGGCGCCCCGGTCGCTGATCAGGCCTTCCTGGCGAAGCATGCGCAGGGCCTCGCGGACCGGCAGCCGGGAGACGGAGAATTCGGCTGCCAGGTCGCGTTCCACCAGCCGCGTGCCGGGAGCGTAGTGTCCTTCGAAAATCCTGGTGCGGAGGGTGTCCCGGACAGTCTCGCGGAGGGGGCGGTCCTTGTCCTGGGTCTCTTCTGCGGTCAGCATGATGCTCCATTCGGATTTTGTACGGCACTGCTCCCGGCTGCGGGGGCGTTGGTTGCAAGTTTCCCTGCGAGGGTCAGCTTAGACAGGAAGCCGCTTGTTGTAGTTCAGCGTCAGGACTGAGGCGCCCATGATCACTGCGGAACCCACGAAGTACAGCAGCGCCCAGGTGTAGGAACCTGTGGCTCCGACGATCAGGCCGACGGCGATCGGCGTGACGAAGCCGGAGATGTTGCCGCTGAAGTTCATGGCACCGCCCAGGACGCCTGCGTTGGTGCGGCCGCCCAGGATGGAGGGGATGCTCCAGAACAGGCCCACCCAGCGCAGGAAGAACATGACGAGGGAGAGCAGGACCACAGCGGTGGTGGGGTCCGGGACCACGGTGACGCCCACCAGGCCGCCGATCACCACGACACTCGAGATCCCCAGGAGGGTGCGCATCACCCGGTTGGCTGACGCGCCGGATGCACGCCACTTGTCCGCAATGGTGCCGCCCAGGATTTCACCGACGAAGCCGGCACCGAAGATGACAAAGGTGGACCAGCCGATGGTCTTCAAGTCGAAGCCCTTGGCCTGGGCGAGATAGAGCGGGCCCCAGGTCAGCAGGCCATAGAACACTCCATTGAAGCCGAGCCAGCCGAAGCACATCGCCCAGAAGGAGCGGAACTTGAGGTAGGGGAGCAGTGCGCGTTTGCCCTGGCTGCCGTCGAGCTCAGCTTCGGCATCCTCGGCAGCGTGCGACGCTTCGATGTACTCGGCTTCGGCGGCATTGACACCGCGGTGCTGCCGCGGGTTGTCGCGGACGTACCACCAGACGGCCAGGCCCATCAGGACTGTTGCGGCGCCGGCGATGACGAACGAACTGCGCCAACTGCCCGTCGCTGCGATGAGGCCGGCGATGAGGATGCCGCCAAGGCCTGCACCCAGCGGGGCGCCGGCGTCCAGGATGGTGGCACCGCGGCCGCGCTCCGACTTGTGCATCCAGATGGCGTTGAGCTTGCCGCCGGCGGGCATGACACCTGCTTCGGTCACGCCGATGCCGAGGCGGGCGATAAACATGCTCAGGAAGCCGCCGGCCATGCCGGATGCGGCCGTTGCCGCGCCCCAGCCCACGCAGGAGGCGGTCATCACCTTGCGGGGACCGAACTTGTCGATGAGCAGGCCCACAGGGATCTGCATCAGGGCGTAGGTCCAGAAGAAGGCGGAGAGCAGCAGGCCCACCAGTTCCGGGGCGAGGTCGAACTCCTTTTGGATGATGGGCAGGGCCACCGAGATGGAGCCGCGGTCGATGTAGTTGACGGACACCAGGACCAGGAGCAGCAGGAACAGCCGCCAGCGGACGGAGGTGCGCCGTTGCGTTCCGTCCTTTCCGCGCGTTTCGGTAGTGCCGGGGGTGGCCTCGTCGGACGTGGCCGTTGTTTCAGTGTTTGGGATGGACACAGCTTCTCCTTCACGGGGAAGTTTACGGATGGGGAGGATGCGAATGGTGCGTTGTACGTACGTGCCGGGCAGGGTTGTTGCGCCTGCCGGCAGGGGGCCGCTGGACGATCCGGAGCGTTGAGCGGGAAATGCACTTTTGGGATCCCAATTTGGGATCCCAAAATCAAAGGTAGAAGTGACTCCGGCCACTGTCAAGGGGTTTTGCCGGCCGGGCGCTGCAGGGGCCCTGCTGACGGATTGTGACTGCCGCGCACGGGTAAGGCCGGGCGGCAGCAGCGCGGAAAGCTCAACGCGCCGTGGGGGATCCGTCCGGCCGGTGGGACAGGATCTCGGCCAGTTCCGCCAGCCGGTGGGCCCGCGCGGACTCGGCCGGCGTAAACGGCTCATCCGGCCGGGAGAAGGTGATGGGGCCATGCCAGGCCGTGGGGATCCTAAGGTGCGTCCCGTCGTCGGACGCTTTGAAGCCGGCGTCCGACGGCGGCACAATCCGTGCGTGCAGCAGCTCGGCCACCGCCAGGGGGAGTTCGTCCGGGGTGGCGGCGATCCTCGCTGCCAGGCTGAGCGCCCGGGTTTGCCCGTCAGCCATGTCCAGGGCGGTGGTGGGCCAGGCGTGCGGACTGCTGCCGCCGCCGTCGTGAAGTGCCGCCAGCAGTTCCCGTTCGCCCACGTCCCCGGGCACCGAGAGGACAAACTCATCCAGGACCCCAGCCGGTACCGGGTGGACATGGATGCTCAGGATGTTGGTGTCCAGCCGGGCCAGCGCCGCCGTGATCCGCTGCAGCGAACCGGGCCGGTCCTGGAGAAGCGTCCGCGCCCGCCACAGGGACGGCGCCGACGCCAGCTGCCGCCGGTGCCGAAGGGCCGGGGCGTGCAGCCAGCGCAGCAGAATCCGGGCAGCCGAGGGCTCGGCCACCCAGATCACCAGGACTGTGGCCGTCAGGGTCAGCACCAGGACCTTGGCCACATAGGGAAGGTGGGTCTCCACCACCAGGGCGTGGACCAGCAGCTCGATGGGCAGCATCACGGCGACGTTCGCCAAGGTCAGCCGCGCCTTGGGCGGCTCAGGCATCAGGCCGCAGACCTTGCAGCGCAGTTCGGCAGCGGGTGTGTTGTGGGCAGGGCGCTTCATGACACAAGCATGGTGCGGTGCTGTTTCCACCGCATTGCCTCCCGATTCCATTCATGGGAACGCGCCGGGGGCCTTCCGGGTCCCGCACCGTAGGATTTATCAGGAACGTCAGCGCGGCCGCCCGTCAGAATCCACCCAAGGAAGGCGCTGCCCGTGAAGTTGTTTGCTGAAATGTTCAGCATTGCCCCCGGCAACAAGGACCACCACCCCGCGTTCAGGTGCGCCGTGGGCGTCTTCGTTCCGCTGATCACGCTGGTGCTGCTCGGCAGGCTGGACCTGGCAATTTTCGCGTCCTTCGGCGCCTTCACCGGAATCTACGGCCGCGGCGAACCCCACGCCGTCCGGTTTATCCTGCAGCTGCGCGCCGGTCTGCTGATGCTGCTCGTCATGCTCCTGGCGGCGCTGGCGGCGCGCATGGGTCCCGCCTGGGGCCTGGACGCCCCCACCCACACGTGGCTGCTGGTCCTGGCCACCACGCTGGTGGCCGGCGCCTGTTCGGTTGCCATTTCCTGGCTCAGGCTGCGCCCCGGCGGCTCGCTCTTCCATATCTTCGCCTTCGCCGCCATCGCATCCATTCCCAACCAGCCGCCGCTCTGGCAAGGCATGCTGGTGGCCGTCCTGACCACGGTGTTCGCCCTGCTGGTCGGCTTCTCGTCCCGCATCCTTCCCAGCCACAGGACTCCCTGGGCCAGGCCTCCCCGCATCCGCCGCACTCCCGCGGAGAAGCGCGCGGCCTGGCTTGAAGGGCTCGGCTACCTGGTGGCCGCAGGCCTTGCCGGCACGCTGGCCACGTGGGCGGGGGAGCGCCTGGGGTTCGGGCACAACTACTGGGCCATGGTTGCTGCCGTGGTGCCGCTGGTGGGCCACACCACCAGGCACCGGGTGCGCCGCGGCATACAAAGGATCATCGGCACGGTCCTGGGCCTGCTGGTCCTCGCGGCCGTGCTGCTGGTGGGCCTGCAGCCGTGGCAAACCGTGCTGGTGATGGCGCTGTGCCAGTTCGGGGCCGAGATGTTCATCATCCGCCAGTACCTTCTGGCCCAGGTTTTCGTGACACCCCTCGCGCTGGTCTCAACACTGCTGGTGGTCCCGGCGTCACCCTCCATCCTGCTGCGCGACCGCATCATCGAGACCGTGATCGGCGCCGCCGTCGGCATTGCCGTGGTGCTGGCGCCCGGCGCATGGCGCCGGATCAGGCAAAGGACGACGGCGGCCTGACCGCCTTGTGCCCGCCCCTGCAACACCAGGGGCAGGGGCGGGTGGTGACCCGTTACGGACGTTCCGCGGCTGATGCTTCCCGGACCGCAGCGATGGTGTGCGGCACCGTCACCAGCGCTACCACGGCAATCGCGGCAGCGGCCGCAAAGACGTAGAAGCCCCAGGGGTAGGCGATGTTGGCAGCGACCAGCGTGCCGGTGACGGCGGGGCCCATGATCGCGCCGAGCCGGCCCACCCCGGCGGCGAAGCCGAGGGCTGTAGCACGGAGGGTTGCCGGGAACAGCTGGCTGACCCATGCGTAAACCAGGACCTGTGCGCTGAAGACGAACACGCCGGTGACAAAGACTGCCGCGTTGAGCAGCAGTTCATTCTGGATCTTGACGCTCAGGACAGCCAGGAAAACCGCGGAGAGTCCGAACCACAGCAGCACCACACGCTTGGTGCCGTGTTTGTCGGCCAGGATCCCCGCGATCACCAGGCCCACCACGGCCCCTACGTTGAGGACCAGCAGGAGAACCAGGCCGGTGCTGACGGTGTACCCGGCGCCGGCCATCAGCTGCGGAAGCCAGGTGTTCAGGCCGTAGACCAGGAGCAACCCCATGAAGGACGCGGCCGCGATGGCCAGCGCCACCAAGGGGTAAGGCTTCCGTGCCAGGTCCCGGAAGCCCGTGCGGGCTGCGGCAGGTTCTGTTCCTGCCGCCGCCGGGGGAAGGGTTTCGGGGAGCTTGAACCACAGGAAGGGTGCCAGGGCGAAGCCTGCCAGCCCGCCCACGATGAACATCATCCGCCAGTCCGGGATCAGCAGCAGGGCAAGGAAGGCCGTGGCCACAGCGCCGGCGTGGTAGCCGGTCATGGTCCGGGTGGTCGACTTTCCGGCGGTACCTGCCGGAGCGTAGTCGTTCATGTAGGCCAGGGCGGCCGGGAGGCAGGCGCCCAGTCCCAGCCCGGCAAGAAGCCGGAAGGCGCAGAACACCGCCACGTTGGGTGCGAACACCACGGCGATGGTGAAGATCGAAAACCACAGGACGCAGGCCACCAGGAGGCGGCGCCGGCCAAAGCGGTCGGACAGCGGGGCGATGAACAGGGCACCGGCGCCAACGCCCACCAGTGAAATTGTGGCGGCCAAGGTGGCACCCACCGCGTCGAAGCCAAGCTCATGGGTCTTGATCAGTGTGGGAATGACGGTGCCCAAAACCACCAGGTCAAAACCGTCAAGAACCATAGCCAGCCAGCAAAGCCAGACTGGCCACTTGGAACGGTGCTGGGATGGCGCAAATGACATAGAAATACCTCGGTGTATCTTCCAGGAGTTTTGAGCGGCAGTCTGCTTTGCCGGTAATGGGTGGGCAGCATTGCCCACATCCCCAGTGAGGTTTGTATCACTATCGGGTGTAATCTGGGACAACTTTTCCCATTCAACGGAAGCAGGTGTTCACGCTGGCCAACTCCCCGTCCGGCGACTCCGTGGTGGACCGGATCGTGCGGCTGATCTCCGCGTTTCCCCAGGACGTCAATGCCCTCCAGTTGTCTGACCTTGCCGGGCGGGCAGGCCTTCCGCTGACCACCACCCACCGGCTGGTGGGCCAGCTGGCAGGTCACGGACTGCTGGAGACTGCTCCCGGCGGGATGGTGCGGCCTGGACTCAGGCTGTGGGAACTGGTGAACCGTGCCTCGCCGGCGCTGGCGCTCCGGCAGGCAGCCATGCCCTTTATGGAGGACATCCAGCAGGTCCTGAACCAAAACGTGAACCTCGCGGTGCTGGATGGCTGGGAGGCGCTCTTTGTGGAACGGCTGTCCCGCCGGGGCTCGGTGGCCAACCGGGCGCAGGTAGCGGGCAGGATGCCCATCCATATCTCGTCCGCCGGACTGGCGCTGATGGCCCACCAGGACAAGGCCATGCAGCAGGAGTACCTGGGCCAGTTCACCGATCCCGAAGGAAGGCTGGCTGCGGCCGACGTCCGGGCGCTGCTGGCAGAGACCGCCCATCAGGGCTTTGCGCAACTGAAAGGCGTGGTGGATGCGGGCACCTGGGGGATCGCGGTGCCCGTGCTGGACCGCCGGCAGCGGGCCGTAGCCTCACTGGGCGTCGTGGTGCCCCTGCAGGAGATGCGCCTGCAGGCACTGGTTCCGGCACTGCAAACGGCCGCCCGGGGCATTGCCCGGCAACTTGCGGACGCCTGAACCATTCAACGGAATTTCTGTAACGCCGGTCACCCGGCTTCCCCCACACTGATGGCAGACAAACCGGTCCGGTGCCGCCCGTGGCGGGACCCGCAACGAAGCGAGACGCAGTCATGGCACGAAAAACCATCACCACCCAGGTGGCCATCATGGGAGGCGGCCCGGCAGGGCTGATGCTGTCCCATCTCCTGGCGAAGGCAGGCATCGAGTCAACGGTCATCGAGGTCCGCAGCCACGAGGAGATTGCCCACACCGTCCGCGCCGGCATCCTGGAGCACGGGACGGTCAACCTGCTGGTGGACAGCGGGGTCTCGGACCGTGTGCTGCGCGAGGGCGACCGGCACGATGGCATCGAACTGCGGTTCAACGGCGAGAGCCACCGCATCGACTTCAAGGACCTCGTGGGCGAGTCCGTCTGGCTGTACCCGCAGACGGACGTCTTCCTGGACCTCGCCGCGCGGAGGAAGGACGACGGCGGCGACGTCCGCTACAGCGTCACCGACACCACTGTCCATGACCTGGAAGGCAGCCCGAAAGTCCGGTTTACCGACTCCGAAGGCGTTGAGTTCGAGATCCAGGCGGATTTCCTGGTGGGTGCCGACGGCTCCCGCAGCCACTGCCGGTTCCAGATCCCGGAAGCCCACCGCAAGTGGTACTTCCACGAGTACCCCTTCGCCTGGTTCGGCATCCTGGCCGAGGCCCCGCGCAGCTCCGATGAACTGATCTACGCCAACTCGGCCAACGGATTCGCCCTGATCAGCCAGCGTACGGAGACAGTCCAGCGGATGT
Source organism: Arthrobacter sp. StoSoilB19 (assembly GCF_019977275.1). Taxonomy (NCBI): domain Bacteria; kingdom Bacillati; phylum Actinomycetota; class Actinomycetes; order Micrococcales; family Micrococcaceae; genus Arthrobacter; species Arthrobacter sp. StoSoilB19. The sequence continues at coordinate 4,264,795 of NZ_AP024650.1, read as the reverse complement.
ATTTCCAGTGCGACCCCAAGGAGAACGTGGCCGACTGGGACGACGAGAGGATCTGGGCCGAATTCCGGAGCCGTGTCAACGGCAACGGCTTCGAGCTCAAGGAAGGGCCCGTCCTGGAAAAGATGGTGCTGCCGTTCCGCAGCTTCGTCCACACCCCCATGCGCCACGGCAACCTCTTCCTCGCCGGCGACGCCGCGCACACCGTGCCGCCCACCGGTGCCAAGGGCCTGAACCTTGCCATCAACGACGTCAAGGTCCTCTTCGAGGGGCTGGACAGCCACTACAACTCCGGTTCCGGCCGCCTGCTGGAAACCTACAGCGACCGGGCCCTGGAGCGTGTCTGGAAGGCGCAGCAGTTCTCGTACTGGATGACCACCATGCTGCACACCCCCGCCGACGCGGACGATTTCTCCCGCGCGCGCCAGCTAGGCGAGCTGAACTCGGTGGTCTCCTCCCGCCACGGCATGGCTTACCTGGCCGAGGCCTACACGGGCTGGCCCGGCGGCGCCTAAAGCCGCGGGAGAAGGACGACGGCGGTCGGCCGGGGTGGGTTCAGGGGCCTGCCAGTCGCCGGACGGCCGCCGCGATGGCGGCAGCGTCAGGCTGCTCGTCGCGCCTGACGGTAAGCAGGTGCAACAGCACCCCGTCGCCGTAGTCCGCGATATCCCGGGCGCGTGCTGCTGCGTCAGCCACCCCCAGGGCTGCAAGAGCCTGTTCCAGCCCGCCCACCAGCAGGCGGTGCCCGCCGGTCACCGCCTCCGGATGGTCCAGGGACAGGGCCAGCCGGGCCCTGGTGAGGCCGGCATGCTGCCGGGCCAGCGCGAGAACCATCGCGGCCAGTTGCCCGGCCAGCTGGTCGACGTCCCGTGGGGGACCGGCCGGGCCAACGCGCTGCAGGAGCTCTGCGTCCAGCTGCAGCAAACGGTCCAGGACGCCTTCCACCAGTGCTGACCGGTTGCGGTAATAGTTTGACGTCGTGCCTTCGGACACGTCGGCGGCGGCATCCACGGCCCGGTGCGTGAGGCCTTTCAGCCCCTTGTTTGCCACCACGGACAGCGCGGCATCAAGGAGCTGGGTACGTCTGTCGCGCATGGCCACAGTCTAGTGGGACTCCTTTCAATTCACTACAAAAGTAGTAGAATCCTGCGTATGGAGACGATCACCATCGTGGGCGGGGGCATCTCCGGGCTTGCCCTCGCGGCGGCGTTGGACCCCAACCGCTTCCACGTGACGGTGTACGAGAAGCGTCCGGAACTGCCCGCCGTCGGCAACGCTCTCGGGATGTGGCCCAACGCCCAACGCGCCCTGGCCCGGCTGGGGATACTGGACCAGGCGCGGGCGGTGAGCCCGGTGCTCGGGAGCGGGTCGGTACGTAACGCCCAGGGGGAGCCCTGGGTTACGGTCGATGCCGGGGAAATGTTCGGCATTTCCCGGACCGACCTGCTGCGGCTCCTGGACACGGCCGTCCCGGGGAGCGTCCGCCGGGCCACCAGCCAGATACGGGGGCTGCCCGCGGACGGGGGACTGGTGGTTGGCGCCGATGGCGTCCACAGCGTTGTCCGCAGCACGGCCTGGGGTCCCGGCGCGGACGCACGTCTGACGCCCTACCTCGCCCTCCGCGGGACCCTGCCTACTCCAGTTGCCCCGGACGAGGTGGGCGAGTACTGGGGCCGCGGGGACCTGTTCGGCATGGCCGCCGCCCGGGGCGGGTCCTTCTGGTACGCCAGTTACCGGTCCGGACTTGGCCCCTACGGGATCGACGTTCCGTCAGCGCTGGAACAGGCCAGGGAGCGCTATGCGGGCCACGCACCTGCCATCCGGCGCGCCCTTGCTGCAGCCACGCCGGAGGAATGCCTGGTCCAGCGCCTGTGGACGGTTCCGCGCCTGGGCTCCTACGTCAGTGGCAGGATTGCGCTCATCGGTGATGCGGCCCATGCCATGATGCCCACACTTGGCCGCGGCGCCTGCGAGTCGCTGGTTGACGCGGTGACACTTGCAGACCTGCTTAACACGCTGCCCGAAGACCAGGCACTGCGCGCCTACGACCGGCAGCGGAGGTTCCGGACCCGCGCGGTGAGCCTGGCGTCCTCGGCGCTGGGCCGCGTCGCGCTCACCGAACGCGGCCAGCCGCTGCGTGATGGCCTGCTCAACCTGGCCCGGCGGCGCAACAAACGCGCCGCCGTCGGCAGCAGTGCCGGCAGGTGATTCAGCGCACGGCCGCGGCAGGCCGTGTTGCGTCGTCCCCGCCCGGGGCCTGGGCGCCGGGGAGTCCTCCAGGAGCCTGCTGGACGGGCGGTACCGCGGGCAGTCGTTTCCTGGTCCGCCTGCGCCCCGACCTGCCGTAGACCAGGTACATCGTCACGCCGGTGATGATCATGAGGAGCACCGTGTAGACGAACGTGTTGGCAATACCCTCGGTGCCTTCTGCGCCATCGGTGTTGGCCTTGATCACCAGGCCCAGCGGCTGTACCAGCGGGTGGGCCAGGAAGATGGCTGTGTCATAGTCGTCCAACAGGCTGTTGAAGTTCAGGGCGGTTATGGCTGCTGCCGCCGGGAGTACCAACGGCAGGAGGATGCGCCGAAAGACGTACAGCGTCTTGGCGCCCATGATGGATGCAGCCTCCTCCAGCGATGAATTCACGGAGGCAAAGGATGCTTTGAGCATCCGGAGGGTGAACGGAATCTTCACCGTGACGAATGCGATGAGCAGGATCACCGTTGTTCCGGTGAGCACGGCACCGCCCACCAGCGGGCTGGGGTGGTCGTAGCTGACGATCAGGCCCAAAGCCAGCAGCGCAGACGGCAGGATCCAGGGAATGTGCAGCAGGTACTCGAAGGCCGAGGCCACCCAGTTTTTGTATTTCTGCAGCAGCCGGGCCACGAAGAGCAGTCCGCCGACGGCAATAACGGCCGCCGAGGCGCTGTACACAACACTGACGACAAATGGACGGAGCCCGGACTGCTGGGTGAGGACGCGCACGTAGTTGTCCAGCGTGAGGTTGGCCGGCGACAGCTGCCCCGTCTGGATGGCCACGCCGTCGGCAAACGAGTAGAGCACGATCAGGGCCACCGGGAGCGTGTAGATGGCAAAGAGGAGATATGCCACGGCGTGGACGGCCATGTTGGCTGCGGGGTTGGTGATGTCCTGCTTCTGCAGCTCGGAGGACACCTTGGACACCGAGAAGTAGGTGCCGCCCTTCTCAAGCCGGGACATGACGGCGAGCATCAGCATGGTGGCCAGGCCCAGGATCACCGCCAGCAGCGCTGCCAGGTCCCTGGACGTGGGGCTGTTGGTGAAGGTCAGGATCATCGGGGTAATGGTCTGGAAGTCGCGGCCGCCCAGCACCTGCGGTGCGCTCAAAGCCCCCAGCCCGGTCAGGAACGACAGGATGGTGACGGCGAACAGCGTGGGCTTGAGCATTGGCAGGACGATGCGCCGAAGAATCGTCCAGGGGGATGCGCCAAGGTTCCGGGCGGCCTCGATGGTTTGGTAGTCGATCCCCTTGAGTGCGTTGGCCACGAAGAGCATGTGGTTGGTGGTGGTGGCAAAGGTCATGACCACCAGGACGGCGAAAAACCCGGAGAACCATCCCGGGTCCATTCCGGGGATCAGCTTGACCAGCAGCGAGGTGACGATGCCCTTGTCCCCATAAATGAATTTGTATCCCGCAGCCAGCACGATGCCGCCATAGATGAAGGTGGAGGCGTAGCCAAGGAAGAGGATGCGCGAGCCGCGGATCCGGAAATAGTGCGTCACCAGCACGATGAAGACCCCCACCACGTTGACGGTGACGGAAAGGGCCACGGCCAGGAGGAAGCTGTTGCCGAGTGCCTTCATGGCCCGCTGCGACGAGAACAGCTTCTCCGCGGCGCGCCCCGAGAAGCTGCCGTCAGGAAAGAAGGTGGCAATCAGGATATTGACGTTGGGCCAGACCAAAAACGCGGTGATGAACCAGGTGAGGACGACGCCCACCACCAGGACGAAGGGTGAACGGCCCATGCTGCGCACAGTGGCGTTGGCGCTCATGGCAGGGCAACTGCCCGGTCCCGGCGCAGCGACACACCGGTTTCCGGATGGTACTGGAGGATGTGTTCAGGCTGGACATAGACGGTGGTGTTCGTGCCGGCCTCCGGGTGCCTGCCTCCGTTCTCCCTGACAAGGAGGCGGATGTCCGCGCCGTGGCTGCGCACAACGTAGCGGCTGTGGAGGCCATGATAGGTGCGGGAGACCACAGTGGCCGGAAGCCCGACGGCGGTGCCTCCGCCGGAGGGCCGGTCCAGTGAAGCCTTTTCCACGCGGAGGTAGGACCTGGCGTCGGTGCTGAGGCCGGCCCCCGAAAGTTGGTTCACCTCGGAGACAAAGTCCGGAGTCAGGGTTGAGCTGTCGCCGATGAAGTTACAGACGAACTCCGTGGCGGCATGGTCATAGATGTCCTGGGGTGTCCCCACTTGCTCGATGACGCCCTTGTTGAACACCGCGACGCGGTCACTCATGGCGAGTGCCTCATCCTGGTCGTGAGTGACATAGACGGTGGTGATGCCAAATTCACTCTGCAGGTCCTTGAGCTGCTGGCGCAGCTGGTGGCGCAGCTTGGCGTCCAGGTTTGACAGGGGCTCGTCCAGCAGCAGGATCTTGGGCCGCAGCACCAGGGCCCGTGCAACGGCCACCCGCTGCTGCTGGCCACCGGAGAGCTCCGCCACATTCTTTGCCAGCTGCTCATCACTGAGCTCAACGCGCCGCGCGATATCCCGCACAAGTCGGTCGCTCTCGGCAGGTTTTTCTTTCCGGACACGGAGCCCGAAGGCGATGTTTTCCCACACGCTCATGCTGGGGAACAGGGCGTAATTTTGGAACACCATGCCCACCTGCCGCTTGTCGCTGGGAAGCCGGGTCACGTCCTTTCCATCCACCCGGACCGTACCCTTGGCCGGCTGGATGAAGCCGGCCAAGGTGCGCAGCGCCGTCGTCTTTCCACAGCCCGAGGGCCCCAGGAGGGTGAAGAACTCGCCGGGGCGCACATGCAGGTCCAGCTGCGGAATGGCGGTGAAATCGCCAAAGGTAACTTCGATGTTTTCCAAGCGGATCATGGCATACCTGTCTGATGGAAAGCGGAACGGTGACTGGCAGGACGGTTACGTCATGTACTCGAGCTCGATCTTCTCCACCCAGGCACCCATGTTCTTCTGGACGAAGTCCCAGTCGATGTCCTGCTGCTTAAGATCCGCGAAGAAGCCCACCACCTCGGGATTGGCCTTTGCCTGGGCGCCCTTGTTGACCGGCATGGAGTTGAACTTCTGGGCGAACTCGCCTTGGACCTCGGCGCTGCCAAACCAGTCGATGAACTTCTGCGCCTGGTCCTTTTTCTTGGTCCCCTTCACCAGCGCGATCTGCTCTACCGCCAGCGGGACGCCAACCGCAGGGATCACCGTGTCGACGTTCACCTTGAAGGACTTTTCGCGATCGGCAATGATCGAGGACGGCATCTGCCCCATGTCCACTTCACCGGATGCGATGCGGGCGAACAGGTCGGTTTTCGCCACGGCGGGACTTCCGTTCTTGAAGTACTGCTCAACCTGCTTCCAACCGTCATCGGAGATTCCCAAATCCCCTGAGTCGTCCCGGTAGCGCGAGAGGATGCCGGCAAAGACCAGCTGGGCTGTGGCGGTGCCCAGGCCGGTGACCCTTTCATAGCGGCTCTTGAACTCATCCTTGGCCCACAGGTCAGTCCAGTCCTTCGGTGCTGCATCCTTGGCGAACTTGTCAGAGTTGTAGCCAAGGAGGATCGCCTGCTTCACGAGGGGCCAGTACGTCTCGCCGTCACCGAGTCCCTTGTCCACGTCACCTGCCCACGCCGGCTGATAGGCCTCCAATGCGCCCTCGTTCTTGATCTGCGAGAAGTACATGTTGTTCAAGCCGAATGCGACGTCCGCGATCGGGTTGTTCTTCTCGGCAATGAGTTTATTGGTGGCATCAGCGCCGCCGGCCCCCACGATCTCAATCTTGAATCCGGCCTCGGCCGCCTTGGCGGCCAGCCAGTCACCCCGGCCTTCACCGTTGGAGTTGGTGTAGACAACCAGGGTGTCCCCGGACGCACCTTGCGGAGCTTTGGAAGCTTCCCCCGTTGAAGTTGGTGGGTTCGATCCACCACCGCATCCGGCGAGGAGGGTGACGGCGACGGCGGCGGCAACCAAAGTCTGCAATTTACGCACGATCAGGACTCATTTCTGGACTGGAATCGGAGCATGTCCGCACAGCCTATAGCCGCGCATGACAAAAACCGGGCTGTTATACCTATCGATTCGATAAACAGCCCGGCTGTCCACTTTGGACCAGATGGGGAAACTCTGGGGGCCCGCGGCGTGAACCGGGGGCGAACGTTAGTCCTTGACCGTGGTACCGCTGAGGTGGTGCGTGGGAATCCGGTCCCGGTCGTAGGTGATCTCCGTGTAGCCGTGCGGCTCGGGCTTGCCGTCCTGGTTCAGGTTCACGAACACGATCTCCTCGATGGTGAGGATGCTTTGCCGCGTGATCATGTTGCGGACCTCGGCGCGCATGGTGAGGGAGGTCCGGCCAAACCGGGTGGCCGTGAGGCCCATCTCGATGAGGTCGCCCTGGACGGCCGAGCTGACGAAGTTGATCTCCGAAATGTACTTGGTGACGGCGCGGCCGTTTCCCAGCTGGAGGATGGCATAGATGGCGGCCTCTTCGTCAATCCATTTCAGCAGGCTGCCGCCGAAGAGCGTCCCGTTGGCGTTGAGGTCCTCGGGCCGCACCCACTTGCGGGTCCGGAAGGTGATGTCCGCTGTTTCCATAGGCTGAGATTAGCCGAAGGGGCGGTGCGCCCTTCCAGTGTGACGGCGCGCCGGCACCGGTGCCACGGGCTCCACTGCTAGGCCATGGCGGTTTGCGCCGCGCTGCGGGCATTGATGCTCTTGGCGTAGCAGTACGAGTGTTCCACCCCGACGTAGGGACCGAAGTTCGGGATGGCCTCGAATCCTGAATTCTCGTAGAAGTTCCGGCCGTCCGGCTGCGCGGACCCCGCCTCTGCCTTGATGCGGGTAATGCCCTGCCTGAAGGCCTCCGCTTCCAGGGCCGCCAGGATGGAGCTGGCCACCCCGGATCCCCGCGTGTACGGCAGTACGTAGAGGCGCTTGATTTCCGCCGTCGATCCGTCCAGGAGCCGCAGCCCCCCGCAGCCCACAGGCTGCCCCGAACCCTTGTCGTACGCCACCAGGAACACCGCACAGTCGGCGCCCGACGGCGGCGGGCCGGGTTCGTGGTCAGGCCGGCCAAAGCGGGCGTCAAGTTCGGCCTGCTGGGCGCGGCGGAGGTCGGCGCCCACGGGGTTGGACCAGGGGACCTGCCGGATGTTCAGCCTGGGGTTGGTCTGCATATCTGCCTCGATTCGCCGGAGGGGTATGCCTGATAAGGCTAGGCGCGGGGAGTTACACAGGTGTTTCCTGGCGGTAAGCACCTGGATAACGCGGATGTTGACGCGGCTGGGCAGGTTACTTGGCAGCCTAGTTACCAGCTGGTCTAAAATAAATCCATGGCTTCTATGGGCAACGAGGGATCCGGCTACTGGTACGGGCCCGACGGGCAGCTGGACTACAGTGCTGCGGTGCTGAAGTCGCTCCGCGACTACCGCGCGGCCGAAACCGAAATCCGCCGCACCACCAGGGACTCCATGGGCATGGGGGAAACCGACATTCTCGCGCTGCGGTATCTGCTGCGTGTGCAGGCCTCAGGCAAGCAGGTTGTCCCCAAGGACCTGAGCCAGTTCCTCAATATTACTAGCGCTTCCACAACCTCGCTGATCGACCGGCTGGTGGCCAGCGGCCACGTTCGCCGCGAGGCGCATCCCTCGGACCGCCGGTCCGTGGTGGTCATCCCCACCGTTGAATCGGACAAGGAGGTCCGCGAGACGCTCGGCGCCATGCACCGGCGCATGATGCAGGTGGCGGAAGGCCTGACCGCGGAGGAGGCCCGGGTCGTGGTCGATTTCCTCCAGCGGATGACGGACGCGCTCCAGGCGCCCGAAGGCAAGGACCAGAAAATTCACTAGCTGGACTAGCTAGATCAACTAGTTATATGTAAGCTTACGATTGTTCCCAAAGTTGCTTCCCAACGGAGTCGTGAGTGTGTTGGTTACTTTCACCGAAGTTTCACCGCCTGAACCCCGCTTGGCCGGGGCGGTCCTGACAAGCGACCTGCTGGAATCCACCTTGGACGGCACCACTGCGCCGCAGGGAGATCCGGCAGTCCACTGTGGTGCCGCCATGCAGCTCGTGACGCCGGCTGTGGGATGGCACCGCGCCAGCTACACCTTCACGCCGGCCGACGCAGGGGGTACGGAGCTTCCGCCCGTGTGGCGCTGCGCCTGCGGATTCCAGCTGGATGCCTGGCAGCCGGCCGATGTCCGCGCCACGCACACCTCTGCTGCCCTTTCAGCATGAGCATCGCCGGGACGGCAGCGCCTGTACTGCCGCTCAGCCCGCAGAAACCTGGCCCGGACGGTCTCATTGCCGGGCGCTACCAGCTCAGGGAACGCCTGGGCCGCGGGTCCGCTGCCGAAGTCTTCCGTGCGGTTGACCTGGAGGGCGGTCCTGATGCCGCAGTCAAGATCGCGGCAGTCAACGGCCGGAAGCAGCACCAGCGCATCCGCAATGAAGCAAGCGTGCTGGCGGGGCTCAACCACCCGTCCATCGTGCGGCTGCTGGCCCAGGGCGTCATGCCCGACGGCGGGCGCCATTCCGGGCGCCCCTTTCTGGTGGAGGAACTTGCGTTGGGCGCGAGCTTGGCCGAAACCATCCGGCTGCAGAATCCGGGGCCCGGGGATGTTGCACTCTGGGCACAGGGTTTCTTCCGTGCACTGGCGCACCTTCACTCCAGCGGGCTTGTGCACCGGGACATCAAGCCTGCCAACCTGATGCTGAGCGGGCTGCGCAGGAGTCCGGTCCGGATCATCGATTTTGGAATCGCCGCCGCGGCGGGGTCGGCTCCCGAGCCCGGAATTTCCTCCGGCACCGTGCATTACATGAGCCCCGAGCAGGCCTCCGGCGGCACGGCTGACCCCTCCTGGGATGTGTACGCCATGGGCCTGGTCCTGCTGGAGCTTCTCACCGGCTCCAAGGCGTTTCCGGGCACCGCCATCGAATCCCTTGTGGCCAGGACCCTGCGGTCACCGGATGTTCCGGACCACCTCGGTGAATGGGCCATCCTGCTGCGGTCCCTGACAGCCATGGATCCCGTCGAACGGCCGACGGCGGCAAGCGCCGCGGGGATGGCAGCACGGCTGATCCCCGCGGCCCCGGTGCAGGCCCAAGACAGCCGGCCCGGCGGGGACGACCAGCGCAGCCGTGTAAGTCAGCGCGTGGAGCCGGGTGCCGTCCCGTGCAAGGCAATGCGCATCTTCTCTCCCCGGCGCCACCGGCAGCAGATCTAGGGGGCGCCCGCGTCCCGCCCTGTCGGGTCCTCGGCGGTCGGGTCCGCCAGGGCGAGGCCGCCCACCGGGCTGCCGTCCCAATGGATCAGGTTCCAGCCGGCACGCAGGTCGCCCTCCAACGCCACGATCCCGGTATTGGCAAGGACATGGCGGGCGGCGAACTCGTGGTCAACGCCGTCGGCCCGCAACCCGGCCCACGTGCGGATGGCTGCACCATGGCTGACGACCGCAACGGTGCCGTGCTGGTGATGTTCGGCCCGCTCCACCACCCGGGCGATGGCACCGTCAAACCGTTCGAAGAAGGCGTGGCCGTCCGGACCCGCCGGCATGCGGAGATCCAGGTCCCCGGCGGCCCAGGAGATGACCGTCCCCATGTAGCGCTTGTGGGATTCGTGGTCGGTGAGCTTCTCCAGCGATCCGGCCTCGATTTCGTGCAGCCCTTCCAGCACTTCGACATCGAGGGTCTGCAGCCGCGCCAGCGGGGCGGCGGTGATCTGGGTCCTGATCAGCGTTGAGGCGTAGAGGGCCCCGATGCGTTCGTTGGCCAGGGCCCGCGCCATGGCCTCCGCCTGGCGCTCGCCCAGTTCGGTCAGCCCAGGGCCGGGATGGTCGGTATCAAGCTGGCCCAGCACGTTGCCGGGGGTTTCGCCGTGGCGGATCAGGAGCAACTTCATGATCCCAGTTTCGCACTCCGGAATGCTGCCGGCGTACGGCCGGAACGGGCGTCACATCGCCGGGGTCGCAGAAAGGCGCCGGGCCCTGGGGAGCCCGGCGCCGCCGTCGTAATCTTCTGCGTTGGTGCGGAGCCTACTTCAGGTGGTCCACCAGCTGGTCAGCGATGCCCGTGTACTTGCCCGGGGTAAGGGCAAGGAGGCGTGCCTCGGCATCTGGGGAAAGGCCCAGTCCCTGAACGAACTCGCGCATGCGCGCTGCGTCGACGCGCTGGCCGCGGGTGAGGTCCTTGAGGCGCTCGTACGGGTTCTCCATGCCTTCGACGCCGGCAATCGCCTCCGCGCGCATGACCATCTGGATGGCTTCACCCAGCACTTCCCAGTTGGTGTCCAGGTCCGCCGCCAGCACGTCCCCGGCAACGTCCAGGCGCTCCAGGCCCTTGGCCACGTTGGAGATGGCGAGAAGGGAATGGCCGAACGCCACGCCGATGTTTCGCTGGCTGGAGGAGTCGGTCAGGTCGCGCTGCCAGCGGGAGGTGACCAGCGTCGCGCCCAGCGTGTCCAGCAGGCCGTTGGAGATCTCCAGGTTGGCCTCGGCGTTCTCGAAGCGGATGGGGTTCACCTTGTGCGGCATGGTGGACGAACCCGTCGCGCCGGCCACCGGAATCTGGGCGAAGTAGCCGATGGAGATGTAGCTCCAGATATCCGTGCAGACGTTGTGCAGGATGCGGTTGAAGCGTGCCACGTCGGCGTAGAGCTCTGCCTGCCAGTCGTGGCTCTCGATCTGCGTGGTCAGCGGGTTCCAGGTCAGGCCCAGCCCCTCCACGAAGGTCTGGGACACCTGCTGCCAGTCAGCGCCCGGGACGGAGGCCACGTGCGCGGCGTAGGTGCCCGTGGCACCGTTGATCTTGCCCAGGTACTGCGTCTTTTCGATCCGGTCCAGCTGGCGGGTCAGGCGGTGCGCGATGACAGCCAGCTCCTTGCCCAGGGTGGTGGGCGTGGCCGGCTGGCCGTGGGTCCGGGACAGCATGGGGACGGCGCGGTTGTCTTCCGCCATCCTGCTGATCTGTTCCACCAGGGCGCGGGCGGCGGGCAGCCACACATCCTCCACGGCGCCCTTGATGCCCAGCGCGTAGGAAAGGTTGTTGATGTCCTCGGAAGTGCAGCCGAAGTGGACCATGGCGGTCAGGTTTTCGATGCCGATAGCGGGCAGCCGGCGGCCGATGTAGTACTCCACGGCCTTCACGTCATGGACGGTGACGGCCTCGATCTCTGCGAGTTCGGCTACCGAGGCGGCGTCGAATTCGGTGACGATGGCGCGGAGCTGGTCCTGCTGCTCCTTGCTGAGGGGACCGGCTCCCGGCAGGACGTTGTTGCTGGTCAGGTGGATGAGCCATTCAACTTCCACAGCCACCCGGTCGCGGTTCAGGGCGGCCTCGGACAGGTAGTCCACGAGGGGGGCGACGGCGGACTGGTAACGGCCGTCCAGGGGTCCGAGCGCGATTTTTTCCGATGACGCGGCGAGGGCCAGGCGTCCTGAGGGCGTACGGGTATCAGCTGTGGCGGCAGTTTCAGGCATGTGCTGATTCTTTCATGAAGTCCGGCACCGCCTTAAGCCGGGCAGCCACGTTACTTGTCCACATAGCCGACGGCGGTGCTTACCCCGCGGGGGCTGCCTGCCTAGCGTTGGACACAGCAGGGAGATGGCGAAACATCTGGCCGGGAAGGCCGTGACGGGAAGCTGGCATGGGGAACGATCTGACGGACGGGATATGGGGCAACGGGCTGGGCGTCAGCCTTGAAGTCCAGGAACTGGGGCGAAGGGTGGCGCAGTGCTGTCACACGGCGGAAGAGGTGCTCGCAGGATTCCACGACATCCAGTTGGCGAACTGGGAATCACCTGCCGGGCAGGCATACCGCGATTCGGTCAGCCTGCAGGCGGTGGCGGTCCGCAGGGCGCTTGACCGGGTGCGGGAGGCGTCTGCCGCGGTGGCCGCGCACGCCAGCGCAGCATTGACGGCCGAGTGCTCGCCGGGCAGCCGGTTCTGATGGCCGATGTGACGCCCTCCGGTTCAGGAGGTCCCATCCACGTTTCACCACCGCCCCCGGACGGCATCCTGACCATTTCCGGTGGCGTGGGTGGAATCACCGTCCAGCTGGAGGAACTGGATGCGGGGGCCGCGAAGCTCGATGGACTCGCTGGCCGTCTCGCCGCCATCGAGGCGGAGCTTTTCACGGTCTGGCGGGAGCTTGGTGAGTACCAGAACCAGCCGCGAACCACGGGGACTGCAGCGCTTATTGCCGTGGGGGAGTCAAGGGAGGCGGTCCTCAGGGTCCGGCTGGAGCTCCAGCGGATCAGCGGCCAGGTACGGAGCTGCAGGTGGGATTACCAGATGGCCGAATCCATTGCCCACACGCAGTGGATGCTGGGCCTGTCGAATCCGGACGTTGAGCTCCGGAAGCATGTGGACTTCTGGCGGACGGGATTCCTCAATGGGGATGCCATGGAGATGCTGGTGGCCAATGCCGTCACCACCCTTCCCTTGATCAAGTCTCTGGTCGAAGGCGTCAACCCCGCGCTGCGTCCGGGCCCGGTGACGGCCAGGCAGGAAGAGCGCGTGCCCATCGACCTCGACGCCACCCCCGCCGGGCTGCTTGAACGGGTCAGGCTGGTGGAGGAGCGCGGCAGTGGCTACATCGAAGTCATCGAGGTGGACAACGGAGGCGGAAAGGCCTACGTGGTGGTGGTTCCGGGAACCCAGGTCCATGACGAAGACGAAGGCACCAACCCGTTCGATCTTGCCGGAATCGTCGACGGCCTGGGCAGCAATTCCCGGCAGGTGAATGCCGCAGTCCTGCAGGCACTCCGGGAGGCCGGCGCCGAGCCGGGAGCGGACGTCGTTGCGGTGGGGTACAGCCAGGGCGGAATCCATGCCATGAACCTGGCGGCGGACAAGGAGTTCCTCAAGGAGTACGACATGAAATACGTCCTGACTGCGGGATCGCCCATTTCGCGCATAACGCCTCCCCCCGATGTCAGCACTCTTCACCTGGAACACCGCACGGACTGGGTGCCCGGCAGCGATGGCCTGGACAACCGGGATGCCAGGAACCAGGTCACGGTGACCGTGAACAACGACCTCTACGTGCGCGGGGGAGAAGACGCCGGACTGGGGCCGGGCCACCGCCTCACCGGCTATGAGGAGGCAGCCCGCCTGGTGGGCGCCAGCAAGGACCCGTCCCTGGCCCAGTCCACGGCGGTGCTGGGCGGGGTCCTGGGTGCCGGCGGTGCTGCCACTGCCACCAGGTTTTCCCTGTCCAAGCCGCCACCGCCTCCTCTTCCCAGGGAACGCAGGGACCCCTTTTCGGGGCGGCCGCAGCCGGGTGCCAGGTAAAACTTGCATCCAGCCAAAGCAGGGCAGGGCCTCAGGAGATCTGGGCGGCGTGCATTTCCGCGAACCTCTTGGTGCGCGTCTTTCCCTGCGGGTCCGGCTGCGGGGCGGGCTTCGGGGCCGGCGCCGGCACGGCGGCTGTGCACCGGTAGTTGTAGTCCAGGTCGCCTTCGGTGAACTGGGTCAGCGTGACGGTCCCGCCCGGCGCCAGGGGGGAAGCCGAGCAGTATTCGCGGGCAGAGTCCGTGGATTCCGCACCCGCCAGCCAGTTCCTCAGCCGGTAGAGGTTGCTGCCGGGGCCCACTTCCCCCACAATTTCACCGAATTGATAACCGGTGGAATAGATCCCCACGTCCAAGCCAGTGCCCTCCAGGAACGCGGTCATGCCCTCCAGCTCCGCAGCATTGGCGGTCTTGTCCCACAGCCAGCTGTTTCCGGTTTCAACATCCAGCCACCACATGCGCCGCAGCTCCCCGGCGCCCGAATCCTTCAGGATGGCAACGTCATTGGCGGCCATGGCGTACCCGTGCACGTAGGCGCAGGCAGGTGCCCCCGTGCCGTCACACACTCCGTAGGGGTTGCTGACGTCCATGCCACGGTAGTTGTTGCTCGCAGGCCACCACACCGACTCCACCGGTCCTGTTGCGGCGGTGTTCACGTACACCGCCGCCGGAGTTCCCCCGGCGGCATCCGACGTCTGGTCCGCCCACGCCAGTTGGGCAGCCAGGCATGGGTTGACGGTGTCCGGCCGTCCCCCGTTGACGCCCACGATTGCGAATGCCGGGGGTGCGGGGAGGTCTGCGCCGCACTGGGGCCAGGAGATGTCGTTGCCAAGCGCGGTCATGCTCCGCGGTGCCGGCCCTGTTTCGGCGTCTGCTTGTGCCGGGCCTGCCTGCCACGCCAAAAGCAGGCAGGCGGCAAGCAGGAATCTCATGGGCTTCATGCGTGGGCCCCCCGTGGTCCGGAACTGACAGCAACAGGGCCTCTGGAGGCCCCGGTTCGCAGCCTAAGCGGCCCGTCCGGCAGGGGTCATGGGTGGCGGGTACTGCTGTTTTGGGAGCTGGGTGGCGAAACGGCACCTGCCGGGTACCTGTTTCCGCCCGCCTTCCTACTTAGAGGCTGGATCCCGGACCCGGGGTCAGCGCCTGCCGCCCGGGAGCAAACCTGCCACCAGTGAGACCAGGGAGATGATGATCGCCGCCAGGACGGCGGTCCAGAAGAAGGAATCGATAGTGAGGTGCACCGGTGTGTAGCCGCTGATCCAGGCTGTCAGGTACAGCATGGCGGCGTTGATGACGATCGCGAACAGGCCCAGGGTCAGGATGGTGATGGGAAGCGCCAGGAGTCTGACCAGCGGCCGCACGAAGGCGTTCACCACCCCGAAGATGAGGCCGATGAAGAGGTAGGCCAGGACGATCCCGATGGCATCGGTGTCCTGTGAAATACCGCTGCGGGCCACGGCATCCGATGCCGCCGTGCTGGAGATGTCCATGCCCGGCAGGATCCAGCTGGCCACCCAAAGAGCTGCGGCATTGACGATGACCCGGAGGATGAATGAACCCATGGCACCATGCTTCCACAAGGTGCTGATGTGCGGCCGGCAGCGTGCCCTGAATTTCGGTGCATGGTCCCCCGATTCCCGTGGGGGCTTGGAAGTAGGCTAGAAGCCATGACCTCATCTGAGACCAGGGCAGGCGGCATTGCACCCCGCCCGGTGCTGGAGCGGCTGCCCCGCTACGCTGCAGGAAAGCCACCGGCCGCCGTCAGCGGGCTGGCCAGCTACAAGCTGTCGTCCAACGAGAACCCGCTGCCCCCGATTCCGGCCGTCCTCGAGGCGATCGCCCGGCAGCGGGACTTCAACCGGTACCCGGATCCGCTGAGCAGCAGGCTCCGCGCGGCGCTGGCGGAATTCCTTGGCGTGCCCGCCGAGGACATCGTCACCGGCGCCGGGAGTTTGGGCGCACTGAACCAGATTCTGGCTGCCTTTGCGGGCCAGAACGAGGACGGCAAGGCGGACGAGGTCATCTATGCGTGGCGTTCCTTTGAGGCGTACCCCATCAGCGTGGGCCTGGCAGGTGCGGAAAGCGTGCGCATCCCCGTGACCGCGGACGGACGGCATGACCTGGAAGCGATGGCGGCTGCAGTAACGGCCCGCACCAAAGTCATCCTTCTCTGCACGCCCAACAATCCCACGGGCCCGGCACTCGGCGCTGCTGAAACCGAAGCCTTTATCCGTTCCGTGCCGGCGGACGTGGTGGTGGTCATCGACGAGGCCTACCAGGAGTTCGTCAGGGCCCAGGACGCCGTTGAGGGGATCGACCTCTACCGCAAATACCCCAACGTGGTGGTTTTGCGGACCTTCTCCAAAGCCCACGGACTGGCCGGCCTTCGGGTGGGCTACAGCGTCTCCCAACCGGAACTGACGCAGTACCTCCGCGTTGCCGCCACCCCGTTCGCCGTGTCCCAAATTGCCGAGGACGCAGCAATTGTTTCCCTTGGGAATTACGCCCAGGTTGTGGAAAGGGTACAAAAGCTCGTGGACGAGCGGGCGCGGGTAACCGCCGGCCTGAAGGAGCTCGGATGGGCCGTCCCGGATGCCCAGGGCAACTTCGTATGGCTGGCACTCGGTCCTGAAAGTTCAGCCTTTGCGGAGCTGGCGGGGACGCGTGCCCTTTCCGTGCGGGCCTTCCCCGGGGAGGGCGTCCGGGTCAGTATCGGGGAACCCGAGGCCAACACCCGGTTCCTCCAGTTGTGTGCCGACTATACAAAGGCACCGGCAACTTCCTAGCACTTAACAAGTAGCCCTCCCGCTACTTACCGAAGATAAAGTTAGGATCAGTAAGCCAATGTATATGCCGCAAAGGGAATGTATTCCTTTTGAGGCATATATCCCAGCGACATTTGCATTGCATCCGGATGCGGCAAGCAAGGAGACGGTATGGGCACTCATCTGCCTTCCACCGAGTTCGACGGAACAGCGGTAGACGATCAGCGGGAAGCCGATGCTGAAGCCGTCATGGGCGAGCCCGCGGCCCAGATGGTGCAGCTGCTCGGCCCCGACGGGAAGCTCGGCAGCGATCCGGTCTTCAGCGGCTACGCGGACAAACTGACCCCGGAGGACCTGCGTGGGCTGTATGGGGACATGGCCGCTATCCGCCGGTTCGATATTGAAGCCACCGCCCTCCAGCGCCAGGGCCAACTGGCACTGTGGGTACCGTTGACCGGCCAGGAGGCAGCGCAGATTGGCTCGGGCCGTGCCAGCCAGCCGCAGGACTACATTTTCCCCACGTACCGGGAGCACGGCGTCGCGCTGACCCGCAACGTGGACCTGGCCGAACTCCTGCGCCAGTTCCGCGGAGTTTCCAACGGCGGCTGGAACCCCAAGGACACCAACTTCCACCTGTACACCCTGGTCCTGGCTGCCCAGACCCTCCACGCCGTGGGCTACGCGATGGGGATCCAGCGCGACCAGAAGCTCGCCGCCGCCACGGATGCGGCCAACGAGCAGCCGAACGCCGCCGTCATCGCCTACTTCGGTGACGGCGCCAGCTCGGAAGGTGACGTGCACGAGTCCATGGTGTTCGCCTCCTCCTACAAGGCGCCGGTGGTGTTCTTCTGCCAGAACAACCACTGGGCCATCTCCGTACCCACCAACGTCCAGACCCGGGTTCCGCTGTCCAACCGCGCCAAGGGCTATGGTTTCCCGGGGATCCGGGTGGACGGCAACGACGTGATCGCCGTGCATGCAGTCACCGAATGGGCCCTGGAGCATGCCCGCCAGGGCAACGGACCTGTCCTGATCGAGGCCTTCACCTACCGGGTGGGCGCGCACACCACCGCCGACGACCCCACGAAGTACCGCCCGTCGACGGAAGAAGACGCCTGGCGGGCCAAGGATCCGCTGACACGGCTCGAGAAGTACCTGCGTGCCGAAGGCCTGGCGGACGACGACTTCTTCGCCAAGGTCAAGGCCGACGGCGACGAGCTGGCCGCGTATGTCCGGCGCACCGCCCATGATCTTGAAAACCCGGACATCCGGCAGGCCTTCGCCAACGTCTATGCCCAGGCGCATCCGCTGGTGGCCGAGGAACTGGCATGGTTCGAGGAGTACAGCGCAGGATTCGCCGGCGAGGAAGAAGCCGCCGCGCAGGAAGCAAAGGCAGGCCACTGATGACCACCATGACCATTGCCAAGGCCATCAACGAGGGCCTCCGGGCCACCCTGGCGGCAAACCCCAAGTCGCTGCTGATGGGCGAGGACATTGGTCCCCTGGGTGGTGTGTACCGGGTGACCGACGGGCTGATCGGCGAGTTCGGCCCGGACCGCGTGGTGGACACCCCGCTGGCCGAATCCGGCATCATCGGCACCGCCATCGGCCTGGCCCTGCGCGGCTACAGCCCCGTCTGCGAGATCCAGTTCGACGGCTTCGTCTTCCCCGGCTTCAACCAGATCACCACCCAGCTGGCCAAGATGCACGCCCGCAGCCACGGCAACCTTACGGTTCCCGTCGTCATCCGCATCCCGTACGGCGGCGGCATCGGCTCCGTGGAGCACCACTCCGAGTCCCCCGAGGCGCTGTTCGCGCACACGGCAGGCCTGCGCATCATCACCCCTTCCAACCCGCACGACGCCTACTGGATGATCCAGCAGGCCGTGGAATGCCAGGACCCGGTGATCATCTTCGAACCCAAGCGGCGCTACTGGCTCAAGGGCGACGTCGACGTTGACGCTCCGGGTCCCTCGGAGGACCCCTTCAAGGCCCACGTGCTGCGTGAGGGTACTGATGCCACCATTGTTGCCTACGGCCCGCTGGTTCCCGTGGCGCTTGCGGCCGCCAACGCCGCGGCGGAGGACGGCAGGAGCGTTGAGGTCATCGACCTCCGGTCCATCTCGCCGATCGATTTCGACACCGTCACCGCCTCCGTCCAGAAGACCGGACGGCTGATCGTGGCGCACGAGGCGCCCACCTTCGGTGGAATCGGCGGCGAAATCGCCGCCCGCATCAGTGAACGTGCCTTCCATTCGCTCGAGGCCCCGGTGATCCGCGTTGGCGGATTCCACATGCCCTATCCCGTTGCCAAGGTGGAGGAAGACTACCTTCCGGACATCGACCGCATCCTGGAGGCGCTGGACCGCGCCCTCTCCTACTGAGGACACCATGACCCTGAACAAGTTCAACCTGCCCGATGTCGGCGAGGGCCTCACCGAAGCGGAAATCGTCTCCTGGAAGGTCAAGCCGGGCGACGCCGTCGCCATCAATGACGTCCTCTGCGAGATCGAAACCGCCAAGTCCATCGTGGAACTGCCGTCCCCGTTCGCCGGGACGGTCACCGAACTGCTGGTGGGGGAAGGGGTGACCGTGGACGTCGGCACGGCCATCATCAGCGTCAGCGACCACGTGTCCGGCGATCCCACACCCGCTGACGTCCGTGCACCGGAAGCACCAGTGCAGCCGCTCTACGGCAAGCTCCCGCAGGATGCGGCAGTGGACACAACGGCCGACGGCGGCGCTGGCGGAAGTGCCCCGGCCGCCGGCCCGCTGGTGGGGTCCGGCCCCAAGGCCGACGCGGTCAAGCGGCGCCCGCGGAAAACGGCGCCGGCCGCTGCCGTAACGGTCAATGCCCCGCAGGTTGAACCTGTCCAGCCGGGCACGCCGGCTGCAGTGTCCGCCACCGAACCCGCCGCCGTCGACAACCGTCCTACCCTTGGCGGCACCATCACGGGCCTGGTCAACCGGGTCCTGGCCAAGCCGCCCGTCCGGAAAATTGCCCGTGACCTGGGCATCGACCTGGCAGATGTTGTTGCCACCGGTTCACGGGGTGAAGTAACGCGCGAGGACCTGGTCAGCTACCAGTCTCAGCGCGATGCCGAGCTGGACAAGGCGGACGGCTTCTGGGGCAAGGCCGGAAAGCCGCAGGACCAGCGCGTGGAGCGGATTCCGGTCAAGGGCGTCCGCAAGGCCACCGCAAAGGCGATGGTGGAATCCGCCTTCGCAGCGCCGCACGTCAGCATCTTCGTGGACGTGGATGCCAGCCGCACCATGGAATTCGTCAAGCGGCTCAAGGCCTCCCGGGACTTCGAGGGCATCAAGGTCTCGCCGCTGCTCATCCTGGCCAAAGCCGTCATCTGGGCCGCGGCCCGGAACCCCAGCGTGAACGCGTCGTGGGTGGACAACGAAGACTCCGACACCGCTGAAATCCATGTCAAGCACTTCATGAACCTGGGGATTGCCGCCGCAACCCCGCGCGGCCTGATGGTCCCGAACATCAAGAATGCCCAGGACCTGTCCCTGAAGGAGCTGGCGCTGGCGCTGAACAACCTGGCCACCACCGCCAGGGCCGGGAAGACCCAGCCGGCCGAGATGCAGGGCGGCACGCTCACCGTCACCAACATCGGTGCCCTGGGCATCGACACCGGCACGCCCATCATCAACCCGGGCGAGGTGGCCATCGTTGCTTTCGGAACCATCAAGCAAAAGCCCTGGGTCCTGGACGGTGAGGTGATTCCCCGCTGGATCACCACCTTGGGAGGATCCTTCGACCACCGCGTGGTGGATGGTGACCTGTCCGCACGCTTCATGGCCGACGTCGCAGCCATCCTGGAAGAGCCCGCGCTTCTGCTGGACTAGGGCCCGGACCAGGACGTGACGGTAAGCAGCGGCTCAATCCGGGCCAGGAACCACACCGCCAGGTGGCTGACTGAGGTCTTCCAGCCGCCGGTGGTGGTGAGCATCCAGCTGTTGATCAGCCCCCTGACGGAGGCAGGATTCCCCGGGACCATGGGTTACGGGGCGCTGGCGGCCCTCTTTGTGTGCGTGCTTCCGCTTGTGGTGCTGCTGGTGCTGGTCAGGCTGGGGAAGGTGACGGACCATCATGTGAGCGACCGGAGGCAGCGCGCCCCGGTGCTGCTGATGGCGCTGGCCTGCATTGCCGTGGGGCTGCTGGTGCTGGACACCGTGAACGCCCCGCAGAGCGTGACCGCCATGGTCCTGGCGGTGGTGGGCGGCGTGGCCGTGCTGGCAGTCGTCAGCCCGTTCTGGAAAATGAGCGGCCATGCCGCTGCAGTGTCCTGTGCCGCCGTCGTATTGGTGCTGATGCTTGGCGCGGCCTGGGCCCCGCTGCTGCTCCTGGTTCCGGCGGTGGGCTGGTCACGCGTTGTCCTGCGGGCGCATACCCCGGGGCAGGTGGTGGCAGGTTCGCTCTTTGGCGGAGTGGTGATGGCCGGGATCTGGTGGCTGCTCCAGGGCTGGCTGGTGGGCTGAACGCCTAGTACGCGGAGTAGGCCGTGAGGGCCTCAAGCAGGGCAGGATCAGCTGTGGTTCCCAGAACCACAGCGGCTGCGGTCATCAGGCCGCCCATCAGGGCCGCCATCCCGGCCCAGGCGCCCAGCAGCTTCCAGTCCTCGCGCAGGACGCTCCGCACGGTCTGGGGAAGCTCGAGTCCCGGCGCGATCAGGTTGGGGGCGCTGTCCAGGCTGCCGTCGTCAAGCAGCGCAACTACCCTGCCGTTGCTCCGGTCCACGCGCATGGAGGAGATGTGGTTTCCGTGGCGGGCCAGGAGGATGTCGTGGCCAACGAGCTGCCGGCGCTGCAAGGTGATCAAGGGGGAGCCCTTCGATGGGGGTGGATTTGTCAATGTCCACGCCTTTGGGGCCTTTTCCAATTTTATCGTTGGAGAACGCAGCGAAACCGGTTTCAGCCGGTGAGAACGGACACCCCCCGCAGCGACATGCACCACCACGGGGAGTGTCCGGCGTTACGCCGGCGGCCGGTCCTGACGGTTCAGTCGGCGTCGTAGGTGTTGGCGATGTACACGTCGCAGGGTGCGTTGTGGGCAACGCTGTTGGCCACGCTGCCAAGGACGCGCCCGATGCCGTGCATGCGCCGGTTGCCCACCACGATGATCCTGGCGTCCATGCGGATGGCTTCCTTGATGAGGGCGTCGGCCGGGCGCCCGCGCGCTGCCGAATACGTCACCGTGATGTCGCGGCCCAGCGATTCCGCCACCGTCCGGGCCACCTGCTCCGCGGCGTCCGCGTCGGAGACGATCCAGCGGTCGCTGCCGCTGCCGAACACCTCGGTCCGGTCGCTGTCGAAGGCGGACACGACGTGCAGGGAAGCGCCCAGGGCCGCAGCCAGGTCCCTGGCTGACTGCGCCGCCTTCTTCGCCGTCTCGCTGCCGTCAACCCCTACAACGATGATTCCAGCCATATGCATGCTCCTTTGCTAGGTTTCGGCACTCGTGTGGCTTACGCTACAGCGCGGCGATGGCTTCCTGCAGCACCGGCGCCAACCGGCGCACTCCCTCGGCGATGGCATCGGGTGGTACGGCGCTGAAGGCGAGCCTGAGCTTGTTGGACGGTTCGTCCGACGGCGTGAAGGCGGCGCCGGGGATAAACACGACGCCGGCATCGATCGCCTTGTGCAGCAGTGGGTAGGTATCAACACCCTCCGGCAGCGTCACCCAGACGAAGAAGCCGCCCTGCGGGTTGGTCCAGGTGGTTCCCGCGGGCATGTATTCCCTGAGGGCGGCCAGCATGGCGCGGCAGCGCTCGGCGTACAGCCGGCGGTAGGTCTCGATCTGTCCCTTCCAGTCGTAGTCACGCAGGTAGGCCGAGACCAGCATCTGGTTCAGGGCGGGCGGGCAGAGCGTCACGGCTTCGGCGGCCAGGTAGTAGCGGCGCTGCAGGTGCTCCGGCACGAGGGCCCAGCCAATGCGCAGGCCGGGCGCGAAGATCTTGGAGAATGATCCCAAATAGATGACGTCGTCTGGGCTTGCGGCCCGTAAGGGAGCCAAGGGCTCCCCCTCGAAGCGGAGCAGGCCATAAGGGTTGTCCTCGAGGACAAGGATATTCGCCCTGCGGCATATATCGACCACCTGCTGCCGGCGTTCCCTGGCCAGGGTGATGCCGGATGGATTGTTGAAGTTGGGGATGGTGTAGAGGAACTTGATGCTCCTGCCCGCCAGCTGCAGGGCGGCGATCCGCGCCTCCAGCAGTTCCGGAACCAGGCCGTACTGGTCCATCTCCACGGTTTCCACCTGGACCTGGTATGCCTCGAACGTGTTCAGTGCGCCCACGTAGGTGGGGTCCTCCACCAGCACCACGTCGCCCGGATTGCAGAACAGCTTGGTGGCAACGTCCTGGGCGGACTGGGAACCTGCGGTGATCACCACGTTCTGCGGACGGGCATCCAGGATTCCTTCTGCAGCCATGACATCGCAGATCTGTGCCCGGAGTTCCGCTGTGCCCTGCCCGGCCCCGTACTGGAGGGCGGTAAGGCCGTCCTCCGCGATGATTTTCGCCGCCGTGGCTGCGAGCCGGTCCAGGGGGAGCGACTGCAGGTACGGGCTTCCCCCCGCCAGCGACACCAAGCCGGGCCGCATGGAGATGTCGAAGACATCCCTCACCGCCGACTGCCGGATGTTCGCCGCGCGCTCGGAGAACAGTTCCTCGTGCCGGTGTGCCGACGTTGCCGCCCGCTCGATTGCATCAATGGCTTCCGCCGGCAGCGTGCCTGCCGCGGTGTCAAGTGTCTCGTGGGTCACAGAGTCAGGATACAGCCAGTTGTTGCTCTAAAAGCAACATATGTTTATTACTGATTTACCGGCGGCCGGCTACTTCAGTTTCAGGGAGTCCGCCAGGGTCTTTCCGTTGATGTAGATATCAGCCCGGACTGCACCCACTGCCTCAAGGGCGGTCTGGGTGAGCTGGGCGTCTATGCGCGGAAGGTCGCAGGTTCCGCCGGGCTTCAGCGCGCCCGCCAGGTAGACCGTGACCGTGGTGCCGTCAAAGCTGCCGGACAGGAACTTCAGCCTGGAGCCGCCCAGCGCGTTGTACAGTCCATTCGCCTGCTGTCCGCCGTCAAGGAGCGCAGCGATTGCAGCCTTCAGCCGGCCATCCCCGGCGCCGGCCAGTGGGGCGGAGGCGACCAGGCTGTCATTGCAGCCAAAGCGGATACCGTGCCTCCCGCCGTCGTCCACCATCACGAAGTAGGCCGTTACCGGCGGGGCCGTGGCGGCGGCGCTGGCCCGGGGACCTGCGGGTGCCGCTGCCTGGGGCGTACTTTGCGGCCTTCCGGCCGGTCTTCCTTGCTCCGCCCCCGGAGGGCTGCTTTCCATCGTCGCCGGAAGGAGGGCCAGCGGCGCTGCGCTGGTTCCGGCATTTCCGCCGGTGGCAGGCACGGATGGCCCTTCCGGTTGGGGGAGAGGGGCGCTGCAAGCGCTGACCAGCAGCGCAAGGCACCCTGCTGCCGCTGCCAGGCTGCCGCTGCCACCGCCGCCCCAACTCCGTCTCTTTGCCAGCGGCACGCAATCCCATCCGGTAGGTCCAGTGGATTAACGCTACGGCGGCCCTGGCCCGCGCAGATGTCCGGAAGGTACCGGTTGGGACAAGAGTTGGTCACGGCTGGGAAGTGCCCCTTAAGCCGGCAGCGCCCGGCATGCAAAGCTGCATGCCGGGCGCTGCCGGGCTCCCTAAGCTGCCAAGTGGCGCGGGAGGTTAGGCTGCCGGTGCTGCGGCGGCCAGGGTGTCGAAGATGCCCTTGATCTGCTCCACGATTTCGGCGTCGTCCTTCGGGTGGACCTCGGCGAAGCGGACCATGGAGCCCGGGACGGCCAGCTTGACGTCGTCGAGGATCTGCGCGCCGGCGATGCCGGCGGCCTTGCGTGCCTCATCCTGGGCCCACACGCCGCCGTACTGGCCAAATGCTGTACCGACGACGGCGGTCGGCTTGCCCGCCAGGGCGCCGGCACCGAAGGGGCGGGACAGCCAGTCAATGGCGTTTTTCAGGGCGGCGGGAACGGTGCCGTTGTGTTCGGGGGTGACCAGCAGGAGGGTGTCGGCCTCTTCGGCGGCGGCGCGCAGTGCCGCGGCGGCAGCCGGGACCTGGCCTTCCACGTCCAGGTCCTCGTTGTAAAAGGGGATGTTGCCCAGGCTCTCGTGGATCACCACGTCCACCTGCTCGGGCGCGTTGAGCTGGATGGCTTCCGCCAGCTTCTGGTTGGTGGACTCGGCGCGGAGGCTGCCGACAAGGGTAAGGACTGTGCTCTTGGTCATGGAATCTCCTGGCTAGGGTCGCGGCGGGGACCGCGTTCGGGTGAACAGAGGCTCATGGAGCCTTCACCGTACTAAACGGACCGCAGTCCGCTTATATTCCCGGTGGCTACACTGTCTGTGTGAGTTCCATCCCAGTGCGGCCGGGAATGACCCCGGTAACGGCCGCGGAACGCAGCGACGCTGCCCGGAACCGGGAACGTCTCCTGCTGGCTGCCCGGGAGCTGATTGCGCAGGGCGGAGCGGCGGCGCTCACCATGGACCGCCTGGCCGGGCACGCCGGGGTGGGCAAGGGCACGGTCTTCCGCCGCTTCGGCAGCCGCGCCGGACTGATGCTGACATTGCTGAACGATTCGGAGGCCGCCTTCCAGGCCCGCGTCCTGTTCGGCCCGCCGCCCCTGGGCCCAGGGGCTGCGCCGCTGGACCGGCTCATCGCCTTTGGCACCGAGCGGATCGCTTACGTACTGGAATGCGGCGACCTGGTCCTCGCTGCCGGACACGCCTCCCGCAGCAGGTTTGACGTCCCGGCCGCCGCCCTCTGGAACCGGCACGTGGAGATGCTCCTGCGCGAAGGCGGCTTCGAGTCCCCCGAACCGTGGCTGATGGCCGGATCCCTTAATGCCAGCCTGGACCCCGAGCGGCTCCTGCACCTTGTCCGCGAACATGGGGTCACCAGTGAACGGCTGGCAACTTCCTGGCGCGATCTTGTCACACGCGTGGCGGGCGGCGCGTAGATTACGCGCTGGAACGCCCGTGCGTCCAGTCAAACCAACTTCACAGAACTATTCATAACGATCTGATACGGCCCGCCTGATTTCGGGGGATTGCGGCGCTTTTCCGGTGAATGCTTGTGATAGTTTCCTCTGGAATGTGACCCGCGACATAGTCCACCAGGACCTGCCCATGGGGCTGCGGGAGGCCAGCTACCCGCTGGTGCAGAACCCGGTGAGGCGGCACAACCCGTGCTTGTCCGGGGACGACGGAAGGATCCAGCAGTGATGGTTGACTTGGCCAGCGGCACGGCACGACATCGGACATTGGAGTGTTCCTCCGTCCAGCATCCGGCGGCGCGGCCAAAGAAATAGCCCCATGCTCAAGTACCTCGCCAAACGCGGCCTCACGTATGTGGTGATGATCTTCCTCACCACATCCGCCGGATACTTCCTGGCTGTCAGCTCGCTCAAGCCGGCGCTGCTCGAGCAGGAACGCATCCCCCGGCCCACCCCGGAGCAGGTGGCCAACTCCATGCGGCTGAAGGGCTTGGACCCGGACCTCAGCCCGTGGGAGCGCTACGTTGACTGGCTCACCGGGATCGTCACCCGCTGGGACTGGGGCCGGAGCCCCAACGGCGCCTACATCAACGCCGAGTTTGGGGACCGCGTCTGGATCTCCACCCGGCTCTTCCTGGCGTCCATCATCCTTACCCTGGTTATCGGCGTCGCGCTCGGCGTCTATTCGGCCGCACGGCAGTACAAGTTCCAGGACCGCGTCATCACGTCCTACAGCTACCTCGCATACATCGTGCCCGCGCCCATCGCGTACTTCCTGGTTCAGCTGGGAGCCATCAACATCAATGAGTCCGTGGGGGACCGGATCTTCTTCGTCACCGGCATCTCCACACCGGGCGTAGCGGCCGGCTGGCCCCAGGCCATGGACCTGGCCGCGCATTACGTGGTGCCTACGGTGGCCATCACACTCGTGGGCTGGGGCGCCTACCAGATTGCGCAGCGGCAGTACCTGCTGGACAACGTGAACGCCGACTTTGTCCGCACCGCCCGGGCCAAGGGGCTCAGCCGGAACCAGGCAATCGCCCGGCACGCCCTCCGCGTCTCCTTCATTCCGGTGGCCCAGAGCATCGCGTTCACCATCCCGGCCATCTTCGCCGGCGGCTTCTTTGCCGAAAAGATCTTTGCCTGGCCGGGTGTTGGCTCCTGGAGCATTGACGCCATCTCGCTGCAGGACGTCAACGCCGCCACGGCCACCCTGGCCTACGGCTCCGTGATCTTCGCCCTGGGCGCCATCCTGGCGGACTTCGCCACCACGCTTGTCGACCCGAGAGTGCGGGTGCAGTAGCCATGACCAACCTGAACGCCGTTGACCCGGCAGCCGTGGCGCAGGACGCGCACCTGGAGAGCGCCGACGTCGTCATCGGCAAAAACACCATTATCTTCCGCCGCTTCCTGCGGAACAGGACCGCAGTGGCGGGCCTGGCCATCTTCCTGGCCCTGACGGTTTTCTCGTTCATCGGGGGATTCTTCACCCCGTGGGACAAGGAAACCATCGACCCCTTCAACATCGGAATGCCGCCATCGGCCGACCACTTCCTCGGTACGTCCCAGGCCGGAATCGATCTCTACGCCATGACCGTCGAGGGCACCAGGATCTCCATCCTGATTGGCCTGGTGGTAGGCCTCGTGTCGGTCCTGATCGCCGCCGTCTACGGCTGCAGCATGGCCTACTTCGGCGGCAAGGTGGACAAGGTGATGCTGTTCATCCTGGAGGCCCTGATCATGATGCCGGCACTCCTGGTGGTGGCCGTCGCCACCAGCGGCGGCGCTGCGGGCCTCAAGCGGGACCTTCCCTCGTGGCTGCTGCTCATCATCGTGCTGCTGGTATTCAGCTGGATGGGGACGGCCCGCCTGATCCGTTCCATGTCCATGTCCCTCATGCAGCGTGACTTCGTCAAGGCCGCCCAGTACATGGGCGTGCCGCCGCGGCGGATCGTCTGGCGCCACCTGGTTCCGAACATCGGCTCGCTGCTGATCCTGGACATCACCCGCGGGGTCACGGCGGCCATCCTCGCCGAGGTGGCCTTTTCCTTCATCGGCATCGGGATCAAGGTCCCGGACGTGAGCCTCGGCGTCCTGATCGGCGGTGCCACCTCCCAGGTGCAGACCTTCCCCTGGATGTTCTGGGTACCGCTGACCGTCATGTTCCTCCTGACCGGCTCGCTGGCCATGATGAACGACGGCCTGCGGGACGCCTTCGACCCCAGCTCCAGTTCCACCGGCAAGGCCAGGAAGGCCAAAGCCCGGACCATCCCCGCGGAAAAGAAGACGGCATGAGCAGCGAAACCACCACCGGAGCCATGGAACCCGCCCGGTCGGACGTGGAGCGCCTGCACGTGGCAGGACTGCACGCCCCTGCCGACGCAGTGCTGTCCGTCCGCGACCTGAATGTCCGCTTCAGTTCAGAGAACGGCGTTGTCCACGCCGTCAGGGGCGTCGACTTCGACCTGATGCCCGGCAAGACCCTGGGGATCGTTGGTGAATCAGGCTCCGGCAAATCGGTCACCTCGCTGGCCATCATGGGACTCCTCCCGCCCGCGGCCCAGGTCTCCGGCTCCGTCCGGCTCAACGGCAGGGAACTGCTGGGGCTGAGCGACAAGGCCATGTGCCAATTCCGCGGGAACGACCTTGCCATGGTGTTCCAGGACCCCCTCTCCTCCCTTACTCCCGTCTTCACGGTGGGCACCCAAATCATCGAAGCGCTGGCCATCCACCACCCCTCCATGAGCAGGAAGGCCAAGGAAGCCCGCGCCGTCGAGCTTCTCGCCATGGTGGGGATCCCCAGCCCCCGTGAACGGCTGAAAGCCTTCCCGCACGAGTTCTCCGGCGGCATGCGCCAGCGCGTCATGATCGCCATCGCCATCGCCAACAACCCGCGCGTCCTGATCGCGGACGAGCCGACGACGGCCCTGGACGTCACCATCCAGGCCCAGGTCCTCGAGGTGCTCCACGCGGCACAGGAGGAGACCGGTGCCGCCGTCGTGATGATCACGCACGACCTCGGCGTGGTGGCCGGGATGGCAGACGACATCATGGTCATGTACGCGGGCAAGCCGGTGGAAACCGGTGCCGTGGACGACATCTACTACAACCCGCGGATGCCCTACACCATGGGCCTGCTGGGCGCCGTGCCCCGGGTGGACGTGGCGGAGAAATCCTCGCTCGTCCCCATCGAGGGAATGCCGCCCAACCTGCTCCACGCCCCCATCGGATGCTCGTTCGCACCCCGCTGCCCCCTTGCCTCGGAGGCCTGCCTTGACGGCGAGCCCGCCCTCGCACCCGTCGAGGGCGGCGCACTGCACCGTGCCGCCTGCATCAAGTCCGGATCGCTGGGCGGAACTGTGGATGTCCACGACGTGTTCGCCGCCCCGCCGGTGCCTGTGTCCCGCTTCGACGCCATCCCCCGTGCCCAGCGGGACACCGTGCTGAGGCTCAAGGACGTGCGGAAGCATTTCCCGCTGACCAGGGGCGCCTTGATCAAGCGCAGGATCGGCACGGTCAAGGCCGTGGACGGCGTGACCTTTGATATCCGCGAAGGTGAATGCTTCTCCATCGTGGGCGAGTCCGGATCGGGAAAGACCACCACGCTCCTGGAGATCATGGAGTTCCATCCGGACCAGGACGGCGAGGTGGTGATCGGCGGGCTCAGCAACAAGCAGGCTGCCGACGCAAAGACCAAAGCCAGGATGCGCCGCGAGCTCCAGATGGTGTTCCAGGATCCCACCGGCGCCCTGGATCCCCGGTTCACGGTGTACGAGGTCCTTGCCGAACCCCTGCAGAACGCGGGCATGGACCGGGCGGCCACCAGGAAGCGGATCATGGAGCTGATGAAGCTCGTGGGCCTGCAGCCGGACCACGTCAACCGCTTCCCCAACCAGTTCTCCGGCGGCCAGCGCCAGCGGATCGGGATCGCCCGGGCGTTGGCCGTGAACCCCAAGCTGGTGGTTTTGGACGAACCCGTCTCCGCCCTGGACGTATCGGTCCAGGCCGGCGTGATCAACCTCCTGGACCACCTGCGCGCCGAACTGGGCCTGAGCTACCTGCTGGTGGCGCACGACCTCTCCGTGGTGCGCCACATCTCCAACCGGGTGGCGGTGATGTACTTGGGCAAAATCGTGGAGATCGGTGCCGTGGACCGGGTGTTCGACAACCCCCGGCACCCTTACACCCGCGCGCTCCTCTCCGCCATTCCCGTTCCGGACCCCCAGCTGGAACGCACCCGCGAACGCATCATCCTGCAGGGTGACCTGCCCTCGCCGCTGCAGGCACCCAAAGGCTGCAACTTCGCCACCCGTTGTCCTGTCTTCGCGGCGTTGCCGCCGGCCAAGCAGGAAAAGTGCCTCACCCTGGAACCGCCCCTGGAAGCTGCGGCATCCGCCGCGGACCAGCAGTTCGCCTGCTTCTTTCCGGATGGGGAACTGGATGAGGACATGCTGGTGGTCCACGAACCGGCGGACCACCATGCGCCCTAGGACTTCTCGACCCACAAGCACCACCACTCGCACCAATGAAGGGAAAACCATGAGGAAACTGAACAGGATCGGCGGAGCTGCAGCTGTTGCTGCGGCCCTGGCGCTGACGGCCTGCGGCGGTGGCGGTGCCAGCGGCCCCGAAACGGCCAAGGCACAGGCATCGGGAAGCGACCTGGCCAAGCTGATCAGCATCAACGAGAAGCCGGCTGCCGACCTGCAGCAGGGCGGCAAGGTTACCCTTCCGTTGGGCAACATCGGGCCGGACTTCAACGGGTTCTCCAACAACGGCAACAGTGCGGACAACTCAGCGCTGCAGGTTCCCATGAACCCGGTCGCCATGAACGGCGGCGGCATGGGCGGCTGCTGGAAGGTGGACTTCAAGGGCAAGGTCACGCCGAACACGGATTTCTGCGAGTCAGTGGACAGCGTGGTCAAGGACGGCAAGCAGACCATCACCATCAAGGTGAACCCCAAGGCCACCTACAACGACGGCACCCCGATCGACGTCAAGGCCTTCAAGAACACCTGGAACATCCTCAAGAGCCCGGATGCCGGCTACGACATCGTCAGCTCGGGCGCCTACGAGTTCGTTGACTCCGTCGAAGCGGGCAGCAACGACAAGGAAGTCATCGTCAAGACCAGCCAGCCGGTCTTCCCGGTGGATTCGCTGTTCTTCGGACTCATCCACCCCGCCGTCAACACCCCCGAAATCTTCAATGAGGGCTTCAACGGCAACCTGCACCCCGAATGGATGGCAGGTCCCTTCAAGCTGGACCAGTACGACACCGCCGCCAAGACTGTCACCATGGTGCCGAACGACAAGTGGTGGGGCCAGAAGCCGGTCCTTGCCAACGTGACCTTCCGGCAGCTGGAAACCAGCGCCCAGATCGCCGCGTTCAAGAACGGCGAGATTGACGCGATGTCGGCCAACACCATCTCCCTCTACAAGCAGCTGGACGGCACCAAGGACTCCGACATCCGCCGCGGCCAGCGGCTGTTTGCCGGCGGCCTGAACCTGAACGCCCAGCGCATCACCGACGTCAACGTCCGCAAGGCCATCTTCGCCGCCGTCGACCGTGAAGCCCTGCGCAAGGTCCGCTTCAACGGGTTGAACTGGGAGGAGCCCAGCTCCGGTTCCATGATGCTCCTGCCGTTCTCGGACTACTACCAGGACAACTACCCGGTCAAGGAAACCGGCGCGGACGCCGCCAAGAAGGTCCTCACCGACGCCGGCTACACGGCCAACGCCAACGGGATCATGGAGAAGGACGGCAAGCCCGCCGCCTTCAAGATCAGCAACTTTGGCGACGACCCCACCACCCTGGCAGTGGCCCAGACGCTCCAGAAGCAGCTCCAGGCCGGCGGCATGGATGTCGGGATTGACCAGCGCGCCTCCGCCGACTTCGGCAAGGTCCTGGGCAGCCGTGAGTTCGACCTGAGCATCTCCGGCTACACGGTTGGTCCGGACGCCACTGATGCCGTCAAGCAGTACTACGACTCCAAGACCAACGAGAACAAGCTGGGCGACGCCGAGCTGGACAAGAAGATTGCCGACCTCGCCTCGATCGAGGACAACGCCGCCCGCAACAAGGCAGCCATGGATGTGGAGAAGGAGCACATGGCCAAGTACTACTCCATGGGCGTGGTCTTCAACGGCCCGCAGATCTCCTTCGTCCGCACCGGCCTGGCCAACTACGGCCCGTCCCTCTTCAAGAGCCTCTCGCAGGTTCCGGACTGGACCACCATCGGCTGGGAAAAGAAGTAACGTCCCTCCCTCGGCAGTAGCCGCACAACGCCGAAAGACGGCACCCCTGGTCACCAGGGGTGCCGTCTTTCGGCGTTTAACGGGTCTTGTTCGACGCCGCCACGCCAGGGGTAGCGTTGGTTCCATGACCGGAACTGAAGGCGACCAGCGCACCATCCGTACCGCCGTCGTCGGCTATGGGCTCGCCGGCAGCGTGTTCCACGCGCCGTTGCTCGCGGCCAACAGCAGCTACTCGCTGGACGCCGTGGCCACGTCCGATGCCGGGCGGAGGGCGGCTGCCTCATCCAGGCTTCCAGGGGTGGAGGTAATGCGGGACGGGGCCGCCGTCCTTAAGCGGGCAGCCGACCTTGACCTGGTGGTCCTGGCGACGCCGCCCGCGACGCATCATTCGCTGGCCAAGGCAGCGTTGGAAGCGGGGCTGGACGTGGTGGTGGACAAGCCATTTGCGGTCACCAGCGGGCAGGGGCAGGAACTGATCGACCTGGCGCGGCAGCTGGGCCGCGTGCTCACGGTGTTCCACAACCGGCGGTGGGACGGGGACTTCCTCACGCTGCGAAAGCTGCTGGCCGCGCAGTCGCTGGGAAGCGTCACCAGGTTCGAGTCGCGTTTCGAACGCTGGTCCCCGGCCATCAGCAAAGCCTGGAAGGCCCGGGCCACAGCCGTCGACGGGGGAGGCATCCTGTTTGATCTTGGCAGCCACCTGATCGACCAGGCGCTGCAGCTGTTCGGCCCGGCCGCCGTGCTCCACGCCGAGCTGAAGGCGCGGCGCTCGGATGAGCGGGCGGATGATGACGTCTTCCTGGTCCTGCGGCACGAATCGGGGGTGACCAGCCACCTGACCATGAACATGCTGTGCGCGCAGCAGGGTCCGCGCTTCCGGGTGCTGGGCTCGATAGGCGGCTTCACCAAGAACGGTGTGGACCCCCAGGAGCCCTACATGGCGGCCGGCGGCAGCCCCCTGGATCCCGCCTACGGCCAGGAGGCGCCGGAGTGGGCCGGCCTCTTGGGCCGCGACGGCCACCTGGACCGGCTCCCCACCGAACGCGGCGCGTACCCCGAGTTCTACCGGATCCTGGCGGACAAGATCCTCGACGGCGGCACCGCGTCAGCCCGTCCCCTCCCGGTAGACCCGGAAGACGCGGTCGCGGCCCTGAAAATCATGGAAAAAGCGCGCGAACTGGCCTAGGCCCGTCGATTGCTCCCCACAGGGCCCCGTAGACGCCGTTTTGAGGGCTCAAAGGGGCGAGTAGGGAGCAATCGACGGAGGGGCTTACGCGGAGACCAGTTCGTGCCAGTCCTTGACGAGGGGCAGGTTGTGGGCTTCGGACACGGAGTGGTGTGCCACGTGGCCGGCGGCGATGTTCAGGCCGGCGGCGAGGGCGGGGTCGCGGTCGAAGGCGGCCCTGACCCCCAGGTTGGCCAGGGACACGGCGTAGCGCAGGGTGACGTTGGTCAGCGCGTAGGTGGAGGTGTTGGGCACGGCGCCGGGCATGTTGGCCACGCAGTAGAAGATGGTGTTGTGCACCTTGTACGTGGGTTCCTGGTGTGTGGTGGGGTGCGTGTCCTCGAAGCAGCCGCCCTGGTCCACCGCGATGTCCACCAGGACCGAGCCGGGCTTCATCCGGGCCACGAGGTCGTTGGTGACCAGCTTGGGGGCCTTGGCGCCCGGGATCAGGACGGAACCGATCACCAGGTCGGCGTCCACCACTGACTTTTCGATCTCGTACTTGTTGGAGGCAACCGTCTTCAGCCGTCCCTGGTACTGGGCGTCCAGTTCGCGCAGGCGGTTGATGTTGATGTCCAGGATGGTGACGTCGGCACCCAGGCCCAGGGCCATGGCTGCGGCGTTGGTGCCGGCAACACCGGCGCCCAGGACCACCACTTTGGCGGGGCGCACGCCGGGAACGCCGCCCAGCAGGACGCCCTTGCCGCCGGCCGGAGCCATCAGCGAGGTGGCACCCACCTGGACGGAGAGGCGGCCGGCAACCTCGGACATCGGGGCCAGCAGCGGCAGCGAGCGGCCTTCCTGCACCGTTTCGTAGGCGATGGCAGTGACGCCGGAGTTGATGAGTTCGCGGGTGAGTTCCGGCTCGGCAGCCAGGTGCAGGTAGGTGAAGAGGATCAGGCCCTTGCGGAAGCGGTGGTACTCGGACTTGATGGGCTCCTTGACCTTCATCACCATGTCGGCCCGGGCCCAGACATCGTCCGCCTCGTTAACGATCTCGGCGCCCGCGATCGAGTATTCCTCATCGGTAATGCCTGAGCCCAGGCCGGCACCGCGCTCCACCAGGACGGTGTGTCCGTGGGTGCGGAATTCGTGGACTCCGGCCGCGGTGATGGCCACGCGGAATTCGTTGTTCTTGATTTCTTTGGGGACGCCGATGATCATCGTCTGCTCCAGTGTGCGGGGCCGGTGGGCCGAAAAAACGGAAAGGATTTCGTGTTTCAACGATAAATCCGGCTGTGAGCCACGTGACACGGAGCGGGCTTGCAGCCATGCCAAGGACCCCCGTGATTCCGCGGTTTTGACGCTTCAGTGCTCGACAGGTGTCGAGCACTGAAGCGTCAGGTGTCGCCTCGTGTCCGTTCGTCTGTAGAGCTTCCAGCGCAGTAGTGTTGCCCCATGCAGCAGCAGGGTGTGGAACAGCTCGTCGAACAGGTGGCGCAGAAGCTGGGGCGCGGCCTGTCCCTCGAGGACCTGGACGGCCTTTTGCTGGCCTACAGCTCCAACCAGTCCCACGCCGACCGGGTGCGGGTGAACTTCCTGCTGAGCAAAAAGGTCCCGGCGGACGTGAGCGCGTGGCAGCTCTCGCACGGCATCGCCACCGCCGTGCGGCCCGTTGTGGTCCCGGCCAACCCTGAGCTGGGCATGCTGGGCAGGGTCTGCGTTCCGCTCATGGTGCGGGGCTTCCGCGTGGGTTACCTCTGGGTGCAGCAGGACTCCGCGGAGGAAAGCCCGACGGCGATCCTCACCCAGCTGCCGGGCGTGAACCATGAGCTTGAGCTGCTGTCCGGCCTCCTGCTCGATTCGAATACGGCCGAATCCGAATTCCGGCGGGGCCGGGAGCGGGAGTTCCTGGCCGCCTGCGCGGGAGAACCGAACGCCGTGGCCGCCGTGGCCGGGTGGAAGGAAGTCCAGGGCCGCGGTCCGTGGCAGATGGTCACGGTCCTCGATGCGGACGGCTGGGCCAGCGGCCCGGACCCCATCGCGTCCACCCTGATCCACCGCTCCACAGCGCTCCAGGCAACCGTGGGCGTGGACGCCGCCCTTTTCAGCGCCGGTACGGAAACCCACTCGGTGGTGCTGTTCCGCGAGTCGACGGGCCGGGCCAACCACGCCCAGGTCCTGGTCCACTACCAGCTGGAGCTGGCCAAACGGTCCGGCCGCCCGGTCCACCGGATCATCCTGGGCATCAGCGAGGGCTTCTCCAAGACCCGCCAGCTCTCCGAGGCATACCGGCAGTCGCGGGTGGCAGCGCAGGCGGCAGCCGTGGACCCGCAGCTGGGTGAACTGGTGGACATCCGCGCAACGGGCGTCTACCAGCTTCTCGCCTCGGCCGGGGGAGGGGTGGGGGCCTGGGCGGATTCCGGTTCGGTGTACTTCCGGATGCTCGAGGACCACGACCGCAACGGCGAGCTCATCCCGGTCCTTGAACTCCTGTATGACAACGATGGGTCCGTGCAGGATGTGGCCGGCAAGCTCCACCTGCACCGCAGCAGCATCTACAACAGGCTGGGCCGGATCCGGCAGCTGCTGGGGGTGGACCCGCTGAAGGGGATGCCCCGCCTGGAGCTGCACGCCGCGTTGAAGATGCGGCGCTGGGCGGCGAGGCCAAGGATCTGAGTACCCAGACCTGGCGTTAGGCACCGGCCTCGGTGAAGGACATGATGGCGGCCGCTACCTGCCGTGGCCGCAGGTGCTGGGCCACGTGTCCTGCCCGGTCGATCTCAACAAAGCGTCCCTGCGGCACCACCTGGGCGAGGAGGCGCGACCAATCCGCGCCCGCCACCGGGTCCTGTTTCCCGCGCAGGACCAGCACCGGCACATTGATGCCCGCCAGCCGCAGCTCCGTGGGGTAGCCCATCATCACGGGGAGCACGGTGAAGTACCATCGCGGACCGCAGCGGAAGTAGTCCGACACCACCAGCCAGTTGGAGGAGGCGCTTTCCCGGAGGAGTGAGTCCAGGAACAGTGCCAGGCCCTGCCGCCCCACGCTGCGGTGCCGCGAATCGACCACGGGACCCATCAACACCAGCCGCAGTGCCTGGTCCGGTGCGCAGAGTGCCGCCTCGATGGCGAACTGGACGCCCATCGAATGTCCCACCAGGATGTACGGGCCAATGCCGCTGGCCGTCAGAGCCTGCGCGATGAAGGCGCCGTAGTCCTCCACGGACAACTGCCTCCCCGGCCTGGGGGTGCCGGCAAAGCCCGGCAGGTCCAGGGAATAGGTGGGGGCAGTGGTGGCGAGCTCACCGTGCAGGCGGCGGAGGTAGCGGTGAGAAACGCCGATGCCGTGGATGAGGATGTATGCGGGCTCTCGCGAACAGTCCGCGCGTTCCAGCCCCGGTGCAGGTGTTCCATCAGCCCAGAGGATCCGGCCTTTCAGCCCGTGGGCTTCCAGGTCGGCTGACTGCAGCGGAGGGATTGTCCCGCCGCCGGCCTTCGCCATGGGCACTATTCCCGCGGGCCGGCGTCTGCCCCGGCGTTCTTGTCCTGCCTGCGCTTGTGTTCGGCAAGTTTCTGGCTTTTGAGCCACGCCATGATGTCAGCCTGCCGGATCCGCCGGTGCGAGCCGCGGTACTCCACCGGGATCTCACCGCGGTCCGTCATGTTGCGCAGGTAGGTGTGCGAAATCCCCGCCAGCTCTGCCGCCTGCGACGTGGTCAGCATTTCCGCCACGCTGCTCACGGTCACCGTTTCGCCGCGGCCCAGCCGGGCAAGGAGGTCCACGACGGCGTCCCGTGCCTGCCCGGGCAGCCGATGGACCGTTCCGTCGACGAAGACAGTGATGTCATTGCTGTCCTCGAGGGCGCGCGTCAGGACGCGGGCTTCGCCGGCGGGCAGGCCGGCCGTGACGCGGGGGGCTATCAATGCCATGGACGTAGCCTATCCCGGCCGCAGCCGGCGTGGCCGCGGACCCGTCAGAGCCCCAGCTCCTCCAATACCGGCAGCTTTTCCCGGACCCACGCCCGCGCCTCGGTGGCGCTCGGCGCGGACAGGGCGAGCTTGGCCAGGTCCTGGGCTTCGGACAGGGTTACCGTCTTCAGGACTGCTGCCACCGCGGCGAGGGACCGCGCCGTCATGGACAGGGTGCTGACGCCCAGTCCGGTGAGGACGACGGCGAGGGCGGGATCGGCGGCGGCCTCGCCGCAGACACCCACCGGTTTGTTGTGGCCCTCCGCCCGGGATCCTTCAACCGTCAGTCCGACCAGCCGCAGGACGGCCGGCTGCCACGGGGTGTTCAGGTTGGCCAGCGGGCCGAGCTGGCGGTCGGCGGCCATGGCGTACTGGGTCAGGTCGTTGGTGCCCAGGCTGGCAAAGCTGACTTCGCGGAGGATGGCCTCGGCGGTGAGGGCCGCCGAGGGGACCTCCACCATCACGCCGGGGGTCTTGATGCCCGCATCGGCGCACATGGAGGCGAAC
Organism: Arthrobacter sp. StoSoilB19; assembly: GCF_019977275.1. Classification (NCBI taxonomy): domain Bacteria; kingdom Bacillati; phylum Actinomycetota; class Actinomycetes; order Micrococcales; family Micrococcaceae; genus Arthrobacter; species Arthrobacter sp. StoSoilB19. The sequence continues at coordinate 4,227,565 of NZ_AP024650.1, read as the reverse complement.
CGGGCCGCTTCTTCCGCAGTGGAGATCATCGGGGCCATGACCCAGACGTCGGCTTCTGACTGCTTCTGAGCCAGGGCAATGGCTTCCAGCTGCCGGTCCAGGACGCCGGGGGTGGTGAAGTCGGTGCGGTAGCCGCGGACGCCAAGGGCCGGGTTGGGCTCCGTGGAATCCGTCAGGAACGGCAGCGGCTTATCCGCGCCGGCATCCAGCGTCCGGAGGACCACCTTCTTGCCGGGGAAGGCATCAAAAACGCTCTTGTAGGCAGCAGCCTGCTCTTCGACGCTGGGTTCGGTGTCGCGCTCCAAAAAGCAGAACTCGGTGCGGAACAGGCCCACGCCCTGGGCGCCCAGCTTGGCGGCCGCTTCGGCGTCCTTGCCGCCGCCCACGTTGGCGAGCAGCGGCACCTCGTGGCCGTCCGCCGTCGCGCCCGTGCCGGTGAATTCAGCCAGCAGCGACGCCGTGGCGGCCCATGCTTCCGCTGTTGCCCGGAGGGATTCGTCGGGGTCGGAAGTGATGAGGCCGGCCGCGCCGTCCACGTACACCTCGGTGCCGTCCGGCAGTTCGTCCACTCCCACGGCGGCAACCACGGCGGGCAGGCCAAGGGACCGGGCGATGATGGCGGTGTGGGACTGGGGGCCGCCGCCGGCGGTGACCAGCGCCAGGACCTTGTTCGGGTCAAGCGTTGCGGTGTCCGCGGGGGCCAGGTCCTCGGCCACCAGGACGAACGGGGTGTTGGACGCGGGAATGCCGGGCGCGGGCACGCCGCGGAGCTCGGCCACGATGCGGGCGCGCACGTCCAGGACGTCGGTGGCACGTTCGGCCATGTAGCCGCCCAGGTTGTGCAGCATTTCGGAGACGGAGGAGCCGGACTCCCAGATGGCGCGTTCGGCAGAGGTGCCGCGGGCCACCAGCTTGGCCGCACCCTTGATCAGCATGGTGTCCTTGGCCATCAGGGCGGTGGCCTCCAGGACGGCCTTGCCGTCGCCGGTGGCATGGGCGGCGCGGTCCTTCAGTTCGTCGTGCACGGCCTGCGCGGCGGCCTTCAGTGCTGCGGTGGCTTCTTCTGCAGTGGTGTCCGGGGCCAGCTGTTCACCGGCGGGAGGCTCACTGATCGGTTTGGGCATCTGCCGGATGGTGCCGATGACGCGGCCTGGACTGACGCCTACTCCTGGGAAGTTCTGCACTGAAGGTCCTCATTCTCTGCCGGTAGACAGGCCCGCCAAGTTCCCCCGGCGCCGTGCCGGGTCCGCCGGAGGACTGCTACGTCCAGGGCGGGAAACGTGCCTGAAAAAATTGTATGTGATTCAGTTCATATAGCAACGCTATAGGTGCTAGGGTAGCGGTTATGAGTTTGGATGGCCAGCTTCCCCCCAAAATGCGGCTGCTCCGTGCTGCCGCGGAACTGCTGGCAAAATCCGCGGGGGCTCCGGTGTCCACGCGCCAGATCACGCAGCTGGCCGGGGTTTCGGCTCCTACGCTGTACCACCACTTCGGTGACAAGGAAGGTTTGTTCGACGCCGTCGTCGCCGCAGGGTTTGAAGAATATGTCGCGGGCGAAAGGGATTTCGCCCCCTCCGGACAGCCCATCGAGGACATCCGGAGAATGTGGGACAACCACGTCCAGTTCGGACTGAACCAGCCCGAGCTGTACCTGGTGATGTTCGGCAATATCCGCCCGGAGAGCCGGCCTGCCATCGTGGCGGACGCTGAGGCGCTCATGGAGGAGATGCTGAACAAGGCAGCGGCGGCGGGCCAGCTGAACGTCCAGCCCCGGGAGGCAGCCAGGTCCATCCTGGCTGCCAACGTGGGCGTGACGCTGATGCTGATTGCGGAGCCCGCTTCCGAACGCAACCTCGAACTGTCCACCATGACCCGGGACGCCATGATCTTCGCGGTGTCCGCCGAGCCCGCCAGCGGCCCGGCCCCGGGCGGCACCGGAAAGTCCTCGGTGGTGGTGGCAGCGATCGCCCTGAACGCCGCACTTCAGGCTTCGCACTCTGACCAGCTTTCCAGCTCGGAACTCAAGCTCTTCCTCGAATGGCTTCACCGGATCTCCACCAGCCCTGCCGGCTAGCCCCGGACCCCCGTAGTACCCAGCAGTACGTCGTCGTAATCATCGGACCACTCCTGCGGAGCAGCAGGAATGAGGTTAGGAAATCACATGGCAACAGAGACAGTTGCAAAACCCCGCACCAGCGCGCGCGTGCACGTCCAAAAGTTCGGGACATTCCTGTCCGGCATGATCATGCCCAACATTGGGGCGTTTATCGCCTGGGGCATCATCACGGCCCTCTTCATTGAGAAGGGCTGGCTGCCCGTACCCGTCCTCGGTGGCTTCGGTGAGACCGGCGGGAAGCCCAACGTCGGCCTTGTGGGCCCCATGATCACCTACCTGCTGCCACTCCTGATCGGATACACCGGCGGCAAGAACGTCTATGACGTCCGCGGCGGCGTGGTGGGGGCCATCGGCACCATGGGCGTGATCGTCGGTGCCGGCATCCCCATGTTCATCGGCGCCATGATCATGGGCCCGCTGGGCGGCTGGACCATGAAGAAGATCGACATGCTGTGGGAGGGCAAGATCCGCCCCGGCTTCGAGATGCTGGTCAACAACTTCTCTGCCGGTATCTGGGGCGCATTGCTCGCGATGCTGGGCTTCTTCGGCATTTCACCGCTGGTCACGGCCTTCAGCACCGGTGCCGGGAACGTGGTGCAGTTCCTGGTCAACAACGGCCTCCTGCCGCTGACCAGCATCTTCATCGAGCCTGCCAAGGTCTTGTTCCTGAACAACGCCATCAACCACGGCGTGCTGACCCCGCTGGGCGTCCAGCAGTCGCTGGACCAGGGCAAGTCCATCCTGTTCCTGCTTGAAGCCAACCCGGGTCCCGGCCTGGGCATCCTGCTGGCCTACATGTTCTTCGGCCGCGGTGCCGCCAAGGCGTCGGCGCCCGGTGCTGCGATCATCCACTTCCTGGGCGGCATCCACGAGATCTACTTCCCGTACGTGCTCATGCGCCCGCTGCTGATCCTGGCCGCAATCGCAGGCGGCATGACCGGCATCGCCACCCTGGCCGTCACCGGCGCGGGCCTGGTTGCGCCGGCCGCTCCGGGATCCATCCTCGCCGTGCTGGCCCAGACGTCCCGCGACAGCTACCTCGGCGTGATCCTGTCGGTGGTGCTCGCCGCCACGGCATCCTTCCTGGTGGCCTCCGTCATCATGAAGACCACCAAGCACAGTGACGAAACAGACCTGGGCGACGCCACCGCCCGCATGGAGGCAATGAAGGGCAAGAAGAGCTCGGTTTCCTCCACCCTGACAGGTGCAGGTGCAGGCGCTTCCGCAGGTGCCGCGTCCGGCGGCCGCGGCGGAGTGGGCGTGCTGGCCGGACCCGTCCGGAACATCGTGTTCGCCTGCGACGCCGGCATGGGCTCCAGCGCCATGGGCGCCTCGGTGCTGCGGAACAAGATCAAGGCGGCCGGGTTCCCGGACGTCAAGGTCACCAACGCCTCCATCGCCAGCCTCAGCGACACCTACGACGTGGTGATCACGCACCAGGACCTGACCGAGCGGGCCAAGCCGGCCACGTCCAGTGCCGTCCACTACTCGGTGGACAACTTCATGAGCAGCCCGCGGTACGACGAGATCGTCGAGCTGGTCCGCGAGAGCAACACGGAAGGCGGAACGTCCGACGCCGGCACCGCCCACGGTGCGCACGCCGCCGAGGCGCCGGTGGACGCAGCGCCTGCCGCAGCAGGTGCGGCAGCGGCAGCTCCTGCCGCCGGCAGCTCCGACATCCTGGCCCGCGAGAGCGTGGTCATGCGCGGTTCGGCCACCACCCGCGACGCCGCCATCGACGAGGCGGGCCGGCTGCTGCTGGCCCGTGGCGCCGTGGATGAGGGCTACATCGCCGCCATGCATGAGCGGGAAGAGTCCGTATCCACCTACATGGGCAGCTTCCTGGCCATCCCGCACGGCACCAACGCCGCCAAGGACCACATCCGCAAGTCGGCGGTTTCCGTCATCCGGTACCCGGAAGGCATCGACTGGAACGGCAAGCAGGTGAAGTTCGTGGTGGGCGTCGCCGGCATCAACAACGAGCACCTGCACATCCTGTCGTCCATCGCCAAGGTCTTCACCAACAAGGAACAGGTTGCCCGGCTCGAGGCCGCCACGTCCGAGGATGAAGTCCTGGAGCTTTTCGGAAAGGTCAACGCATAGTGAAGGCAGTACATTTTGGGGCCGGCAACATCGGCCGCGGCTTCGTGGGGCTGCTCCTGCATGACGCCGGCTACGAAGTGGTGTTCGCGGACGTGGCCGAAGACCTGATCAACCGGCTCAAGGAAGCGGACAGCTACGCCGTGCACGAAGTGGGGGAGAATCCCGCCGTGCGGACCGTGGACAACTTCCGGGCGCTGAACTCCAACGCCCAGGAAGCGGAACTGGTCTCCGAGATCGCCACGGCGGACATCGTCACCACCGCAGTGGGCCCGCACATCCTGAAGTTCGTGGCGCCGGTGATCGCCAAGGGCATCGCCGCAAGGGAGCCCGGCCGGGCGCCCCTGCAGGTGATGGCCTGTGAGAACGCGATCAACGCCACGGACATCCTGGCCAAGGAGGTGGCCGCCCAGCCAGGGGCCACCGCCGCAGTGCTGGACGGCAAGGCAGTGTTCGCCAATACTGCCGTGGACCGGATCGTGCCCAACCAGGAGGCCGGGCAGGGGCTGGACGTAACAGTGGAGACTTTTTACGAATGGGTCATCGACCGCACCGCGTTCGGTGACTCCGCTCCGGCCATTCCCGGCGCCACGTTCGTGGACGACCTCTCGCCCTACATCGAGCGGAAGCTGTTCACCGTGAATACCGGCCACGCCTCGGCGGCATACTTCGGGTTCGAGGCGGGCCTGGAGAAGATCTCCGACGCCATGGCGGACCAGGACGTGGCGGAGGATGTCCGGGCGGTGCTGGAGGAAACCAAGCAGCTCCTGGTGGCCAAGCACGGGTTCAGCAACGATGAGCAGGAAGCCTACGTCCAGAAGATCCTGGTCAGGTTCTCCAATCCCTATCTTCCGGACACCGTCAACCGGGTGGGCCGTGCTCCGCTGCGGAAGCTGAGCCGGAACGAGCGCTTCATCGGCCCCGCCGCCGAGCTGGCCGAACGTGGCGTGGTGCCGGAGGCCCTGCTTGGTGCCATCGCATCAGCGCTCCGGTTCAACGACCCCGCTGATACAGAGGCCACGGAGCTGGCAGAAATCCTTCGCTCCACCAGCCCCGCCGACGCCACGGCAAAAATCACCGGGCTGGCGCCTGGCCACCCGCTGTTCGCCGCCGTTGCCACCCTCGTCGAGGAGCGGCAGGCCGAAATGGCCGGCACCCCCGCCTGACGCGCCAACTGACACGCTCCATCATTACCTGCGCCCTCAAGCGCAACGCTCCATCAGATCCTGCAGGAATTCCGGCGACGCTCCATCAGAACGACGCCGGCACTTACCCAAGTGCCGGCGTCGTTCTTTGTCTGTGCCAAGCTGGGCGGGTGAACCAGAACCCAAATGCCGCGCCTGCTTTGCTCACCGCCGACGTCGACGGCGGGACGTTCCGCCTCAGGCACGCGACGCGTGCCGACATCCCGGACATGGTGCGCCTGCTGGCCGACGACGCCCTGGGCGCCGGCCGCGAGACCGCGAAGGATATGGAACCCTACGAACGCGCCTTTGACGCGATCCACGCCGACCCCGCCCATCTCCTGCTCGTCGGCGAAAGGGTGCCGCAGGGGGAAGAGGAGGGGCCGGTGGTTGCAACCTTCCAGCTGAGCTTCCTTCCCGGCATCTCCAGACAGGGCGCGTGGCGCTCGCAGCTCGAAGGTGTCCGCGTGGCCGCGTCCCTTCGCGGGCAGGGCCTGGGGAGGCTCATGGTGGGCTGGGCCATCGCGGAGTCGCGGCGCCGGGGCTGCGACCTGATGCAGCTGACAACGCACCATAGCCGTTCGGCAGCCCAGCGGTTCTACCAACAGCTGGGCTTCGAGGCCAGCCACGTCGGCATGAAGCTGGCCCTCTAGGCCTTGACCGTTAGGTACCCTAACTATTAGGGTACCTAACGATGACTGACGACGATCCCCAGCTCCACGAACTTGCCGCCGCCTTCCGCGAAGCCCTCCGCCACAGCGTCTACCTGGTCCGGCGCCTCGACGCGGACGGTGAACTCAGCGCCGCCCAGCTCAGCACGCTCAAGATGCTGCTCGGTGAAGGCCAGCGGGTCGGTGAAATCGCCCGGAACCTCGGGGTCCGCGTGCCCAGCGCCACGGAGCAGATCATCAAACTTGAACGCGCCGGCCTGGCCCGCCGCGAGCCGGATCCGGCAGACTCCCGTGCCGTCCGGGTGATCCTCACCCCCGAAGGCCGTGCCGCCGTCGACGCCGCAAACAAGCGCCGCAACCAGGTGATGGCCGACATCCTCAGCACGCTCACCGACCAGGACCGCCAAGCCCTGGCGGAGGCCCTGCCGGTCATCGACAAAATCAACGCATCCCTCCAGAACTGAACCAGCCACGAACTTAGGAGCACCCTCCATGGACGGCCAGCTCGCAGAAACCCTGCAAGCACCAGAATCAACCTTGACGGCCGAAAAGGCCTCATTCCTCAAACAGCCGAAGGCGGTTTGGGCCACCGCCCTCGCCGCAGTGTTCGCCTTCATGGGCATCGGCCTGGTGGACCCCATCCTTCCGGCCATCGCCACCAACCTGGACGCCAGCCCCAGCCAGGTCTCCCTCCTCTTCACCAGCTACTTCCTGGTCACCGCGCTGGCCATGCTGATCACGGGGTTCGTCTCCTCCCGCATCGGCGGCAAACGGACGCTGCTGATCGGCCTGGCCGTCATCGTCGTGTTCTCCTCGCTGTCCGGCCTGTCCGGCAGCGTCGATGAGCTGGTGGGCTTCCGCGCCGGCTGGGGACTGGGCAACGCCCTGTTCGTCGCCACCGCCCTCGCCGTCATTGTTGGGGTGGCCAGCGGCGGCGCCGGCACCGCCATCATCCTCTACGAAGCCGCACTGGGCCTGGGCATCTCGCTCGGCCCGCTGCTCGGCGCCCTCCTGGGCGGCTGGCAGTGGCGCGCCCCGTTCTTCGGCACCGCCGTCCTCATGGCCGCCGCCTTCATCGCCCTGATCGCCCTCCTGCCCAGGACGCCGCTGCCTGAGCGCAAGGTGCGGTTGCGGGACCCCCTGCTGGCGCTGGGTCACAAGGGACTGCGGACGACGGCGGCAAGCGGCTTGTTCTACAACTACGGCTTCTTCACCATCCTGGCTTTCACCCCGTTCATCCTGGGCATGGACGCGTACGGCATCGGCGGCGTCTTCTTTGGCTGGGGTGTGGCCGTGGCGGTATTTTCCGTCTTCGTTGCACCGGTCCTGCAGACCCGCTTCGGCGCGGTGAAGGTACTGACCGGCACTTTGTTCGTCCTCATGCTGGACCTGGCCGGGCTGGGACTGGCCGCGGGGCACTCGGTGCCTGCCGTCGTCGTCCTGGTCATTGTTGCCGGCGCGCTGCTGGGCATCAACAACACCATCTACACGGAACTGGCCATGGGCGTCTCTGATTCGCCCCGGCCGGTGGCTTCCTCCGGCTACAACTTTGTCCGCTGGATGGGCGGTGCCCTGGCCCCGTTCGCGGCGGCGCAGCTCGGTGAGCACTTCGGCCCGCAGGTCCCGTTCTTTGCCGGGGCGGTGGCCATGGTGATCGCCATCCTGGTCGCGTTCGGCGGCCGGGCCTACCTGTCCTCGCACGAACCGCACGTCGTGTAGCCGCTGCCGGCGCACCAACGGACAAACCCTCCATCACGGCATGTGATGGAGGGTTTGGTGTTTTCCTGCTGAAGCTGATGGGGCGTTCCAGGGAAGGCCGCCAAAAGTGATGGGGCGTTGCTAGGCCTTGGCGGAGCCCTTGGGTACGAACAGCGTCTCGGCCTGCTCCAGGGACATGCCGTTGGTCTCCGGGACCTTGAACATGACGAAGAAGAAGGAAGCCGCAGCGAACAGGGCGTACATGGCATAGGTCAGCGGCAGCGAGCCCGCTGCCATGACCGGGAAGCTCAGGGTGATCACGAAGTTGGCCACCCACTGGGCCGCTGCGGCCAGGCCCAGCGCCCGGGCACGGATCCGGGACGGGAAGATCTCGCCCAGGAGGACCCACACCAGCGGTCCCCAGGACGCGCCGAAGCTGATCACGAAGACGTTGGCGGCCACCAGGGCCACTGGGCCCCACGCGCCCGGCAGGCTGATGTTCTCGCCGCTGCCTGTTGCCGAGGAGAACGCCACGGCCATGGCGCCCAGGGACACGGCCATGCCCACGGACCCGGCCAGCAGGATGGGCCGGCGGCCCACGCGGTCCACCAGGGCGATGGCCACGAGGGTTACCAGGATGTTGGTGACGGAGGTTGCCACCGAGATGGCCAGGGAGTCCTTCTCCTGGAAGCCCACGGCCTTCCACAGGGTGGTGGAGTAGTAGAAGATCACGTTGATGCCCACGAACTGCTGGAGCACCGACAACGTGATGCCCACCCAAACCACAGCCTGCAGGCCAAAGGCCTTGCCGCGGAGGGACCCCTTTTGCCCGGCCAGCTTGTCTTCCTCAATGGCTTCCCGGATGTCCCGGATATGCCGACCGGCATCCTCGGTGGGTGCGATGGACTCAAAGACTTCCCGGGCCTGGTCCTCTTTGCCCTGGAACACCAGGAACCGCGGGGACTCGGGCAGGGTGAACGCCACCCAACCGTAAACGACGGCCGGGACGGCGGCGGCCAGGAACATCCAGCGCCATGATTCAATGCCCAGCCAGAAGGCCTGGTCCGCACCGCCGGCACTGGTGGCCAGGAGCGCGTCAGACAGCAGCGCGGCAAAAATACCCGTAGTGATGGCCAGCTGCTGCAGCGAAGCCAGGCGGCCGCGGACCTTTCGCGGCGAAATCTCGGAGATGTAGGCGGGCGCGATGACGGAGGCCAGCCCGATGCCCAGGCCGCCCACCAGGCGCCAGAACACCAGGTCCCAGACGCCGAACGCGAAACCCGTGCCCACGGCGCTGACCAGGAACAGCAGGGCGCCCAGCTTCATGGCCGGAATGCGGCCGTAGCGGTCCGCCACCTTGCCGGCCAGGAAGGCGCCTGCAGCACAGCCCAGCAGGGCAATGGCTACGGCGAAGCCCGTGACGGCCTCTGACAGGGCAAATTCTTCCTTCATGGCGTCCACGGCGCCGTTGACCACCGATGAGTCGAAGCCGAAGAGGAATCCGCCCACCGCCCCCGCGAGCGCCAGCCAGATCACCCGCCGCGGTATCCCGGTTGTGGTCTGCTCCTGTGCAGTGGGCATGGTTCTCCCTGGGTTTGGGGGTTTTATGGATGCGGTGCGGACGTCGTCGGCTGCGGTACCGGCAGAATGGCCGGCGCACACGCGCTAAACAGTGTGGCACGTCACCGCCCGAGGTTCCACTTGGCGCCGTTTGCCCCGTTAACGCAGGACGACGACGGCGGGCTGTGCCGCCGTCGTCGTCCCACCCGTGCGCTTACGGGCTAGTGCGCCGGAATCTCCATGCTGTCCTTGTCCTGCGGGGATGCCTTCTGGTCGGTCAGCTTCTTCCGCGGAAGGGCGAAGCTGATGAGGAACGCCAGGCCGGTGAGCGCCGCGGCCGTCAGCATCACGGTGTCGATGGACGTGGCGAAGCCCTCGGTGATGGGCCTGGTGAGGGTGCTGTTGGCGGTATGCAGCCAGCTGGTGTCGTTCAGGGAGTCGTTCGAGGCGCCGTTCTTGAAGAATTCATAGAGCTTGGCGTTGGCAGGGTCCGACGCGACGGCAGGGTCCTTCAGGACGGCCAGGTAGGCCGGGTCCGTGGTGGCGGCCTTCATGGCGTCGGCAATGCGGCTTGCCGCCATGCTGAAGAGCATGGAGATGAAGACGGCGGTGCCCACGGCGCCGCCCATGGAGCGGAAGAACGCTGCGGAGGAGGTTCCCACGCCCATGTCCCGCGGCGGTACCGAGGTCTGCATGGCCAGGGTGAGCGGCTGCATGCAGAAGCCCAGGCCGACGCCGAAGAAGACGGCGATGAGTCCGGGGACCCAGAGTTCGGTGTCCACTGCCAGTGAGAAGCCCATCACCAGGGCGGCGGCGGTCAGGATGCCGGTACCCATGATGGGGAAGATGCGGAACGTGCCGGAGGCCGAGATGGTGCGGCCGGCGGTGATGGAGCCGAACAGGATGCCCACGGTGAAGGTGATCATCATCAGGCCGGCCTCGGTGGGGGTGAGGCCCTTGACCAGCTGGAGGTACATCGGAAGCATGGCGATTGCGCCGAACATGCCGATGCCGATGATGAAGTTCAGCAGCGAGGACAGTCCGAACGTGATGTTGTGGAAGAGCCGGAGCGGGATCAAGGCGTAGTCGCCGGCGCGCTTCTCCGCCAGCAGGAACCAGGCAATGCCCACCACACCCAGGCCGTAGCAGAGGAAAGAGTTCACGGAGGTCCAGCCCCACGTGCGGCCCTGCTCAGCCACCAGGAGGAGCGGAACGATGGCCACGGTGATGGCGGCGGCGCCCCAGTAGTCGATTTTCTGTTTCAGGTGCTTGGCGGGCAGGTGCAGGAACAGGAACACCACCGTCAGCGCGGCAAGGCCAATGGGAATGTTGATGAAGAAGACCCAGCGCCAGCCGTCAAAACCGAGGATGTTCGCCGAGCCGGCGAATGCCCCACCCACCACCGGGCCCAGGACCGAGGAGATGCCGAACACGGACATGAAGTAGCCCTGGAACTTGGCGCGGTCCTTGAGCGAGACGATGTCGCCGATGATGGTCAGCGCCAGGGCCAGCAGGCCGCCGGCGCCCAGGCCCTGGATGCCGCGGGCAACTGCGAGTTCGGTCATCGAGTGGACCGAGCCGGCGTAAAGCGAGCCCACCAGGAAGATGAGGATCGCGGTCAGGTACAGCGGGCGGCGTCCGAAGATGTCACTCAATTTGCCGTACAGCGGGGTGCTGACCGTGGAGGTGATCAGGTACGCGGTGGTGGCCCACGCCTGCAGGGAGAGCCCGTCCAGGTCATTGGCAATGGTGTAGATGGAAGTGGAGACGATGGTCTGGTCAAGGGATGCCAGGAACATGCCCAGCATCAGGCCCACCATCACGGTGACGATCTGGCGTTGCGTCAGGGTTTCTCCGGGGCCGGGCGCGGCAGTGGCTTTGGACATGGGTGCTCCAAGGGGAAGGAAAGGATATAAGCAGCGATAGTTGCTTTCAGTAACTATCTTACTCGTTGTTTTTATTCCCCGTCCTGCCGGGCTTCCTGCTGGCGCTCCACGAGGATGCCGTCCGGATCGCACCAGACGGTGGCTCCGGGGCGGAAGGTCACGCCGTCGATCACCACATCCACGTCAACCTCGCCGGCCCCCGCCTTCTGGCTCTTCCTGGGGTTGCTGCCCAGGGCCTTGACGCCAAGGTCCAGGTCCGCGATCGCCAGCCGGTCACGGATGGCGCCGTTGATGACGACGCCGGCCCAGCCGTTTGCCACGGCGCTTTCGGCGATCATGTCCCCCATCAGGGCCGTGCCCAGCGATCCGCCGCCGTCCACCACCAGGACCGCCCCGTTCCCCGGTGACCCCAGCGTGGACTTCACCAGGGCGTTGTCCTGGAAGCAGCGAATGGTGCGGACCCGGCCGCTGAAGTGCGAGCGGCCGCCCAGGGACTGGAACTGCAGGGAGACGGACGCCAGCTCGTCGCCGCGCTCATCGTAGAGGTCGGCGGTATTGACCGCTGTGCCTTCGGTCGGGGTGGGTGCGCTCATCTGGTTCTCCTCGATACTCGGCAATTTGTTACCCGGCAACGTGATCCCCCGGGCGGCGTTGACCGCCGCGTGCCCGGTGGCCCGGTACCGCCCACGATAGTCTGATTCCACCGCCAGCCGGCCGCACCAAGGGGAGCACGCCAATGAGTCCGTTCAACACGCCCGCGCCGCCGGATGATGCCGCAGGCAAAACCGCGACGGCGGCGCTCGCCGAGCCGGTGCAGAAGGTCACCGCCCGTTGGGTCACCGGCCTGGTGCTGGTGAACGTGGGCATCAACGCGGCGTTCTTCGGTCCCATCAACGTGTTCATCGGCCAGCAGGCCATCAGCATTGATGCGCCTTCCAAGGAAGCCATCCTCTCGCTGGTGACGGCCTGCGGTGCGGGGGTTTCGCTGGTGGCCAACCCCCTCTTCGGTGCCCTCTCGGACCGGACTACGTCCCGGTTCGGCCGGCGGGCCCCGTGGGTGCTGGCCGGGGCAGTCCTGGCCACGGCGGCGCTGCTGGCCATGTCCTTCTCTGCCGCGGTGGCCCTGATGGTGCTTTTCTGGTGCCTGGTGCAGCTGGGTGCAAATGCCGCGTACGCGGCCATTACCGCCGCCGTCCCGGACCGGGTTCCCGTCATCCAGCGCGGGGGAGTGGGCGGACTCGCGGCCATGGGGCAGACCCTTGGCATCCTCACTGGCGCGGTTTTCGGGGCAGTGGTCTCCGGCAACTTCATGGTGGGCTACTGGCTGTGTGCGGGCGCCCTGCTGGTGTCCGTGCTGCCGTACCTGTTCCACCGGAATGATCCCGCCCTGCCCAAGTCCGGGCTGGAGGCTTTCCGGCCCAGGGTTTTCCTCAAGGGTTTCTGGATCAGTCCCCGGCGCCACCCGGATTTCGCCTGGGCCTGGCTCACGCGCTTCCTGGTCAACGTGGGAAACCAGCTGACCATCGTCTACCTGCTCTTCTTCCTGCGTGACGTCATAGGCCATGAGGATCCTGCCGCGGGGGTTCTGGTCCTGACGGGTATCTACGCGGTGATGGTCATGGCCACCGCGGTGGTGGCCGGTCCCTGGAGTGACCGGGTGGGCAGGCGGAAACCGTTCGTCATCGCCTCCTCGGCCATAATCGCCATGGCCGGAGCCATCATGGCCTTCTTTCCCGTCTGGCCCGGCGCGCTCGCCGGCGCCGCCGTCCTGGGCGTCGGTTTCGGCGCCTACCTGGCCGTGGACTTTGCGCTGCTGACCCAGGTCCTGCCGTTCGCCGTCAGCCGCGGCAAGGACATGGGGATCATCAACGTGGCCAACTCGCTGCCGCAGGTGGTTGCCCCGGGACTGGCGCTGCTGGCCGTGGCCTACTGGGGTGGCTACCGGACGCTGTTCCTCACGGCGGCTGCCATCGGGCTGCTGGGTGCCGTTTTCGTGGTGAAAATCAAGGGCGTCGACTGACCTGCCGGCGCCCGAAACTAAGGCCGCTGACTAATTAGGGCACACGCCTGTGCCGTATAGTTGAACCGGGCTGCAGGGCGGTACGGAAGTGGGGGCGCTCCTGGCCGCAGTCCCTACGACACAACCCCGGAATGCTGATGCCCGAGACTTTTTCAGACCATCCGCCCATGGCCGCCCGGCCTTCCGCTCCACGCCAGCGCCTCCGCTACACGCGGATCCTGGACACCGCCGCAGGGTTCGCCCGCACGGGTCTTGACGCCGTGGAACTCTCCGAAGTCGCAGAAAAAGCGGACGTGCCACTGGGAACCCTCTACCGTTACTTTCCGTCCCCCACCCACCTGATGCTGGCGCTGTACCGGCAGCAGCTGGACGAGCTGCAGGCCGGTTCCCGGGGCTCGTCGCCGCGCTTCCGGGGCCGGGCACTGTCCGGCCTGCTGATGGAAATCTTCCACATGCGCGTCATGCAGCCCGCGGTGGAGCAATGCCTCAGCCGGGGCGTGTACCACCCGGACAAGGACACCACCGCACTCCTGCGCGAGATTGATGCACTCAGCGAAAAGCTCGTTGCGGGTGCCTGCGGCGACGCCGTGGGAGCCAGGGTCCTCCTCCTGACCGTCACTGGTCTGGTCCAGTCCGTCCGGAGCCGCCGACTGTCCCTCTTCGAAGCCGAGGAGGACCTGAAAAAGGCGTGCGGTCGGCTGTCCCCCGGGGCCGAGGCGGGCTTCACAGTGTCCCGGTCGGCGTAACTGGTCTAGACCAAAAGGCAATTAAATACGCCATAATGCCGTGATCTGGATCACAAATCGTCCTGCATAAACGTTTTGTCAGGCTAAAGCTGTGTCAAGCAGGACCCGGCAGCCCTTTCGGGCCTGCCTACCATTGGGGCACAGGAGCGGCAGGGCGGAAACATCCCCGGCGTTCCCGCGGACCCGCCACCCTTGGGTTTCCTGTCGCACTACCTTCCACGCCTGGGCCCGGGAGGGCCCGGTTCCCGATGTGCCGTGTGCCCACGGCCAGCACCAGGAGACAACGACGTGTCCATTGACGCAATCACAGCCACCGACGATTCAGCAGCCACGGCCTTGACCGAAGACGAAATCTTCACGGCCCACCAGGGCGGCAAGCTCTCCGTCACCAGCACTGTTCCGCTGTCCAACAAGCGGGACCTGTCCATCGCCTACACCCCCGGAGTGGCCGAGGTGAGCCGGGCCATCCACGCCAAGCCCGAACTGGCCCGCACCCTGACCTGGGCCGAGCGCCTGGTGGTCGTGGTCAGCGACGGCACTGCCGTCCTGGGCCTGGGCAACATCGGGGCCAGCGCCTCGCTGCCGGTCATGGAAGGCAAGTCCGCCCTCTTCAAGACCTTCGGCGACCTTGATTCCATCCCCCTGGTCCTCAACACCACGGACGTGGACGAGATCGTGGAAACCCTGGTCCGCCTGCGCCCCAGCTTCGGCGCCGTGAACCTTGAGGACATCTCCGCCCCGCGCTGCTTCGAGCTCGAGGAAAAGCTGATCGAAGCCCTTGACTGCCCGGTCATGCACGACGACCAGCACGGAACCGCCGTCGTGGCCCTGGCAGCGCTGACCAACGCCGCCAAGGTGACCGGCCGCGGCCTCGAGGGCCTGAAGGTGGTGGTGTCCGGCGCCGGCGCGGCGGGGATCGCCGTCGCCGAAATCCTGCTCGCAGCCGGGATCACCGACGTCGTCCTGCTCGACTCCCGCGGAGTCATCAACAGCGGCCGCGCCGACCTCGCTGCCAGCCCCGACAGCAAGAAGGCCGACCTCGCCGGCCGCAGCAACCCCCGCGGCATCACCGGCGGACCTGCTGAAGCGCTGGCCGGTGCCGACGTCTTCATCGGCGTCTCCTCCTCGAAGCTGGACGAGGCGCACCTGGCATCGATGAACCAGGACGCCATCGTGTTCGCCCTGTCCAACCCGGATCCCGAAGTCCTGCCCGAGGTGGCCGTAAAGTACGCCGCCGTGGTGGCCACCGGCCGCAGCGACTTCCCCAACCAGATCAACAACGTCCTGGCGTTCCCAGGCATCTTCCGCGGTGCCCTCGACGCCGGCGCCCGCCGCATCACCCCGGCCATGAAGCTCGCAGCGGCGCGCGCCATCGCCGGGCTCGCCGCCGAGGACCTCTCGGCCGACTACATCGTCCCCAGCCCGCTGGATCCCCGCGTGGCACCGGCGGTCACCGCGGCCGTCGCCGCGGCGGTGGAAGCGGAGTAAATCCCCTTTCCGGCAGAAACCACGACGGCGGTGCCTCCTTCCCCGAAGGAGGCACCGCCGTCGGGCGTTAAGGGCCGGCCCTAGACTGAAGTCCATGAGCTCCGAAACCGTGGTGACCATCCTGTGCGGCCTGGCGATCCTGGTGGGGGTGGCCGGCACCATCATTCCCGTCCTGCCAGGCAGCGTCCTCATTGGCGTGAGCCTGCTGGCGTGGGCCATCTGGGGCGGCGCCGGGTCTGCGGGGTGGGTCGTGTTTGCGGTGGCCATGATCTTTGTCGCCGCGGGGATGACGGCGGGTGCCGTCCTCACCGGCAGGAAGCTCAAGCAGCATGCCATTCCCAGCCGCAGCATTGTGGTGGCCCTCGTGGCGGGCGTGGTGGGGATGTTCATCATCCCTGTGGTGGGCCTCTTCGTTGGTTTCGCGGCCGGGCTGCTGGCCAGCGAGTTCCTCCGGACTCGGAATTTTTCGACGGCGGCGAAGTCCAGCTGGGCCGCGCTGAAGGCCACCGGGCTGGGGATGCTCGCGGAGTTCGGGCTGGCCTGCCTTGCCGCCAGCACCTGGGTCATTGGTGTGTGGATCGCCGCCGCCAACGGCTGAGTCCATTGCGCCCCGGACCCTGCCCGGGTACAACCAAGGTATGACCCAGCCAGCTTCAGCCCGGGACCATGTCCACGCCTGGATGGAAAAATACCAGGCTGCCTGGACCAGCAACGGCGCCGATGACATCCGCAACCTGTTTGCCCCGGACGCGCTCTACGAGACGCGTCCCCATGATCCCGAACCCTGGCGCGGCCACGACGGGATCGTCCAGGGCTGGCTGGCGGCACGTGACGAGCCGGCCGACTGGACGTTCAGCTGGGAACTGCTGGGGTGCGACGGCGACACCGCCTTTGTCCAGGGCCTCACCACCTACTCGGGCGGCAGGCCCACGTACGACAATCTGTGGGTGATCAGGCTTGATGGATCCGGCCGTGCCCGCTCCTTTACTGAATGGTTCATGGCGGGGAAGCCGGAGATCCCTCCCGGTTAGCATGGAAAGATGAGCGCCGGGGAGACCGCACCGATCTACTGGGACAACCGCGACCTCACACCGTTCGGGCAGGCCCAGCTGCGCACCCCTGTCCACGACCTTGCCGGGGGAGTGGGCGGCCTGCTGACCGGCGTCCTCGGCGGCCGCAACCCTGCCCTGCTCTCCATCGACGGCGAGGTGCCGCGGCTCAAGCGGCTGCTGCCCAAGCCTGCCAAGGCGGTTCATGAAGCCGTCTTCACCAGCCACGAACCGGAGCGCCTGATCACCCTGGCGCGCGCCTACCCCGGGTGGGCGGGGCTCTGCTACCTCATGGGCGGGCTCCTGGCGTACAAGCACGGCGGCTACCTGCGGGCGTCGGAACTCCTGCAACGGGGGCTCGCCACCCGCAATGACGACGAAGCCAACCGTTACTCATCGACCTACCTCACCCGTATCGTCACCCGGATCGAACTGGCCGAGCGGGTGGAGATCCCCGTGCTGTTCAGCGAGGAATCGGTGTTCCTCGCCCTGTCCCATGCGCTGCGCGAGACGGGCCGCACCGAAGCGGCGCTCGACGCACTGGGCGGGCTGCCGCCATCGCTTCCCATGGCCCTGGCGCGCTGCTCGCTGGCCCTCACCCTGGGACGAAGCCGCACGGTCATTGACTGGACGGAGGGGCTGCTGAACGCGGACGATCTCTCCGCTGCCCTGCTGCTGGTCCGCGCCCGTGCCCTGCGGCGTGAAGGCCGGCTGGAGGCTGCGCACCAGGCCATCGCCGAAGTTTTGCGCCGCCGCAAGACACACCTTGTGCTCCGCAACGACGCGCTGACGGACCGGGCATTGCTCGTGCTGGAATCGGGCCGGCGGTCGCTGAATCCCCGCGACTGGGGACGCCGGCGCGGGGACCCGGAACCGCGGCGCGAACTCGAGGCGCCGCCGCCCATCCGCAAGGATGAGGAGATGCGGCGGATCTGGGAGCAGGACTGGAAGGAACTCGGCGGAGAGTAGGAACCCGGACCGGCTACTGGGGGCGGCCGGCCAGGAACGGCACCAGCTGCTCGCCGAGCAGCACGGCCCCCAGTGCCACCATGATGATGCCGCTGGCAAGCGTTACTGCCCGGGCGGCGCCGGGCCTGCTTTGCAGCAGGGAGCGCGAGAGCAGGGCCACCACCGTGTAAACCAGGCCCGCCAGTGCCACGAACGTCATGCCCAGCAGCCCGGACTGCACCGGCACGGGCAGGGAGGCCTCGGAGCTGACGAACTGCGGTATGAGGGCCACATAAAAGAGCAGGCCCTTGGGGTTGATCCCGCTGGTGCCCATCCCCTGCAGGAAGGTGCGCAGCTGTGTTCCGGCGGCCTGTATTCCGGCGGCGCCGGGCGCGTCCGCGCTGAAGCTCGCGCCGCGCCAGGACCGGAGGGTTCCCACCCCCAGCCACAGCAGGTAGCCCGCGCCGGCCAGGGTAATCCAGCCCAGGACCCCGGGCATGCCTGCCAGCACGGCGGCCAGCCCGGCCACCAGCAGGACGGTGTGAAGGACGTATCCGCCGCAGAGCCCGGCAACCGCGGGGACGAAACTGCGCTGCCGCAGGCCCGCCGCGATGGTGTAGGCCCAGTCCACCCCCGGCGTGCAGGCCAGGGCTGCAGCAACCACCAGGAAGGCAAGGAACAACTGCGGGTTCATCGGGTTTCTCCTGTCGAAGGGCTCTCAGGAGCAACCATAGGGAGAATCCAGCCATAAGTGCTGTCCTGTTTTCGCCCGCCCCGCGGTGACAGCAGTATGTTTATTGCGTGATAGACAAGATTGACAGAAATATCTTGCGGCACCTCCAGGAGGACGGGCGCATGACCGCCACCGCGCTGGCAGCGAAGGTGGGCCTGACGGTGGCTCCCTGCCACCGGCGGCTGCGCGACCTGGAGCGGTCCGGGGTGATCCGCGGGTACAAGGCAGACATCGACCCCGCGGCGGTGGGCCTGGGGTTCGAGGCGATCGTTTTCGTCACGCTCCGCCAGGTGGACCGCCCCACCATGGAGATTTTCGAGAACCGGGTGGCGGACAACCCGAACATTGTGGAGGCACAGCGGCTGTTTGGTTCCCCGGACTATCTGCTGAAGGTCATAGCGGAGGACCTGCCGGCGTACCAGCGCTTCTACGACACCGAGCTCACATCGCTGCCCGGCGTTGAACGGCTGACGTCAACGCTGGTCATGAAGAACCTCAAGTCCAACGCGGGCCCGCCCGTCTAGGTCCCCGCGGTCCGCAAGTCAGTCGGCAGGCAGGATGTGGACGATGATCACCTGCGTGTCCTTGCTGCCGTCGTAGCGGAGATCGTAGTTCACCGTCAGTCCGGTGCCTGTTCCCGGCGTGATGGAGAAATCGCTCTTGGAAGCAGGATCCGCCTGGGTGCTGCTGATCCATTCTTCAGCCGGCTCCGCTGCTATCCCGTAGCGCTGCACGCCGTCCCTGATCAACTCAAAGTACTCATCAGGTGAGCTGGCGGTGAGGAAGTAGGTGACCTCGCTGAAGTCCGTCCGCCGGTCCGTGGTGTTGAAACGGATCCGGTCCGTTTCGGCGGTTATTTCGCCGTTGGGCGCCAGGATGCTGAGGCTGATCTTGCCCGAACCCCGGGTATTGATCTCGGGGCCGTAACTGTCCTTGGTGACGCGGACGGCGTCCTTTTCCAGGCGTCCCGAGCTCATATCCAGGCGGGCCGTCCCGGTGGTGCGGATACTTTCCACGCCGGTGGCGTCAAGGGTGGAGAAAGCGGAGGTTTTCACGGGGCTCCCTGCAGAAGATGAAGTGGCGGTGGTCGGATCGGCCGGAGTTGGCGCTTTGCAGCCGGCCAGGACAAGGAGTGAAACGAGGGCAATGACGACGGCGGTCCGTTCGCCGGGTGCGGCGCGTCGGCGGGGCGCAATCACTGGTGGACCTCCGCGTCGAACCCGTCAAGGAACCGGTCCATGATGCCGGGAATGTTGTTGGTGGGACGGTACTGGTCCACCCGGCCGTCAAAGTCGGAGCCGATGATCTGCGCCGCCCGGTCCGGGTCCGTGGCCAGAAGATGTTGGTAAGCGGGGAGGGTGTCCTGCCGGATGAGGTTCCAGCGCTGGTCCGCGTTGGCGATGTTGCCGTCGGGGAAGCCCGTGGTGAAGTCGGTGCGGAACTGGGCGGGATTGTCCCAGCTGGTGAAGGGGATGTTCTCGGGACCGGGGCTTTCCACGCTGAAACTGTAGGGAAACACCTCAGGGTAGCTTTTGGCGCCCGGGATGGAGGGTTCCCCGGCGAGCGTCACCATATAGGTCACGGCTTCGCCTCCAGGGTGGCCGCGCATGTTGTCGTAGTCGTCCGCGATAATTTCGTTCTGCTCGCGGTACAGGAGGGCCGTGTTTCCTTCACGGACCTGGTCGGGATCTCCCGAATCGATCTGCGCCCACGCGTTGGCCGTGGCCTGGTCGATGGCGCCGGAGTCGCGAAGGCGGTTGATCTCATCGATGCCGCCGTTCAGATACGCCTGGTGCTGGCGCGCCTGGTCCAGGAAGATTTCCTTGTTCATGTCCAGCATGCTGGTTTCATAAAAGCGGATTTCCGCATCCGTCATCCCTGCGAGCTGTTCCAGCTGGTCCAGGACGGGAAGGGGGATGTCCGAGGCTGGATTGTCGGTGATTTGTTGAGCCAAATCCCGCAGCATGGCCATGTCCCGGAATCCGCCGGCGAAGGACGGGCCAATCATATTGGCCATGCCTGCCCACTGCAGGTCCGGGTTGGCAAGGTAGGCCTGGCCGTAAAAGTCGTAGACCTTGGTGATGGTCTCCCAGTTGTATTCCGTACCTTTTGACGTGTCCCAGTCGGCTGGATCAATGCCCATGTCCAGCATCGCCTGCCGGTTCCAGTAGGAATTGAGGAAGTCCTGGTAGCCCTTGGAGTTCTTGCTGATCAGGCCGGAGTCCGCCGCGGCGTCCATGGCGGTTTTGGCTGCCTCCGGGTTCGCCTGGGCCCACTGGCGGAACCCGTCGCTCAGCAGGTAGGCGCGCCGCTCGGCCGGGGTCATGGCATTCAGTCTGTCTGTCAGGTCCTGGGCGGTTCCGCTCCCGGATCCGCCCGACCCGGGTCCTCCCGGTCCACCAGTGCTGGCCTTCTCCTGTTCGTCCGCGTTGGCAAGGAGTGTCCTGGCGGCCGACTCCAGCCCTGCCGTTGCCGACCTCAGCAGCCTGGCGTGCGATGACGTCCACTCGCTGCGGAACCTGTCGCCGTCGCGCCCTTTCCACAGGCCGGAACCAATGCTGCTGCTGAGCTGCTGCCCCAGGACGTTGAGCCGGTTGGCGCCGGCAGCCAGGTCCTTGGCGAGTTGCCGCAGCTGCGCCACATCGCCGCCGTAAAAGTTTCCCGCCATGCTGCCCCCTGTTGGCTCCCCCGCTGTTGGCTCTTCCGTGCCAGCCTAACGGGGCATCCTCCGTGCGGCGATGGGGAGTGGTGCCCCTGTGGTCCCCGCCTACTCGGCCTGGTCCCCCAGGAGCCCGGTGGTCCGGTACGGGATGACTTCGCGGAGGAACATGCTGGTGGACGTGCGGACGATGCCCGGGCAGAGCCGGATCTCCTCCGACACCCGGTAGAGGTCGTCGGGGCTCTTGGCCACCACGCGGATCAAGAGGTCGGTATCGCCGGCCGGCGCATGGCACTCCAGGACTTCGGGAATTTCACGCAGGGCAGCGATGGCCTCGTTCAGGTGGCTCTGGTCCAGCTCTGCGCTGACCGCGGCGGCCACGCCCCGTCCCAGGGCCGCCGGAAGCACCCGGCTGCTGTTGGGGCGGAGGGCGCCGGATGCCGTCATCCGCTCCAGCCGGCTCTGGACGGTTCCGCGCGCGAGGCCCAGCCGCTGGGCAAGCACCATGATGGGGACACGCGGATCCTGGTCCAGGGCATTCAGGATGCGCCGGTCGGTGGCGTCCAGTTCCTGCAATCTGACCACTTCCTGTTGCTGCTGGCCTCAGGGATTGATCAAACTGATCAACTCAAGTAGGGCCAATTGTCCCAACTGTATGTTCTCTGCTGGAATAGTGGCAACAAGGACAAAAGCTACCGCTGGTCCGCGCAGGCTACAGTTTCCCCGGCACACCACCCGGCACCTGGACACCGCTTCCCGCAAGGAAGCCGCCGCTGATTGACGCTTGTTCACACCACGCTCATTCTGCAAACACGGCAAGAGCCCCTGAGCTACCGACGCCCGCCTCCCGGAGTCATCGGTAGCTGAGGGGCTCTTGTGTGCTTCCGTCTAGGGTTAATCCATGACCTCCGCCGGCCGCTTCGCCCCCAGCCCGTCCGGTGAGCTGCACGTGGGAAACCTGCGGACCGCAATCCTCGCCTGGCTTTTCGCCCGCTCCACCGGACGCCGCTTCCTGCTGCGGGTGGAGGACCTGGACCGCGCCCGCGCAGGAGCGGAGGCCGTGCAGCTGCGCGATCTGGCGGCAGTGGGCATCACCTGGGACGGCGATGTGGTCCGGCAAACCGACCGCGGGCCCCTCTACGCCGCGGCGATCACACGGCTTGAAGAGTCCGGCCTGACGTACGAGTGCTTCTGCACCCGCCGCGAGATCCAGGAGGCGCCGTCCGCCCCGCATGCTCCGCAGGGTGCCTATCCCGGCACATGCCGCAACCTGGACCGGGCGGAACTGGACTACAAGCGGTCCACGCGGCCGGCCGCCATCCGCCTGCGGGCGGATGTGCGGGAATACACGGTCCAGGACGTCCTCCACGGCGAGTTCACCGGGGCTGTGGACGACTTCGTGCTTCGCAGGAATGACGGGATAACCGCCTACAACCTTGCCGTCGTGGTGGATGATGCCGCGCAGGGCATAGACCAGGTGGTCCGCGGCGACGACCTGCTCCCCTCAACGCCCAGGCAGGCTTATCTCGCCTCGCTCCTGCATATTCCCGTCCCGGAATATGTGCATGTTCCCTTGGTGGTGAACCGCGACGGCGTGAGGCTGGCAAAGCGCGATGGAGCGGTCACACTGGCGGACCTCGCCCAGGCCGGGGTGGGTGCCCACGAGGTGCGGAACCTGCTGCTGGAGTCCCTGGGATTACCCGCCGGAACGCTGGGCCACGCGCTGCAGGCCCTGGACCCGGCACGGTTGCCCCGCGAACCCTGGGTGTGGCCCGGGATGGACCGCCCGGCCGCTGGCTAAGCTTGGTAGATGTCAGACGAGCACATTCCGGCCCAGGCCCGGACGCCAAGGTTCACGGTGGAGACCGCCAAAGTCCTCGCAGAGGTTGCCCACAACCGGCAGAAGGACAAGCTGAAGCGGCCCTACCGGGACCATGTCCTTGCCGTCGGGGATGCCCTGGCGGACTTCGACGACGAGATCCGCATCGCGGGTTACCTCCACGACATCGCCGAGGACACACCGATGACACGGCAGGCCCTGCTGGACATGGGGGTTCCCGAGCGCTCCGTGGACATCATCGAGCGCGTCACCAACCGCCTGCACAGCGACCCCGACGATTACCAGTCCGGCATCCGTGAGATCGCCGGGGACCATGACGCCGCCCTGGTCAAGATCGCCGACAATGCGCACAACTCCCTGCCCGAACGCGTCCAGGCGCTGGCGGAGAAGTGGCCGGACAAGCCCCCGGTGACAAAGTACCGGGACGCCAGGCCGGTGCTTTACGCAGCCGTGGAGGTGGAGGAGGTCCGCAAGATTTTAGCTCGGGCCAATCCCTGGCTGCTGGAGGAATTCGACGCGCAGCTGGATGAGGCCGACGACACCGACTACGAGAACCTCCGCTACGATTCCGGCCCGGGCTCCCGCTCCAAGTAGACCAGGAACTCCTCCGCGAACCGCCGCACCCCGTCCCATTCCGTGTAGATGTAGTCGCGGCCGGTGTCCGTATCCGGGCTGCCCTGGCCGCTGACGATCTTCTTCATCATCATGCGCTTGAGGAATCCGTACTGGGTGTAGAGGAGGGCGCCGCCGAACATCGCCACCTTGTCAGGATGCCAGCCGGTGCTGTCCTCGAACTCCGCAACGTACTTTTCCGCCTCTTCCGGCTCCGCGTGCGCCGAGAGGCTGACCGAGAACAGGGCGGCCGGCAGGCGCTCCAGGCCGGACCGGTTCCGGCGGACAAAATCGGCCACGTAGGCCTCGTGCTTTCCGGCATGGATGGAAGCACCCACTATGACGCCGTCATAGCCGTCAGGCAGGCCGTTGTCTGCGTGCTTGAGGTCCAACGTGTCGGCCTGGTGCCCGTGGGCCTGCAGGACATCAGAGATGTAGTCGGCGATGCGGGCCGTTTGCCCTTCCGAAGTTCCGTACGGGATCAGGATTCTTGCCATGACCACTACTCTGGCGTCCGCCCGGAACCGGGCAAAGGGGCAAAGGTCCCTGTATGCGGTGCCCTGCAGGCGTCCTGCGGAGCAGCCGGGGACTAGACCCGTCCCAGCGCTTCGATGTCCTCCAGGAAGTCCGCCTGCACCTCCGCGCTCACGGTGGTGCGGGTATCACCAATGGCGTCGAGGTAGTCCTGGGTGGAGGGACCTTTCCTGACGGCGGCGCGGACGGAAACGTCGCCCCCGGAGGCCAGCCCGCCGTCGTCGTACACGGCTTTTTCCAGCGCCCGCTGGGAGGCGCTGCGGGCCGCGTACTCGATGTCGGCCGGGGAGAAGCCCTCGGTACGTTCCACCAGGAGTTCCACGTCCACGGCATCCACCACGGCCGCCGGGATGAAACGCTGCCACATCGCCTCCCGGGCCTGCCGGTCCGGCAGCCCGATGGGGATGACGTAGTCGAACCGCCCGTGGCGCAGGAAGGCCGAGTCGAGGGCGCGGATGAAGTTGGTGGCGCAGACCAGGAGCCTGCCGGGCTGTTCCCGGAATGCGGGAATGATCTTCAGCAGCTCGTTGGTCACCCCCTGCAGCGGTGACGGCGGATCACCGGCGCGCTGGGAAGCGATCTCCTCCACCTCGTCGATGAACACCACCGCGTGCTCCAGTTCCGCGATTTCCAGGAAGGTCTCGCGCAGCGCGCCGGCCAGGCCCTGCGGGTCGCCGGCCAGGCGGGACGGGAAGACCTCCACGAACGGCCACTCCAGCCGGGAGGCGATGGCCTTGGCAAAGGTGGTCTTGCCGGTGCCGGGAGGCCCGAAAAGGACGACGGCGCGCGGCGGCACCACGCCGAATTCATCGGCCAGGTCCGCCTCGGCGAGCGGCAGCACCAGGCGCCGTTCCAGCAGTTCCTTTTCCCTGCGCATGCCGGCAACGTTTTCCCAAAGGTCGCGGGCCAGGACGCGGCCGCCCAGCTGGCCCAGGGCGCCGAGCTCCTGGCGCTGGACGGGAATGGTCCGCTCGAAGTAGCGCAGGTTCTTCTTGAGTGCGAAGCCGCGGCCCAGGAAGGCCTCCACGCGGGTTTCGGACTCAGGCATCAGGGCGGAGAGCTTGTTCAGGCCGTGCGGGGCCATCCGGTTTTCGACGGCGGCGAGCAGCGAGGTGCCGATGCCCCTGCCGCGGTACTCGGGAAGGGTGGCCAGGAACACGATCCAGCCCTGGTCATGCGCGGCCCGTCCCACAGCGGCGCCCACCACCTGCTCGCCCTGCACCGCAACCACCGCATGGTCTTTTTCGCACGATGCCAGGACCTCGGACAGGGCGTATACGGGTTCGACGTTGTGGGCCTTGAGCGTCTCCCACAGGTGCAGGATGCCGTCCAGGTCCGCCGAGTGGAAATCCCTGATCCGCCAGTTGGTCATGCGTTACTCCTGTTGGTTCGTCATTGAGCCAGTCGTGGTCGAGCCAGCGTGGACATCTCAGGTGAGCATATGTGAAGCAGGCACCGGGCGGGGTTGCGGTGGCGTTGCATGACGTGCCGCTGCTCAAACCCCCAGCATGTCCATTGTGTTCCGCAGCGTGTCCGCGGAATGGTGTAGGGCGGCCAGCTCGACGTCGTCCATGGGCGTTTCCAGGACACGGTGCACCCCGCCCCTTCCCACCACGCTGGGGAGGGACAGCGCCACGCCGGAAATCCCGTACAGCCCCGACAGCACAGTGGAAACCGGAAGGACAGCGTTGTCGTCCCGGAGCAGCGCCTCCACAATGCGGGCACCGGACAGGCCGATGGCGTAGTTCGTGGCCCCTTTTCCGGCGATGACCTTGTAGGCGGCCTGCACCACTTCACGGGCGGTGCCGGCGAGGTATTCGGGCGTGAAGATCCGCTCCCCGCCCACCGTCCAGTCCCTGATGGGGACCGGACCGATCGTGGCGCCGGACCACAACGGGAACTCCGTGTCCCCGTGCTCTCCCACCATGCTGGCGTGGACGCTGGTAACGGAAACCCCGGCCTCCAGGGCCAGGAGCCACCGCAGCCGGGACGTATCCAGCACCGTGCCGGAGGAGAAAATCCGTTCCGGTGGCAGCCCGGAGATGCGCTGGGCAGCCACCGTCAGGACGTCGCAGGGGTTGGTCACCAGGACATAGACAGCATCCGGCGCACGTTCCAGCAGAGGCGGCATCAGCTGCTCGAGGATCCGAACATTGGTCCCCGCCAGGTCAAGGCGGCTCTGGCCTGGGTTCTGCTTGGCGCCGGCCGTGATGACCACGACGTCGGCGCCTTCCGTGACGGCGATATCCCCGCCGCCGGTGACGGTGGCCGACGCCGCGGCGAACTGGCTGCCGTGGGCAAGATCCAGTGCTTCCGCCTCCGCCTTGGGCGTGTTGACGTCGTACAAGGCGATACTGCTGGCGGAGCCGCGGATCAGCGCGGCGTACGCCAGCGACGTCCCGACGCTCCCGGCGCCCACCACTGCGAGCTTGGATCCTGCCATGGTGCACTCTCCCTTTCCGGAGCCGTTGAGTGTGTCCTACCCGAAGAGTAGCGTGGCCCACATCACTCAAATCCCCAATTAGGAGCCACCATGCCACATTATGGAGGCCGGCTCGCAGCTGTTACTGCAGCGCTGGCTATGTGCGTTACCACCGGGGCCATCAGTCCTGCTTTTGCCACCAACCAACACGGCGCCGATGAACGGCACACGGACAAGAATCCCACCGCCACCGGTTACGGCGGTGCCGTCAGTACCGTGGACCCGGAAGCTTCAGCGGCGGCCATTGACGTCCTCCGTCACGGAGGCAACGCTGTGGACGCCGCCGTGGCTGCTGCGGCCACCCTTGGCGTCACCGAACCCTACAGCGCCGGCATTGGCGGCGGCGGTTATTTCGTTTACTACGACGCGAAGTCCGGAAAGGTCAGCACCATTGACGGCCGCGAGACGGCTCCGGCGGGGATTACCCATGATGCGTTCATCGATCCGGCCACCGGCAAGCCCTACCCGTTCACTCCCGAGCTTGTCACCAGTGGCGTCTCGGTGGGTGTTCCGGGGACGCCTGCCACCTGGGAGCGCGCGCTGGAGCGCTGGGGAAAGTTCAGCCTGAAGAAGGCGCTGGAACCCGCCATCGAGGTGGCGGACCGCGGGTTCGTGGTGGACGAGACGTTCCGGAGCCAGACGGCGGACAACCAGAAACGGTTCGAAGCCTTCACCTCAACCAAGGACCTGTACCTGCATAACGGGAAGCTCCCGGAGGTGGGCTCGGTCTTCAAGAACCCTGACCTCGCCGACACCTACCGGCTGCTGGCAGACAAGGGCATGGACGCGTTCTACGACGGAGCGTTGGCCAAGGAGATCGCCAAGACCGTACAGAACCCGCCCAAGTCTCCGGACACCAAGCTTCCTGTGCCCAAAGGCTCCATGACCGAGGAGGACCTGGAGCACTACAAGGCCCTGGACCAGGACCCCACCCACGTGAACTACCGTGGCTATGACGTCTACGGCATGGCACCCTCCAGCAGTGGCGGCACCACCGTGGGTGAGTCGCTGAACATCCTGGACGTGTTCAACCTCCCGTCCCTCAAGGCTGACCAGCCCGCCGTGCTGCACCACTACCTGGAGGCCAGCGCCCTGGCTTTCGCGGACCGTGCCAAGTACGTGGGGGACCCCGCGTTCGTGAAGGTGCCCACCAAGGCGCTGACCGATCCCATCTTCGGCAAGGAGCGTGCCTGCGAGCTTGATCCCATGCACGCGGCTATTAAGCCCTTGAAGACCGCAGGCGATGTCACCTCCTATGACGGCACCTGCCCGGTCAAACCGGCTGCGCTCGCTGATGAGAAGGACACGGAAAACATCTCCACGACCAACATGACCGTCTCGGACAAGTGGGGCAACGTCGTCGAGTACACGCTGACCATCGAGCAGACCGGCGGCTCCGGCATGGTGGTTCCCGGCCGCGGGTTCCTGCTCAACAACGAGCTGACCGACTTCTCCACGGTCTATGACCCTGCCGACCCCAACCGGATCGAGCCGGGCAAGCGGCCGCGGTCGTCCATGTCGCCCACCATCCTGCTGGAGGACGGCAAGCCGTTCCTGGCCCTGGGCTCCCCGGGCGGCTCCACCATCATCACCACGGTGCTGCAGACGCTGGTCAACCGCATCGACCTGGGCATGAGCATCCCGGACGCCATCGCCGCTCCCCGTGCTTCACAGCGGAACACCAAGGCCGTCACTGCTGAGCCGGCGTTCATCGACAAGTACGGCGCAGCACTGACGTCGCGCTTCGGGCACACCCTGACCCCATCGGGCGACTCGTTCTCCTCCGCCTCGGAGATCGGGGCGGCCACCGCCATCGAATTCCTGGAGGACGGCCGGACACTAGCGGCAGCCGAGCCGGTCAGGCGCGGCGGCGGATCGGCCATGGTGGTCAAACCGTCAAAGTAGAAGAGCCACTGCATTAAACGCCCGACGGCGGCACCCGGCTCCTGGATTTCCAGGACCTGGGTGCCGCCGTCGTTCAGGGCAGCTACTTTTTGAAGGTCTCCGCCGGGGCATTGGCAACCACCGGCGACATGCCGGTGTAGCCGTCGCGGGTTTCGGCGATTTGGCGGATGCGGGTGCGGCAGGCGTACCAGCCGGCGACCATGAGGATGGAGGCGATGGCGGTGACGAGCATGGTCAGGGGTGAGTCGATGAAGACCATGATGAGGACGCCGATGAGGAAGAGCAGGGAGAGGTAGCCGGTGTAGGGGGCGCCGAACATGCGGAAGGAGGGGCGGGTGACCCAGCCTTTGTCGGCCCAGCGTTTGAGTTGGATTTGGCACAGGACGATGGTGGCCCAGGTCATGATGATGCCCACGGAGGCGATGTTCAGGACGATTTCGAAGGCTTCGGCGGGGACGAGGTAGTTCAGGGGGACGCCGAGGAGGGAGACGGTGGCGGTGATGGCGATGCCGCCGTAGGGGACGCCTGCTTTGTTCATGCGGGAGGCGAAGCGGGGTGCGGAGCCGTTGACGGACATGGAGCGCAGGATCCGGCCGGTGGAGTAGAGTCCGGCGTTCAGGGAGGACAGGGCGGCGGTGAGGACGACGAGGTTCATGATGACGTCTACGCCCTGGACGCCGATGGAGCCGAAGAAGGTCACAAAGGGGCTGACGCCTTTTTGGTAGGAGGTGAAGGGCAGCAGCAGGGCCAGGAGGATCACGGAGCCGACGTAGAACACGGCGATGCGGAAGACCACGGAGTTGATGGCCTTGGGCATGATTTTTTCGGGGTTTTCGGTTTCGCCGGCGGCGGTGCCGACGAGTTCGATGGAGGCGTAGGCGAACAGGACGCCCTGCATGAGGATGATCATGGGCAGCAGGCCGTTGGGGAAGATCCCGCCGTTGTCGGACAGGAGGCTGATGCCGACCTGTTGGCCGTCCACGGGGGTGCCGAAGATGACGAAGTAGGTGCCGATGATGAGGAACGCGACCAGGGCGGCGACCTTGATCAGGGCGAACCAGAATTCCATTTCGCCGAAGACCTTGACCGAGACCAGGTTCAGGGCCAGGACGACGATGAGGGCGGTCAGTGCCCAGGCCCACTGGGGGACGTCGGCCATCCAGGGGATGTAGTTGCCGAAGAAGTGCATGTAGAGGGCGGCGGCGGTGATGTCCACGATGGTGGTGGTGGCCCAGTTGATCCAGTAGAACCAGCCGGAGACGAACGCGGCTTTTTCGCCGAAGAATTCGCGGGCGTAGGAGACGAACGAGCCCGAGGAGGGCCGGTGCAGGACCAGTTCGCCCAGGGCGCGCAGGATCAGGAACGCGAAGAACCCGCAGACCGCGTAGGCGATGACCAGGGACGGGCCGGCGGCGTTGAGCCGGCCGCCGGCGCCCAGGAACAGGCCGGTGCCGATCGCGCCGCCGATCGCGATCATCTGGATCTGCCGGGGCTTGAGGTTCTTGTGGTAACCCTTGTCCTCCGCGTGCAGGGAGGTCTCGGACGCATGCGCGTGACCACCATCAATCAGGTGGTCGGGAAGGGGAGTATTTGTCATTGGTGTGTCCTTCGGAGCAGGTGGGGACTACTTGCTGAGGTTTGCCAGGCGTTCGGGGCTCAGGAGTTCCTGGAGCTGGGCGTCGGTGAGGAGCCCGTGTTCCAGGACCAGTTCAGCCACGCCCTTGCCGGTGGCAAGCGCCTCCTGCGCGATGGCGGTGGCGGTGGCGTAGCCGAGGTGGGGATTCAATGCGGTGACCAGGCCGATTGACTGCTCCACGGTGCGGCGCAGGTGTTCGGTGTTGGCGGTGATGCCACGGATGCAGCGGGCCGTAAGGGTGCGGCATGCTGCTTCGAGGTGGGAGATGCTCTTGTGGAGGCTGTGGACGATGATGGGTTCGAAGGCGTTGAGCTGCAGCTGCCCGGCCTCGGCGGCCATGGTGATGGTGACATCGTTGCCGATCACCTCGTAGGCCACCTGGGAGACCACTTCCGGGATGACCGGGTTGATCTTGCCGGGCATGATGGACGATCCGGACTGGACGGCCGGCAGGTTGATCTCGCCGAAGCCGGCGCGGGGGCCTGAGGAGAGCAGGCGGAGGTCGTTGCAGATCTTGGACAGCTTGACCGCCACACGCTTCAGCACGCCGGACAGGTGCACAAAAGCGCCCACGTCCTGGGTGGCTTCAATGAGGTCGACGGCGGTCACCAGCGGCAGTCCGGTGACCTCCGCAAGGTGCCGGCAGGCCGTTGCGGCGTAACCGGCCGGGGCATTCAGGCCGGTGCCGATGGCGGTGGCCCCGAGGTTGATCTCGTGGATCAGCAGCTCTGCCTCCGCCAGGCGCAGCCGGTCCTCGCCGATGGTGACGGCGTAGCTGCCGAACTCCTGGCCCAGGGTCATGGGGACGGCGTCCTGCAGTTGGGTGCGGCCCATCTTGACCACGGTGCGGAATTCCATGGCCTTGGCAGCGCAGGCATCCTCGAGTTCTTCGAGTGCAGCCAGCAGCTCCCTGGCGGCGAAGATGGTGCCCAGCTTCACGGCCGTGGGGTACACGTCGTTGGTGGACTGGCTGAGGTTGACGTGGTCGTTCGGGTGCAGCCGCGCGTAGTCACCCTTGGGGTGGCCAAGGATTTCCAGCGCCCGGTTGGCGATGACCTCATTGGCGTTCATGTTCGACGACGTCCCGGCACCGCCCTGCACCACGTCCACCACGAACTGGTCGGCAAGCCGTCCGGCCAGGACGTCCTGGCATGCCTGTTCGATGGCGTCGGCGCGTTCGGCGTCCAGCAGGCCAAGCTCGCGGTTGGTGCGGGCGGCGGCCAGTTTCACGGCGGCAAGCCCGCGGACCAGGTGCATGTTGGAGGACAGCTTCTGGCCGGTGATCGGGAAGTTCTCTACCGCGCGGAGCGTGTGCACGCCCCAGTAGGCGTGGGCCGGTACGTCGCGGTCGCCGAGCAGGTCGTGCTCGGACCGGACGTCTGAGGTGGTTTGGGTGATGGTCATGGGGTCCTTACGGGGCGTCGTTGTCGGGTTCGGACGGTGGTTATGCGGAAACAGGAGCAAGAAAATCGGTGGCCAACAGCCGGCCCACCTGGTGGCCGCCGCCCAGCACGGGTGCGGTGGCGATACCGGTGAGCGGTTCGCTGTCCACGCCCAGCGCATCCAGCAGGCGGACGGTGGCGGGCATCCGGGCGCGGTCGCCGCCGTCGGAAATCTTTACAGCCACGGCGCTGCCGTCGGCCAGGCCCACCAGCTGCACGCCCTCAAAACCGTCCTTGGCCACGGCGCCGGGCAGCAGGCGCATCAGTTCGGTGACGTCGCGGCCTTCCCCGGCCACCATGTGCGGGTGCTGCTGCATGGCCAGCCCGACGGCGGCCTCCGCACTTCCCGAATCCAAGGCGTCATTGTGCGCGGCCGCTTGGGCGATCCGGCCAAAGGCGCGGGCCATGCCGCGCAGGCTCAGGGCAAACAACGGGGTCCCGCAGCCATCGGTGCTCGCCGCGGCCGGCTCCTCGCCGGTCAGGTCGGTGACGGTCTCCGCAACGAGCTGCTGCAGCGGGTGGGCGGGATCCAGGTAGCCCTGCACGGACCAGCCGTTGATGGCGCAGGTGGCGGCCATGGCGGCGTGTTTCCCGGAGCAGTTCTGGGTGATCCGGGTGGCGTTTCCGCCGTTCCGCAGCCAGTCCTCACGCTCGGTAGTGCCGTAGGGAAGGTCGGTGCTGTTTTCCAGGTCGGTGGGGCCGAGTCCGTGCAG
The DNA here is from genome assembly GCF_019977275.1 of Arthrobacter sp. StoSoilB19. NCBI lineage: Bacteria > Bacillati > Actinomycetota > Actinomycetes > Micrococcales > Micrococcaceae > Arthrobacter > Arthrobacter sp. StoSoilB19. Next base: position 4,195,543 of record NZ_AP024650.1, on the reverse strand, counting down.
TTCCAGGATGCGCAGGGCGCCGTCCCGGTGGACTGCGGCACCCGAATGGCTTGCGGCGGCCAATGCCAGGAGGTCTGCGGGGAGTTCAAGGCCGGCGCGGACCAGGGCGACTGCCTGGAGGGGCTTGAGCGCAGAGCGGGGGTAGAAGGGAGTCTGGGGATCCCCAGCGGCTGCCGCCACTGAACCGTCAGCCGCAAGGGCGATCGCTGAGCCGTAGTGGACACTTTCCACCAGGCCGTCACGGGTGGCGGCCACCAGCGGGACGTGCTGCGGCAGGGCCAGCTGGGCCGGGGCAGCGGTGTGGGCAGCAGAAAACACGGGGGATGGCATGGAGTCCTAGGAAGGTTTGGTTGGATACGGCTAGTTGTTAAGGATGGAGTCCAGGGCCACGCCCACGGCTTCCAGGTGGTGGGCCATGGCGGCGCGGGCGTTTTCCGCCGAGCCGGCCTCGATGGCAGCGAGGATCTGCTGGTGCTCAATATCGGAGGCATGCTGGCGGTCTGCCACCATGTTCAGGGTCTCGGACTGGTGCGCCAGAGCGTCGCGGATGTCAGCCACGACGCTGGCAAACACTTTGTTGCCGCTGGCGCGTGCGATCGCGGCGTGGAAGCTGGAGTCCAGGGCCACCCAGGATTCCGGATCGGTTTCCGTGGCCATGGCGGCAACGATCCCGCGGAGGACGTCGAGCTCCTCCGGAGTGCGGCGTTCCGCTGCCAGCCCTGCAGCCGGGACCTCGATGTGCGGACGCGCTTCTGTCAGGTCCCGCGCCGAGTATTGCCCCAGCATGAGGTCGTTGGCCACCTTGCTGGCAATGACGAACGTGCCCTTGCCGGTCCTGGTGACCGTGAGGCCCAGCGCGGTGCAGGAGCGGAGGGCTTCCCGGATTACCGATCGGCTGACTCCGTACTGCTGCGAGAGGGTTGCCTCCGAGCTGAGCTTGCTTCCCACCGGAAGCGCGCCGGACTCGATGTCCTCACGGATGGCGTTGAACACCGCCTCGGCAGCGCTCAGCCGGGCAAGGGGGCGGAATGCAGGCTGTCCTGCTGTCCGGCTGTCTGACAGGTTCACGCCTTAAATATGGCACTGGTCACAGTTGCTGTCAAGCTCTCCCTAGTCCTGCCGCCGGCTGGCCGCACGCCGCCGGTCGCGCCGCCGTCGTGACCGGACGTGCCAGATGATGAGCCCTGCCACCGCCACGATCGCTATGACGACGGCGAGATCCCGGCCCGCTGCCTGGGCAACGGCTTCGTAGGAGTTGCCCGCGAGGAAACCCAGCAGGACGAAGCCGATGCCCCACACCATGCCGCCCACCGCGTTGTAGGCAAGGAACCGGCCATAGGGCATCCGGGACGTGCCCGCGAGGGCGGGCATGACGGCCCGGAAAAAGGCGGTGAAGCGGCCCAGGAAGACTGCCGAACCGCCCTTGCGGCGGAGGAAGTCCTGCGCGTTCTCCAACCTCCCGGCATGGCGGCGCAGCATTCTTGCCTTCATGATGCGCGTGCCCAGATGTTTGCCCACTTCGTAGCCCACGCTGTCGCCGATGATGGCGGCAGCGACCACCAGGGCCATCATCGCGCCCAGCTGCACTTCACCGCGGCTGGCCACTACTCCACCCAGGACGGCCGCTGTCTCACCTGGAACCACGAAGCCCACAAACAATGCGTCCTCGGCAAAGACCAGGCAGAAGACGGCAATATATGCCACAAGCGGGCTGACGTTCAGGAGGCCGTCGATGAAGCCCGTCATGGCTGCTGGTCAGCCTTGCGGGGCCGGGACGGGGCCGAGCTTTGCCAGGAACGGGACCCGGGCCAGCAGTGACAGCCCAAAGCGGTTCCACAGGCCGGTCAGGAACGCGGCTCCGGTAGCTGCGGTAAGGAAGGATGCCGTGACGTCGGTGGGGTAGTGCACGCCGAGGTAAACACGGGAGAAGGCCACGAGGACCGCCACGGCGATTCCGAGGACGGCAGCCGCCCGCTGCCACCTGGTGCCGCGGGCCAGCAGGAAGACGGCAATGGCCAGCGCGGAAGCCAGCGCCACATGCCCGCTGGGGAAGCTGTCCGTTCCCGGCTCCGGGATGAGCGGGTTGTACAGGGCTGTCGAGTCCGGGCGGTGCCGGGCCACCAGCACCTTGAACAATTCGCTGCTCACCCAGGCGCCGGCCGCAACCAGGCCCGTGGCGACGGCGTTAACGGGGCTGCGGCGGACCAGCAGCAGATAGAGGCACAGGGCTGCGATCATCAGCACCCCGCCCGCCGGGCTGAACACCACATTGATGAACATCGCCATGCCGGTCAGAGGTGCGGTGTGGTCATGGCTCAGCTCGGCGTCCACGGACATGTCCGCTGACGTCAATGCCGGGCTGAACCTCAGCGCCAGTCCGCCTGCCACAATCAGGACTGCTGCGATGACGGGCACGGCAATCCAGTGCCGAAGCTGGGGGAGCACGGCCATGCGGATGGCTGCAGCCTCCGCTGGAGGTCCTGCCTCATGGGAACTGTCGGGGTGGGACATCAAGGTCAGCCTGGTTCTCTCGCCGGTCAGGGTACCTACGAGTATGCGCCTGCGCGGCTGGAAGAAAGCTGGGAAACCGTCCGCTAAAGGTGCTGGATGCCTGCCCGCTGCATGGCATCACGGTAGGTGTCCACGCTCTTGGCCAGCAGTTCTTCCTGCTTGGCTTCGGAAACAGCAAAGGCCCTGCCGCCGAGGGCAGAGGCCTTGTAGATTTTGATGCCGGCGTTCTTCAGCGATGAATGGTAGGTCTTCTCGAACAGGGTCAGGAACGTGGAGGCGTCCGTGCCGTGCGCGATGATCGCCGAAACGCGGGAATTGATTTTGAGGAACTGCCGGAAAGGACGCAGGCCGTCGGTCTTTTCCTGGACACTCAGGGCCGATGGGCTGCCACTCTCGCGGACCCACGGGTAGGCGTTCCACGGCATGACGTAGCGCGGATCCAGTTCAGCGAGCTCGTAGATCTGGGTGGCTCGGCGGGCCGCTTCGTCGTCGTTGTTGTGGGAGACGAATCCGGACTCCGTCCCCTTGCCGGGGCTCGCCTGAAGGCTGATGATCCTGCACTCGTCTTCGTCGTGGACGGGGTCGATATAGGGGACGACGGAACCGGGCTTCTTTTCCATCAGCTCATCGCAAAGCTGGGTTACCTTCGCGATATTTGGTTCCTGTAGCAGGGCCTTTTTTTCGTCCCAATCAATCGTCACGATTTCTCCCTTTGCAGCGAGGCGTCCAGAATCAGGCGTCCTATGCCACTCTACGCTTTTGCGGGGAGGGGTGGGCACACCAAATTTGGGCCGGCCGGGCTGTGGGAGTAAATGACGACGTCAGGGGGCCTCATGCGCGAAAGCCAGCCACTCTTCGTGGGAGTTGCGTGATCGTGCTCCTGCCGGCGGGCGAGCAGGGGTGTGGCGTTCCGGGTGGTGGTGGTGCGGTGGAATGGTAGGTGTGGCCGGTGGGGGTGGTGGTTGCCACCGTATGCCGCGGGCCGGGCACCTGTTGGGCGGTCCAGCCGGGGGTTTCCTTGGTGTGGTTGCAGGCTTCGCGGAGGCCCTGGCCGTTGCCGGCGCTCGTGGATCCGCCATCGCGCCAGGCGGCGATGTGGTCGTGGTGCCGGATCGGGGCGTCGCAGTACGGGGTGCGGCAGGTATCGTCCCGGATCTGCAGGAAGCGTTTCAACCCCGCCGGGAACAGCCGGGCCCTGGAATCCATGCCCACCAGATCCCCGCTGCCGGGGGCGGTGTAAAGCCGGCGGACCCACAGGCTGGGTTCGGTGTGGCCGGCGCCGGTGAGGGCGATGTTCCGGGCCCAGGCGGCGGGGATGGTGCCGTAGCCGGGGAGCCGTGCGGGTTCGGCATCACCCTGGAGGAAGGTCCGGTCGGTCATCACGAGCTGGATCTCGACCCCGCTGACGCCTCCAGGGGTCCCGGTGACGCGTTCGACGAGGGCGTCAGCCATGACCTGCACCCGGGAGCGCCCATCCCCGGCCGAACGCACCGTATCCGCCTCGCGGGACAACGCGGCGTAGGCGGCCACGGCCTGGGCGACGGGCAGCAGCGCGGTCAGGTAGGCCATGGTGTCCGGGGCCGGCCGCAGGCTCACCGTCCGTTCCGTGACCGCACGGGCGGCCCGTTTGGCGACCGCTGCCGGGTCCCGCCGGTACGCGGCGGCCCGGACCGAGGCAATGATGGCCTTGTCGCCGGCGCCGTCCAGGGTGCCGGTGTCGGCGGCGAGTGCCTCATCCACCCCGGCCCGGTCCTCCGCTGACAGACAGATGGTTTCCTTCACGATCAGGGTTGCCCGCCATTCATTCAGCCGGCCCGCCCGGAACGCCGCGAACGTGCGCGGCATCCCGGGAAGGGTTCTGGCCAGGCCGAGCAACCGGGGCCCCCTGGCCGGTGATTCCCGCCGGGCCAACGCGAGCTGCGCCGCGACCCCGGCAGCCTGCTCATGAGCCGGGACCCCGGCGGCGGCCTGCTCACCCCGCTGCTGTAGATCAAACGCCACCGCGGTATCGGCCTGACGGGCACCGGCAAGGCACTTCAAATCCTCCAGCCCACGCATCTGGTCGATCATCCCCGCGCTGTCGGCAGCCAGCGGAACAGAAGCGCGCAGCTTCAAGACATCACCAATCGAAGGCGCAGCAGGCGGGAACGGAAGCCCATCCTTGACACCCGTAACAGCAAACGTGCGATGCAGCGGACCAGCAGCCAACAGCCCCCGAGGCTCCGCCCCAAGCACTGCCGCCATCCCACCAACCGCTTCCATGACCAAAGTCTTCCACCAGGGTCCGACAACGACAGCCACCCAAAAGCCCTATGTGGAAAACGGCAGGCTGCAACAGTGAGGGTCCGAGGACATGCTGTTCAATGGATTATGCAGTTCACCAGGAAGGGCCTGAAGGCCGAAGGTTTCGCTGGCTTCCGGCCCATCCAGGATCTCGAGACCATGAGGATCCCGCAGGCAACAGGCCTCTTCACCGTCGTGGCTCCGGAAGGTTTCCAGCCGCGCTTCCTCACGAAAAGCACAGCAGGAGTCTTCAAGAAGAAGGAACCGTCCCTCTCCGCCGCCGCTCTGACCGCCGAGTGGGTAGAGGGCGCCGTCGTTCTCTATGTCGGAAAGGCCGGGCCGGGAAGCAAAGGTAACCGGGGGCTGCGACGTCAGATCCAGGAGTTTGTGGACTTCGGGCAAGGAAAGCCCCCCGGGCACTGGGATGGGCGGGCGATCTGGCAGCTGGCCAATGCTGGATCACTGGCCATTGCGTGGAAAGAACTCCCGGCGGAACAACTGAATGACGCAGAAGCGGCCTGCCATTCAGCTTTCGTGGCGGAATTCTGCCGGTTGCCGTTCGCTAACCTCGTGCAGGCGCGCACCAAGTCTGGCGGTTGACCTCTGCAGCACGCTCCTCACGCAGGGCCGCGCAAACGCTCCATCTCGCGACGGTCCTTCTTGGTGGGCCGCCCGGCGCCCCGGTCCCGTTGCGGCAGGCCAAGTGCCGGCAGGACAGGCCGCGGGGGAGTGTGGTCGGTAAAGCAGTGCGATGCCGCCTCGGCTCCCACACGTTTGGCGATCAGCCGCCGAACCTCCAGGATGCGCTCGTATCCCGGCATGCGGACGGTCACGGTATCACCGGTGACGAGGGTGGCTGATGCCTTGGAAGGGCTGCCGTTGAGGCGGACATGCCCGGCGCGGCAGGCTGCCGTGGCGGCGGACCGCGTCTTATAGGCGCGAATGGCCCACAGCCAGGCATCGATTCGGACACTGGCGGGGGATGAGGGGAGGCTGGTCATGGTTGGCACCGAGTATAGCCGCGGCGCGTCGTGCCGTCCCGCGCCTCGTGCAAGACTTGGAGCACCTGCCAGGAAGAGAGAAACGTGGAGCCCTACCGCCCTCACCAGCACCAGGACCCCAGAGCCTGTCCGGATTCATCACAAAGGCCTGCGTTGCCTGCATGGGCGGGGACGTTCCGGACGGTCCTGCTGGTCCTGGCCGCGATTTTGTTGCTGCTTCTGCTGCTCCTGCTCATGATGGGCACGTCAAGAGTCGGGGACATGTATGCCGGCGGCACTTCGGCAGTCCTGCAGGCGACCATCTGGATTGGATTGGCGCTGCCCGCCCTGGGCGTCCCGTACGTGGTGGCCAGCATTGCCTACGGAGCCTTGTGGACGGCAAGGCTGCGGGGCAGGGGCTACCGCCGCTACCCGGCCACGACGTGGATGCTTGTGGCAGGGCCGATTGTTGTGGGACTCTCCATCACGGCCCTGGTCGCGCTGGTCATGGCACCGGCCAGCCTGCTGTGATGCCCGGTAACCCTGACCGGCCGTACCCTTGCACGCAGGACTAATTTGACTCCACCGTCACGCTGACCCGCTGCACCATGTTGTTGCCCATCCCCTGGTAGTTCCAGTTCTGCTCCAGGGGCTGGGTGGCACCAGTGACGTCCGTGGCGCGGCAGGCCAGGACGTGCTCGCCGGGGTCGGCCACCCAGGGCAGGCTCCACCTCCGCCACGCGAATCCGCCGGACGGCTTGTCCAGATGGGCCGGCAGCCAGGTGCCGTCAATCCCCACCTCGACGGCGGTCACGGCGCCTTCCCCTGACCAGGCCCTGCCTTCCAGCATGACCGGGCCCGGGCGAAGGAACCGTTGCCGGGTGAAGAAGTCCGGAACGCCCGGCGGAACCATCAACGAACGCACCCTGATCCGCATGACCGGCCTGCCGGCGTCGTCCGCGGAACTCTGGTAGCGGTAGGCGGACTGCTGCTGGAACCCGGTGAACGGCGCCCGGACCACGTCGATGGACTGCAGCCACTTCACGCTGGCCATGCCGTACCAGCCTGGCACCACCAGCCGCAGCGGGTACCCATGCTGCGGCGGAAGGTCGGTGCCGTTCATCTTGTAGGCAAGAACGACGTCGGGACGCAGCGCTTCACGGATCGGCAGGCTCCGCGCGTACTGCTGGGGGACGCCGCCCTGAACCCCGGCATCGGCTCCGGTGAAGACCACCTCCACCGCGTCCGGCAGCACCCCCGCCTTGCCCAGGAGGTACGCCAGCGGCACCCCGGTCCAGTGCGCCGTGCCCACCGCCTCCAGCACCCAGGGCTGGCTTAGGGGCCGCGGTTCCAGGAGCGAGCGGCCGTTGCCCGCGCACTCGAGGGTGACCGGGACGGTGATGGCCGGATCCCTGCGAAGTGCCGCCATTCCCAGCTCCAGGGCACGTTCCACTGCGCCGCCGATCCGCAGATGCCAGGACGAAGCATCAAGGTCGGGAATGTCGAAGTGGGTCAACACGTAGTGAAGCCCCGGCGGCGTGACGTCGCGGCGGAGCGCCTCCAGCGGCAAGGAATGGTTCCGGGCGGCGAGCTGCAGCTCCTCACGCGTCAGTGGACCTGACACGGGCTGCGCGGCCGGGGACAGTACCGGCGCCTGCCCTGCCGCCGGCTCCTGGCCAATGGACTGCTGGTTGCTGTGATTCATGGCGGTGCGATTCTGCTTGGCGTAGTAACCCTGCTTGGCGGAGTAAAAGGTCCCCGCCACAGGTCTACGCCGGGTCCATCCGCCCGTCAACGCATAAACCTGCCCACTACAGCACCGGCCGCGTCAGGAACTCGGCAAGGCTGATGGGGTCCTGGCCGGTCAGCCCGTGGATATCCGGCGAGAGCCCCGCCATCTCACCGGCGGCCATCGCCGTGTAGGTGCTGACCCAGGCGTCCAGCTGCCACTGCGGCACACCGTAGGAGGCCCGGGACGCATAGGCTTCCTCCACCGTCTCGGGGTGGTAGCTGATGGTGCGCCCGGTCCCGGTGCTCAGCACCTCCGCCGCCTGTGCCAGGGTCAGTTCCTCCGGACCGGTCAGGTCATAGGTCTTGCCCTTGTGGATGGTCGGATCCCGCAGGACCGCATGGGCGCAGCGGGCAACATCCTCCCGGGCCACGCCCGAGAACACGCCGTCGCCGGCAGGCCCGCGGATCACGCCGTCCTCCCCGGCCAGCAGCGGCAGGAAGTCGAGGTAGAAGTTGTCCCGCAGGAAGGTGTATTGCATCCCGGACGCCCTGATCCGCTCCTCCGTGGCGTGATGGTCCCTGGCCAGGGTGAAGGTGGCGTCCGGCGCGGCCCGGTAAAAGGACGTGTACACCACGTGCTCCACTCCGGCATCAGCAGCGGCGTCCACAAATGCGTAGTGCTGCTGCAGCCTGTCTTCGGCCTCCGCGGCGGACACCATGAAGAGGATTTTCGCCCCCTCCAGGGCGCGCCGGGAGGCAGCGCCGTCCCCGTAGGAACACACCACGGGATGAGCGTCATCCAGCTGTGGCGCCCGTGTGGCATCGCGCACCAGCAGGCGCTGGGCGAAGCCGGAGGCGGCAAGCTGCCGCGCCAGCATTCCGCCCAGGCCTCCGGTGGCCCCGGTGACCGCAAGCTCCGGGAGCTCTGACGGGGACAGTTCCGACGGGGACGCCACTTACGCTTCCCGCGTGGCCGGCGACTTGGTCTGTGCGGGGTCCCGTTCAGCAAGGCCACCGACGGCGTCGTCGATCTTCTTGAGGACCTCCGCCTCCAGCTTCACGCCGGCTGCGCCCACGCTGTCGGCAATCTGCTCGGGCCGCGAGGCACCCACGATGGCTGACGCAACGTTGGGGTTCTGCAGCACCCATGCCACAGCCAGCTGCGGCATGGAGAGGCCCGCTTCCTGGGCGATCGGCTTCAGTTCCTGCACGGCTGCCAGGACGTCGTCGCGCATCCAGCGCTGGATCATCTTGGCGCCGCCCTTTTCATCCGTGGCGCGGCTGCCCTCCGGAGCGGGCTGGCCGGGCTGGTACTTGCCGCTGAGGACGCCCTGGGCCATGGGCGACCAGACAATCTGGGAGACCCCCAGTTCCTCCGACGCCGGGACCACCTCGGCTTCGATCACGCGCCACAGCATGGAGTACTGCGGCTGGTTGGAGATGAGCTGGAAGCCAAGCTCTTTGGACAGCTTGTGGCCCTCGCGGAGCTGGTCAGCGGTCCACTCGCTCACGCCGATGTACAGCGCCTTGCCCTGCCGGACGATGTCCGCGAAGGCCTGCATGGTTTCTTCCAGCGGCGTTTCGAAGTCATAGCGGTGGGCCTGGTAGAGGTCCACGTAGTCCGTTTGCAGCCTCCGCAGCGAGCCATTGATGGACTCCATGATGTGTTTGCGGGACAGGCCAAGATCGTTCTTGCCCTTGGGTCCGGTGGGGCCAAAGACTTTGGTGAAGATTTCCAGGGACTCGCGGCGCTCGTCCTTCAGGGCCTGGCCCAGGACGGTTTCCGCGGCTGTGTTGGCGTAGACGTCGGCGGTATCGAAGGTGCTGATGCCGGCGTCGAGGGCAGCCCGCACGCACTGGGTGGCAACGTCGTTTTCCACCTGCGAGCCGTGCGTCAGCCAGTTGCCGAACGTGATTTCCGAGACTTTGAAGCCGCTGTTTCCGAGGTATCTGAATTCCATATGTTCACGCTAACCCAGATGGTTGCTCAGGGTAAGGGCTTGGCCGTTTCTCCCTTACGGCTGGGGGCGCGGATCCTGCGCCTTCTCCTTGAGCACCTGCTGTGGGCCGGCCATGGAAACCAGGGACCCGGTATCCAGCGGCGGTACCGGATGAGGCGGCTGGGGCTTCTTGAAGGACCTGGGCAGCTCATGCGGCGGCCGGTGGTTGTGCAGGGCGGACTCCACCAGCGGGGCTACCTCGGACACCTTGTCGGCAGGGACGGCCGGGTCTGGAAGGTCCCGCACCGACAGTTTGATTTCGGGCGCCGCGGCGCGCGCCCTGGCCTGGGCGCGCTTGTCGGCCTCGGCGACCGCGGAGGCCCAGTCCTCAGCGAGGACCGGGGGTTCATGGCGGGCGGCGGCAAGCTTGGGATGGCGTTCGACGGCGGTGCGGAGCGACTTTTTCAGCCGGTCCGGCTTGAGTGCGGAGGCCCGAGCCCGGAGCGGCCTGCGGGCTTGGCCCGGATTCATGGGGGCGCCGGCGGTACCGGGAGAATCCCTCCTGCCGGGAACGCGCCCGAACAAGGCCATCAGCACAAGGGCGGCAAACCGGCCCAGGCCCGCGAGCACCAAGGTGATAACGCCCAGCAGGAAGAGGACCAGAAACATAAGGAGGGCAACGCCCACCGTGCCCAGGAATGTCAGGTTGAGGACGAGAGTGTCCGGGTTCTCCACGTCTTCTCTCCTCTCCAATCAACATCCTGGGCCGCCCCGGCACTCACGGCCGGCGGCAGGCTCCTTCTCCACCATACGGATTTTTATCAGGCGATGCCGCCGCCTGCCCGGCACGGTTCGAGGTTGTAGCGAAGCTGTTACCGGATATGGCAGCATCACCGGATGACCGAATCGATGGAGTCCGCGAACTGCACGTGCCTGTCCGGGGAGCCGTACGCCGAATGTTGCGGCAGGTTCCTTTCCGGCCGCGCATCTGCAGCCACTGCCGAACAGCTGATGCGGTCACGCTACAGCGCCTTCGTCCGGCTGGATGAGGACTACCTGCTGCGCACCCACCATCCGTCCACCGCGCCGGCCAGCCTGGACCTGGACACGGCCATGGAATGGCGCCGCCTGGACATTGTGTCCACCAGCAACGGCGGTCCCTTCGATTCCGAAGGGACCGTCGAATTCAAGGCCTACTACCGGCAGAACCGGGAACGCGGGGTCCTGCACGAGAACAGCAGGTTTGTCCGGGAGGATGGCCGGTGGCTGTATGTGGACGGTGACATCCTCGCCTGACTACTCCCCGTCGTCGTAAAACTCGCTGTCCGGGGTGAATCCGGCGCGGTCGACCTTCCGGTGGAACCGCATGCCCGCCAGGCCGCCCAGCAGCGCGCCGACAAGGGCGACTGCCGCCACCACGATCGCGGCGATGATGCTGGTGGTGGTCAGCTGTCCCTCGTTGATTGGGATCCGCGGGAAGCTGTTCAGGTTGGCCAGGACGTTGAACTGTTGCCCGGCCACCAGGCCCAGGATGGCCACCACAACGGCTGCGATCAGCGCCCAGATCCAGACCATGAGTCCCTGCTTGAGGCCGTTGAAGCGGGCCATCCGCCCGGCCACGTAGCCGCCGCAGTAGTAGGAGAGGAAGAGGATCACCAGCAGCACGATGATGCCCACCAGGCCAACCGTGCCGCTGTTCTGCGCCGCCTGGTTCACGGCCTCGTTGACGTCGGTGTTGCTGGCCAGGCCCACGGCGGTTCCGGCGGCTGCCACCAGTGCGGTGAGGAGCACGGCCATCCCGGTGGCGGTCAGCCATCCGAAGAAGGCCGAGCCCACTTTGATGCCGCCAAACCGCTCCTTCTGGCGCGCGACGGCGGTTTCCCGGTTCGCAAGCGTTGGGTCTGCCACCGGTTCCACCACGGGTGTGGCCCTGGTGGGGGCAGGCTGGTATTCGCGCTCCGCGGCGGGGGCGCGGGTGTAGTCCCGCTCCCGCTGGCCGGCCGGCGCCTGGTCCATCGAGCGCGTGGCGGCATCGTCTGCGGCTGCCTCCCGGTAGCTTCCGCTGCGGGCGGTTTCGTCCTCCCGGGCACGCCGGGGAGGCAGGTTCTCTGGTTCCGTTGAGCTGCTCATGGCTCAACTCAACCACCCGCCCCGGGTGATAGCAAGCGTGCTTACTATTTTGTGACCTGCGGCTTTACCGGTATTTCCGGTGCAGGTCCTCCTTCCTGGATGGGCCCGGCGAGGCATCGGCGATCCACGGGCCGGTGCCTTCGGACTGGTCCAGGACCCCTGCCTCAAGCCATAGGTAGTCACCGGCGAGGACCTTCCGCGTCAACGCCCGGTCGGCATCGTCGGTGTTCCGCCACAGCTGGTCGAAGTACTCGTCCACCCGCACCCTGGCCTGCTCGCAGTAGGCGTCGGCAAGCTCGTAGGCGCCGGCAGCCTTTTCCGGGGCGGTTTTCAGCAGCATCTCTGCACGGGAGCAGCATGCAGTCATGGCGAACAGTTCGGCGCCGATATCCACCACTCGGCCCAGGAACGCCTGCTTCCGCTCCAGCTTGGCCTGCCACCGGCCCATGCCATAGAAGGTCTGCCGGGCCAGCCGTCGCGACGACCGTTCAACGAACCGGAGGTGTTTGGCCAGCCTGCCGAACTCCCCGTAGGAGCGGGGGTCCATGCCGGCGCCGGCCACCAGCTTGGGCAGCCACTTTGCATAGAAGCCGGAGGCGCCGACGGCGGCCTTCGCTTTGTCCGCCATGCTCGCATCCAGCGAAGCAAGGTCGCCGGCGGCAGCCAGGTGCGCATCCACCGCCTCGCGCGCAATCAGCAGCCGCATGATTTCGGAGGACCCCTCGAAGATCCGGTTGATCCGCATGTCCCGCAGCTGCTGCTCCGCCGCTACGGCACGTTCACCGCGCGCGGCCAGTGATTCAGCGGTCTCGAACCCCCGTCCGCCGCGGATCTGGACCAGTTCGTCCGCGATCCGGCAGCTGATTTCCGTGGCCCAGAGCTTTGCGAGCGCGGCCTCGATCCGGACGTCCTTCTGCCCGGCATCGGCAAGTTCTGCGGAGAGTTCGAACACGGCATCCAGGGCAAAAGCCGTGGCCGCGATGAAGGCGATCTTCTTGCCGACTGCCTCATGTTCACCCACGGGCCTGCCCCACTGGGTGCGGGCGTTGGACCATTCACGGGCAATCTTCAGGCTCCAGCGCCCGGACGCCACGCACAGCGCCGGAAGCGCCAGGCGGCCGGTGTTGAGCGTGGTCAGCGCGATCTTCAGTCCCTGGCCCTCCCGGCCCAGCCGGTTGGCGGCCGGCACCCGCACCTGGTGGAACCGGGTAACCCCGTTCTCGATGCCGCGCAGGCCCATGAAGGCATTGCGGTTTTCCACCGTGATGCCCGGCGAGTCCATTTCCACCACGAACGCGCTGATGCCGCCCTTGTGCCTGGTGCCGTCCGGATCGGTGTGCGCCGGGACAACTGCCATGACCACCACCAGTTCCGCGATCACCCCGTTGGTGGTCCAAAGTTTCACGCCGTCCAAAAGGTACGCGTCGCCGTCGTCCGTGGGAGTTGCCGTGCTGCCCAGCCGGGCGGGATCGCTGCCCACGTCCGGTTCGGTGAGGAGGAAAGCAGTGACGGCGCCGGCAGCGCACCGCGGCAGGTACTCACGCTTCTGTTCGGGCGTGCCGAACACCTTGACCGGCTCGGGTACGCCGATGGACTGATGGGCGGAGATGAGGGCGCCCAGGCTGGGGTGCACGCTGCCCAGCAGGGCAAGGGCCCTGCCGTAATAGACCAGGGAGAGGCCCAGGCCGCCGTATTCCTCCGGGATTTTCATCCCGAAGACGCCCAGGGCTGCCAGGTCCTTGATGTATTCGTCCGGAATCTTCGCTTCCCGTTCAATGACCCGCCCGGACATGGTTTTGGCGAACTCCGTGAGGCGGGCCATGAATGCCTCGCCCTTGTCCACGGAAGCGGGGTCGGCAGCCGGCCAGGGATGGACCAGGCCCAGGTCGAAACTGCCCAAATAGAGGCCCTTGGCGAAGCTGGGACGGTCCCAGCCGGATTCACGGGCGGCTTCGGCAACGGCCCGGGCATCTTCGGCGGTGGCTCCGGCGCCGATGTTGCCGGCGGGGACGGGGGTTTCTTCAGCCGGGGCGTCTTTGGCCTGGCTGTCAGTTGCGGAGGTCATGGGTTATCTCCTTGGCCGGAGTGGCCGGTGTAGCCATGGATCCGCCGGGTTGGAGAACCCTTCAGCTGTCCCTCAAGATTACCCGCGGGTAGGTTCCGGTGCTAGGGGATGGCTGCGCCTGGAAATCGCCGGGCAGTTCCACGGTGGAGGCCCGGTGGACCAGCCGGTCCCAGCCGGAGTTGATCCCGTGGACCACCGCCAGGAGCGTATTGGCCACCACCATCCAGGTGAGCTTGCCCACCCCCAGCAGCGCCAGGGCAACCAGCCCCGCCGAGAGGACGAATGCGGCCAGGACTGCGCCGAACACCAGCGTCCCGATGAAGACCAAGGTGGCTGTTTCCACTGAGCTTAGATCGAACTGCATGAATCCCCCTGCTGCGACGTTGCTTTGCATAAGACTGCGGTGGCGAAGACCAGTAGCAGAAGCGTAGGGGGACAGCTGCGCGGCCAGCCAGACCCGGCACGGGCGGGGGAGCCTGTTGATATGGGATCGAAATGCTACCGGCAGGTAGGTCACGGAGCGGTCGCGGCGGCTGCGTTAACCTTGTAGTTGGCAGTTTTCCCGTTCGTCCCCTGCGTGCCGCCCCTGCCCGGTCCCCGTTCAGCCCCCGTTCAACAGTCCAAGGAGAGTGCGTGCCCCGCTCCGCCAGGTCATCCGCTGACGCCATCAGCGCCCGGCTCCGGGACCTCGAACTCCTCACCAAGGGGCCCGCGTGGGCACTGACGCGTTCGGCGCCCTGGGTGATCGCCGTGCTCCAGGCTTCCTTCACCCGCACCCGGCCGCAGGTGCCGCTCGAGGAATTCCATGCCGACGTCGACTCCTTCCTTGAGGAGCTCCGGCGCCAGGATCCGGGCCTGGGCGGAGGGGCCAGCGGAAGGGCGTTCGGGGATGAGTGGACCCGGCGGCAGTTCCTGACCCGGCGGAACCAGTCAGGCCAGATCGTCTACGAGGCCACCGAGCCTGCAGCACGCGTGCTCGCCTTCCTTGACAGCCTTTCCAGCGAGCGGTCCACGTTGAACGGTTCCCGGCTGGGCACCCTGCTGGGGGACGTGGAAAAGCTCGCCAACGAGACCAACCCGGACCAAAGTGCGCGCCTCGAAGCCCTGGAAGAGGAAATCGAAGAGCGGCAGCAGCTGATCCAGGACATCAGCACGGGCGACTTCGACGGCCTGCTTGACGACGACGAGGCCGTGGAGGCCGCCGGAAACATCCTGGACCTGGCCGCCAGTTTGCCCGCGGACTACAAAAAGATGCGCGACCGGATCGAGGAACTGGTGGGCGGACTGCGCAACCAGATCATCGAGGAGTCGCTGACCAAGGGCGCCACCATGGCCCAGGTCCTGGAGGCGGACAAGCGGCTCCGCCAAAGCCCGGAGGGCAGGACGTTCCGGTCCTTTACCGCCTTCCTGGAGGACCCGCAGCAGCAAGTGCGGTTCCGGTCCGCGATTGGGGAGGTCCTGAGCCGCCAGTTCGCGGATGACCTGTCACCTGACGACCGGGAGACACTGAAGAACCTGGTGGCCGAGCTCCGGCAGCAGCACAGCCAGATCCAGCGCATCTACGGCAAGCTCAGCGAAAGCCTGAACACGTACGTCCAGAGCGACGACTTCCGCCAGTCGGTCCGGCTCCGGAAGGTCCTGCGCGAGGCAGAACAGGCCATCCGTTCACTCCCGTACGAGCGTGAACGGCCCGGCCTGGTTCCCGGCCCCGTCCTGTACAACGCAGGGTTTGAGTCACTGTCCATGGTGAAGCTCTTCGACCCCGACGAGTTCGCGGCACCACCCAGGCTGGCCGATCCCATCGCGTTCACCGACTCGGACCGGGTGCGCTCGCCGCGGACGGGCAAGGCCAGGCCCGACGTCGTCCGGTCCGCCATGGCTGGGGCTGCCACGCTAGCCGACGCCTGGCAGCAGCTGCCGCCCGAAGAGCAGCACATCAACACCATCCGCGCGCTGCTGTCCGAGGCCCTGCACGCCGGGGCCGACTTCAACCGCAGCGCCTGGGATGGCCTGGACTTCGAACAGATAGACGGCTCCACCCGCAGGGCCTACCTGCCCGTGGTTACGCTCGCAAAGGATCCACATGACTGAAGTTTCAAACGCTGAGGGCCCAGAGCTGATCGAAGACCAGCCGCGCGGCGAACGGGCGGGGGCGGCACCGGGCGTTGAGCGCCCCTTCGCAGTGTCCCCGCGCGATACCTTCGTCGACGGCGCTGCCCTGTTCCCCGGCGATACCGGCGTCCTGTCCATGAAAGTGCGCCAGGCCCTGGTGAAGCTGTTGAAGGGCCCGTACATCGACGGCGGCCGGGACGAAAAGCTCTGGACGGTACTGCTGGACAACCAGGTGATCCTGCGCAGCCGCCTGTCCGAGCTGTTCCTGACCCTGCAGCTGGACCACGAGCGGAAAATCGCGGTCCTGCGCCCCGTGGACCCGGACGTCATCGGCGGGAGCGCCCGGTCCAGCATCCTGCGCCAGCAGCGTGCCCTCAGCCGGGTGGAAACCATTGTGCTGCTCCGGCTCCGCCTGCTGCTGGACCGGCACGTCACGGCCCAGACCGACCCCACCATCACCCGCGAGGAGATCACGGACCTGGTGGCGCACTACCAGCCCGCCGGCCAGCAGGACGCCCTGCGCGACTCCGATGTGGTCACCCGTGCCATCACCAAGCTCCTGGCCCGCCAGCTCCTGCTCCCCACCGGACTGGACGACGTCTACACCATCTCCAACGCCCTGCCCCTGGCCCTGCCGTTCGAAAACATCGGCGACATCCCGGCCCACATCGAAGCCCTCGTAGCCGCCTCGGCTGACCAATCAGGAACGGAGCCGCTCCTGGACCTGGAGGACACAGCCGCCGCGGAGACGAACGGAACCACGTCCGAGGAGGATGACCAGTGACCATCGCAAGCATGCTCCCGCTGGGTGATGTCACCAACCCGGGCCAGATGCGGCTTGCGTTGGTGCAGGTGGTCAACTGGGGGACGTTCCATGGAGCGCACACCATGCACGTTGACCGGAACGGAACCCTGCTGACCGGTAACTCGGGCGTGGGTAAATCCACGCTGTTCGACGCGATGCTGCGGGTCTTCGATGCGCGGCCGCGGTCCAACGAGGCGGCGGCGCAGCGGTCGGGCGGTGCCGTGGAGGACAAGCGGACCACCTTCACGTACATGCGCGGCAAGGTGGGGGACAAGGCGGTGGGGGAGGGCTCGGCGAGTGCGTTCCAGCGCCCGGGTGCCACCTGGTCCGCCGTCGCCCTGACCTTCGACAACGCCGCCGGGACGCGGGTGACGGTGTCGGCGCTGTTCGACCTGCCCAAGAACGGCACGGAGTCCAGCGTGGGCCGGTTCTACCTGATCGACAACGTGCCCCTGGACCTTGAGGCGGTTGAGGGCATCGCCGACAAACGGTTCACCAAGGGCGCGCTTGAGGCGATCTTCCCGCACGCCCAGGTCTTCGACGTGCACAAGGCGTTCGCGGAGCGGTTCCGCCGGCTGCTGGGGATCAACTCGGACCAGGCCCTGCCCCTGCTGCGCGTCATCCAGGCCGGCAAGGGCCTGGGCGGCAGCGTCAACACCTTCTTCCGCGACCAGGTGCTGGATGCCCCGGCAACCCTTGCCGCCGCCGATGACGTGGTGGAGGAGTTCAGCAACCTGATGTCCATCCGCCAGCGGCTGGAGGATGTCCGGCAGCAGCGCGACCAGCTGGCGCCGGTGCCGGGACTGAACCGCGAATATGCGCAGTCGCTGCTGGACGCGAACCGGCTGCGGGAGCTGGTGGGTGGGGAGTTCGAGGCGTACAGGCAGCAGCTCGCCGTCACCGTGCACCAGAAGACGCTGGTCCGTTTCCGCGAGCTGGCGCAGGCGAAGGCGAAGGAACTCGGCGCCGAGCGTGCGGTCCGCGACAACCTGGCCAAGGAACTGCGGCAGCTGGAAACCGAGTACAACAACCAGGGCGGCAACGCGATTTCCGCGATTGAGCAGTCGCTGGAGAACGCCCGGGTTGGCCTGAAGCTGCGGCGCCAGGTGGAGGAGGCGGCGCAGCAGGCATTGGCCGACGCCGGGCTGCAGCTTGAGTGGAGCGCGGCCGGCTGGGAGCAGGCATACGAGCAGGCGGCGGCACGGTCGGCCGAGCTGAAGGATGATTCGCAGGCCCTGCAGGAGCTGCGGTTCGAGGCCTTCGACGCCCACGCCAGCCGCAAGCGGGAGCTGGCGGCTGCCGAGCAGGAACTCGTGTCGTTGAAGACGCGCAAGTCCCTGCTGCCGCCGTCGAGCATTGAAAACCGTGCCGCCATCGCCGCTGCCACCGGTATTGCGGAAGACCGCATGCCCTTTGCCGGCGAGCTCATGGACCTCGCAGACGGCGAGGAACGGTGGCGCCCCGCTGCCGAGCGTGCGCTCCGCAGCCTGGCCACCACCCTGCTGGTGCCCGGTGAGCACTTCGGCGCCGTCACCCGCTACCTGAATGACCACAACGTCCGCGGCGCGCTGCGGGCAGTGGACGTCTCCAAGCCGCTCGCCGGCGGCGCGCTCGCTGTGGAGGACGTGCGCGACGGCGACCTGCTCACCAAGCTGGATATCCTCGAGTCCGGCGCGGCGGCCGAAGCCGGCGGGTGGGTCCGTGAGCGCATCGCGCTGGACTTTGCCTACCCCTGCGTGGAGGACCCGGACGAGCTGGCAGCCCTGGACAAGGGCCTGAGCCTGGGCGGCGTGGTCAAGCGGAACCGCCACACGGTGGAGAAGGACGACCGCTTCACCAGCCGCCAGGACTACGTCCTGGGCTTCGACAATGCCGCCAAGCTGGAACTCGTGGCCGGCCAGGTGGAGGACCTCCGGCAGGAAGTGGCCAAGGCCGCCGAACTGGCGCAGAGCCGCGAGGACTCGCACCAGGGCATGAGCCGCCAGCTCGACGCCCTGCGCCGGATTGCCGAAGACGACCGGCCCTGGGAACAGGTGTCCGCGGCCGTTGCTGCCGATGAGCTCACCAGGATCGAGCAGCGGCTCAAGGACGCACTTGCCGCGCAGGCGGACCTGGAGCCCCTGCGCGCCACCATCGAGGAGGTCCGGCAAAAGCACCAGACCAGCACCGAGTCCGCGGCCGTCCTGCAAAGCGAATACAAGGCATTGGACCGCCAGCTCACGGCTGCGGATTCACTGCTGGAAGCGGCGCGTGACCGCCTGGCCCAGGCGCCGCCGTCGGACGCTACCGTGACGGCGCTGGAACCGTACTTTGCGGAATTCGGCGACGTGACCGAAATGCACGAGCTGGACAACCTTGCCAACCGCGTCCGGACCACCCTGCTGGGCGAACTGCACACTGCTGAATCACGGGGGCAAGGGACAGCCGAGCGGCTCACCCGGATTTTCGAAGGCTTCGTCCGGGAGTGGGGCAGCGCCATTTCGGCGGACCACGGCACCAGCATCGGCGCGGCCAGCGAATTCGAAGCCCGCTACCATGCCATCGTCAACGACGGCCTGCCGGCGCAGGAGGCGGAGTTCCGGCAGTTCTTCAACCAGCGCACGCACGAATCCTTCAGCACCCTGCTGCACCTGCTGGACGAGGAACGCCGCTCCATCACCAGCCGCATCCTGCCCCTCAACGGCATCCTCTCCCAGGTGAACTTCCATGAGGGCAGTTACCTGGAGCTGGATATCAAGCAGACGCTGCCGCCCACTGCCAAGCAGTTCAAGGACGCCATCCAGAACGCCTTGAAGGCCCGCCACGCTCGGCCGGCCAGGACGGACGCCGCCAGGGGGGAGGGGCCGGACGGTGACGACGCCGAGCTCACCGCGCGCTACAAGTCCCTGGAGACCCTGGTCAAGAGGCTTGGCTCGCAGGCGCCGGAAGACCGGCGGTGGCGGGCGGAGGTGCTCGACGTCCGCGGCCACCTGTTCATCCAGTGCAAGGAGCACCGGGAAGTGACCGGCCCGGCGGCTGGCAAAAAGAAGGGCGGCGGCACGAAGACCGAGGTCTTCATGCACGCAGACACCGGTTCCATGTCCGGCGGCGAGCGGCAGCGGTTCACCGCGTTCATCATGGCCGCGGCCCTGAGCTACCAGCTGGGGATCGCCGAGCAGGGCTTCACCACCTACGGCACCGTGATGATGGACGAAGCGTTCGTGCTCGCCTCCGAGGAATTCGCCGGCGCCGGCATCAAGGCCCTCCACGAATTCGGGTTCCAGCTGCTGCTGGCTGCCCCGGAAAACGTCATCGATCTGTCCCGGCACCTGGGCTCCGTCACCGAGATCCTCCGTGACCGCCGCACCAACCGCTCCGGCGTCCTCACGGCCCCGGTGATCCGGCCGCGTCCGGGGGAGGAAGGAGCCTGGCGCTCCGAGGCAAACCCGGTGGATATCGTCCTGCGTTGAAACCGGATCCAGCAATATAACAAATTGATGGATTTATCGCTCCGGCCGTGGTGGCCGGTCTTTTCGCTGTGCCACTCTGGGCTTTACCAACTCACCTCGCCAGAGTAGATCCCATAGGTACTGCAGGATGCTGGGTCCGCACTTTCTCCGAGAGAACGATGGCGTCCTCTTGAAAGGCACCCCATGCGCCCACGGCACCCCGCTCCAATCCTCCTTGTGATAACAGCCGCAGCGGCGCTGTCCCTCGCCGCCTGCGCGGACTACGCCCCCGCAGGGAGCGGGGGCGCGTCCACGGAGACTGCCGTTCCGCCGCCCTCGCCTGCTCCCACGTCCGCGCCCACTCCTGCCGGGATGGTGACCTATACCTTCCCCGATGGCCGGCTGTCCTTTGCCCATCCGGCGGACTGGCGCGTGGTACATGAACAGGTTTCCGCATCACCCCCGGTGGAAACGGCCGCCGTCATTGATGCCAACGGCGCCGGGCGGGTCAACATCTACTACAGCCAGGTGGGTGACGCCGTGGCCGGTCCTGATGCCAGGTTTGTCCTTGCGGCGGACCCTGTGCCGGGGCTGGTGGGCCACGCAGTTCCCACGCCCCATTCGTCGTTCTTCACCGATCACGTCAATGGTGCCGTTGAGTACCGCATGGGGCTGACGGCGGGATTGCCGGTGTCACCGGACGGCAAGGTGCAAAACGGGCCCGTCATGCTCGGCGACCGCATTTTGGCCGCAGACGTGCTGTTCACCGGTCCGCCGTTTGCCAATGACGAGGCGGCGAAGGCGTGGTACTGGGGCGGGGACGGCCAAAAACTGAAGGCGTTGCTGATGAGCTTCTCCTACCGCTGAGGCACACGGGGAAGCCCTCCGTCACCGGAGTGATGGAGGGCTTCCGCTGACCGCCTACTTATTCTGCACGCGGGCCAGGAACTGCGCGGTGCGGTCCTGCAGGCCCTGGATCTGGCGTACCACGACGGCCGCCGGATCGGGGTTGATCTCGTTGGCCGGCGGTTCCTTGCGGACGTTGCCACAACACAGGAAGTCGGCGCAGATCAGGGTCCCCACGGTGTTGCCGTCGCGTCCTGACTGGCCTGCGCGCCTTGCGACCCAAAGGAGCACGTCCTCCTTCGAGAACACATCCCGGCACAGTTCGCACAATACCGAGCGGTTCTTCCTGGCTCCTCCTTCGGGCGCCCGGAGCAGGATGCCCGTGAGGCCCTTGGGGCCGGGAACCACCAAGTACCCGCGCAGCGGCATCTTTTCATCGCGCCAGCCCAGGAACTCCAGGCTGTCCCAGTCCAGGGCGTCGAAGTTCCTGGGCAGTGTCAGCTTGGCTGCTTCTGAGCGGCTGGCGTTGACGAAGGATGAACGGATTTGTTGGGGCGTGACTGATTGCATGGCTGAACTTTCGTAAAGGGTGGGCGGCCCTAAGCCGGGCCGGGGTGACAGGGGAGTCAGTCAGTCTCCGCGGAGCAGGCCAAAGCGGCCACCCCGCTTCCCATGGCAGCGGCGGCCGGAACGACCTTTTGCATGCGCATTGTTCCCGTTGTTCCGTTTCTGTTCAGCGTGCCCTGGTAAGGGTGCCCTGCCGGCAAGGCAATCCTGCCAAATGTGCCCCGCCCTGTCCAAGAACCTGATGGCGGATGTGGCCTTTGTCACGTTGCGGGATTAGGTGACAAAAACGTTGCGTAATCGACACTTACATAGGTTAGCCTTACTTAAGTTTCCAGCAGCTTGATCCAAGGAGCCCCGTGACATCCCCCCTCTTTTCCGGCCCTCTCTCCACCCGCCGGACGCTTTTCTCTTCCGCCGGCAAGGCGGCTGCGGTGCTCGCCGCGGCAGCCTTGACCCTGTCCGCCTGCAGCACGGGTCCGGCCTCTTCAGTGGCTGGCACGGGCGGCACCGGCAGCAGCACCCAGTTCCCGGTGACCATCGGCCATGCATTCGGCCAAACCACCATCGAGAAGCAGCCCGCGCGCGTGGCGACGGTTTCATGGGTGAACGACGACGTCGCGATTGCCCTCGGCGTGGTGCCCGTCGGTATCCCCAGGAACGAGTGGGGTGGCAATGACAAGGGGTCCACCCCCTGGAAGGACGCGGCGCTCGAAAAGCTGGGGGCCGGATTCGGATCGGCCAAGGCCCCCGTCCAGTACTCGGAGGCGGACGGCATCAACTTCACGGAAATCGCCAGGCTCGCCCCGGACGTCATCCTCGCCGCCTACTCCGGCCTCACCGAGGAGGACTACAGGAAGCTCAGCGAAATCGCTCCCGTGGTGGCGCACCCGGAAGTGGCCTACGGAACCTCGTGGCAGGACTCCACCACCATCATCGGCAAGGCCCTGGGCAAGGAAGCGGAAGCGGCCAAGCTCGTCTCCGACACCGAGGCCACCGTTAAGGACAAGGTCTCCCAGTACCCGCAGATCCAGGGCAAGAGCTTTATCTACGGCAACCTGGAGCCCGCCCGGGGTGACGGCGTCAACGTCTACACCGCCAACGACAACCGTCCCCGCTTCCTCACCGAAATCGGCATGACCCTGGCCCATGTGGTCGCGGAGAACTCCAAGGGTTCCAAGGAGTTCTACCTTTCCTGGTCCGCCGAGAAGGCGAACGAACTGCAGTCGGACATCTTCGTCACCTGGGTTCCCGACGCGTCCACCGCGGAGGCCATCAAGGCTGATCCGCTGCTCGGGCAGATCCCGGCCATCAGGAAGGGCGCCCTGGTGGCCGACCAGGACAACACCCTGACCCTGTCCATCTCGGCGTCGTCGCCGCTGAGCCTGCCGTGGTCGCTGGATACGTTCCTGCCGCAGTTGGCCACGGCGGCGGATGCAGTGAAGTAGGGGCCGCGCCTTCATGGGTACGACGACGGTACGTCCGGCCGCCGGCACGGGCGCCCAGGTGCGGGCCGGGGCAGCCGCTGCTCCCGTCTGCGGTGATGCGCCGGGAACGCGAGCCGCCTGGCTGGCCGGCGCCGTCGTCGTGCTGGTGCTGGTGGCCGGGGCATCGCTGGCCGTAGGGGCACGGGAGGTTCCCCTTGCGACGGTATGGCAGGCCCTTTCCGCGTTCGATCCCGCCAACGGTGACCATGCCGTGGTGCTGGCCCGCATTCCGCGCACGGTCCTGGGCCTGCTGGCCGGCGGCGCGCTGGGCCTGGCCGGGGCCGCGATGCAGGGAGTTGCCCGCAATCCGCTGGCCGACCCCGGCATTCTTGGCGTCAACGCCGGAGCCGCCCTGGCGGTGGTCGCCGGCATTTACATCTTCGGTGTGGCCACCTTCTCCGGCTACGTTTGGTTCGCCTTGATTGGGGCCGCTGCTGCCGCAGTGGTGGTATACCTCATCGCCTCGCTGGGCAGGGAGGGAGCCACCCCGGTCAAGCTCGCGCTGGCCGGAGCCGCGCTCAGCGCCGGACTGTCCTCGCTCATGAACATCATCCTGGTCTCCAGCCAGGACACCCTGGACAGGTTCCGCTTTTGGCAGGTGGGCGGCATCGCGGGCCGTGACTGGACCGTACTCCTGCCCGGCCTGCCGATCCTGGCCGCCGGTGCGCTCATCGTGCTCCTGGCCGGCCGCACCCTCAACAGCCTGGCGCTGGGGGACGACATCGCGCGGGGGCTTGGCCGGCGCGTCGGGCCCTCGCGGGCCCTGGTGGCCCTGGGCATCGTCCTGCTCTGCGGCACCGCCACGGCATTGGCGGGCCCCATCGGCTTTGTGGGCCTGGTGGTACCGCATGCCGTGCGTGTCCTCACCGGGCCCGACTACCGCTGGATCCTGGCCTTCTCCCTGGTGGCGGCTCCGGTCCTGCTCCTGGCCGCCGACATTCTTGGGCGGGTGGTGCTGCCGCCGGGCGAAGTCCCGGCCGGCATCATGACCGCCCTCATCGGTGCGCCGGTGTTCGTGTGGCTGATCCGCCGCGGAAAGGGGGCCGGGCTGTGATGGCCAAGGGGGCCGGCAACCGGACCGCCGTGCTGGGCGCCGCCGTCGTGCTCCTGTTTTTCGTATCCGTCCTGCTGGGCAGCTACACGGTGACCGTTCCGGACTTCTTCGCCATCGTCTTCAACCATGTGACGGGCGGCGCCAGGATTCCGGGCGCCAGCTTCATCGTGATGGAGAACAAGCTTCCGCGGGCCGTCATCGGCACCATGACCGGGACTGCCTTCGGGCTGGCCGGCGCCCTGTTCCAGACCATGCTGCGGAACCCCCTGGCCAGCCCCGACGTCATCGGCATCAGCTCCGGGGCCAGCGCGGCGGCGGTGGTTGCGATTGTCATCTTCGGCGCCTCCGGTGCGCTGGTTTCCGGGGCGGCGCTGGCGGGTGCACTGGCCGTGGCAGGCCTGATCCATGCGATCTCCAGCGGCGGTGCCACCCGCAGGGCAGGCCGGGGGAGCGCCGCCGGAAACCGGCTGGTCCTTGCCGGCGTCGGGATCGCTGCCGCCCTGCACGCAGTGGTCAGCTTCCTGATGGCCCGCGCTGACATCCGCACTGCCGCCGACGTCCTGGTCTGGCTCAATGGATCCCTGAACTCCGCCAACTGGGACCGGGCCGGCGTCCTGTTCCTGGCGCTCGCGGTGCTGGTTCCCGCCGTTGTGCTCATCGCCGGTCCGCTCCGCATCCTGGAACTGGGTGATGATGCCGCGGCCGGGCTGGGGGTCCGCGTCAATGCCGCACGCCTGGCGCTGGTGGCCATTGCGGTATCCCTGGCGGCAGTGGCGACGGCGGCCGCAGGGCCGGTGTCGTTCGTCGCCTTCCTGGCCGCTCCCATCGCCCGCCGCTTCGCCGGCAAGGCCAGCCTGCCGGCGTCGGCCCTGGTGGGCGCCCTGATTGTCCTGGCGGCAGACTATGTCGCCGCCAACCTGGCCCCCCTGTTCCTGGACGGCACCGTCCTGCCGGTGGGTGTTGTCACCGGCGCGCTCGGCGCCCCCTTCCTGCTGTGGCTCCTGGTCACGGCCAACCGAAAGGATGCCTGACGTGGCACTTCTCGAAGCACGCGACCTGACGCTCACGTACGGCCAGCGCTGTGTGGCGGACGGGCTCAACGTCCGGATTCCCGAGGGCAGGGTGACCATGATCGTGGGTGCCAACGCGTGCGGAAAGTCCACCCTGCTCCGCGGGCTGTCCCGGCTCCTGAAGCCCGCCGGCGGCACCGTGACCCTGGACGGCAGGGACATCCACACCCGTCCGGCCCGTGAACTGGCCCGGACCCTCGGCCTGCTTCCCCAGCACCCCACCGCCCCGGACGGCATCACCGTCCGAGACCTGGTGGGACGCGGGCGCTACCCGCACCAGGGTTTCTTCCGGAGCAGGAGTGACAAGGACGACGCCGCCGTGCATCGCGCGCTGGAAGCCACCGGGACGCTGGACCTCGCCGGGCGCGACGTGGACGAACTGTCCGGCGGCCAGCGGCAGCGGGCCTGGATTGCCATGGCACTCGCCCAGGAAACCGACGTCCTGCTGCTGGACGAACCCACCACCTACCTTGACCTGGCCCACCAGGTGGAGGTCCTGGACCTGGTAACGGACCTCAACCGCAGACGGGGTATCACCGTGGCAATCGTCCTGCACGACCTCAATCTGGCGGCCCGCTACGCGGACCACATCATCGCCATGAAGGACGGCACCGTGACAGCGGTGGGGTCCCCGCGCGAGGTGGTGACGGAAGGACTGGTCCGCCACGTCTTCGGCCTGGAGAGCCGGGTCATCCCGGACCCCGTTTCGGCCACCCCGCTGATCATCCCCATCGGCCGCCACCACACTGCCTACGAACTGGAGCCCGTCCCATGACGACCCGCGACACCGCCCGAACACAAACGGCAACTGCACAACCGGCAAGTGCCCAGCCGATGAGTCTCGCCTTTGAGGTCACCGTTTCCTCCGTCCAGCAGCTCAGCCCCACCTTCCGCAGGATCACGTTCGGTGGCTACGCGCTGCGTGACTTCGGCGTCCAAGGCCACACCCTGGACCTCCGGATCAAGCTCCTGATTCCGTCCCTGGCCCCGGACGGCTCGCAGCTGCCGCTGCCGGCCGTCAACACCGGCCAGCCCGGCTGGTATCGGGATTGGCTGGCCATGGACCCGGAGGTGCGCGGCTCGATGCGGACCTACACCGTCCGTGAGGCGCGGCTGGACGCGGTGTATCCGGAGATCGACGTGGACTTTGCGATGCATAAGGACGGGCCGCACAACAGCGGGCCGGCCGCGGACTGGGCCCTGAAGGCCAAACCCGGTGACGCCCTCACCATCATCGGGCCCAACAACCGTGCCGCCCACTGCATCACTGCCGGGACATACTCCGGCATCGAATGGCGGCCCGGCCTGGCCCAGCGCATCCTCCTTGCCGGTGACGAAACCGCAGTCCCCGCCATCTCCGCCATCCTCGAAACCCTCCCGCCGTACATGAGCGGGCACGCCCTCCTGGAGGTTCCCCAGGCCGGCGACTTCCTTGAACTGCAGTCCCCGGCGGACATCGAGATCACGTGGCTTGCCCGCGGCGCCGTCATCGGCCGCTCCCGGCCGCACGGCCAGCTGCTGCAGGAGGCCGTACGCACAGCAGTCCCCGTGCCGGGCTGGGTGGGCATCAAAGCGGACGGCGGCGGCGCCGGCCGGGAGCCCGAAGACGTCAACGTGGACACGGACATCCTCTGGGAAACCCCCGCACGCCTCGAAACGGGGGACATCGGCGCCGCCGGCAACCCCGGAATGCCCGCCGGCGCCATGCCCTTCTACGCCTGGATCGCCGGCGAAGCCGCCGTCATCAAGGACCTGCGGCGCTACCTGGTGCGCGACGTGGGGATGGACCGGAAACAGGTGGCCTTCATGGGTTACTGGCGGCAGGGCAAAGCCGAAGGCTAACCCCGGCCCGCTCGGCGCCTCCGCGCAGTAACACAAATTTTCAGCAATTGCCAATTAAGGAAATTGCTGTGTCACAGGGTGTGACACGCGTATGCTTCGGATATTTCAACTGGAACATTAAGGTCTCATTCCATGAAAACTATCCTGCGGCCAGCTGTTTCCGTCCTGACACTCTTAGTCATGCTCGCCTCACTTGCCGTAGTGGGCAGCGTGGCGAACGCGGTGGGAGCGCTGACATTCGCGCCGACCGCCGACAGTTATGTCCAGGCCGACCGGCCAACGGAGAACTTCGGGACCAGTGTGCGTTGGTCCACGGAGGGCCGGACAAGCATCTCGCGGAGCAGTCTCCTGCGGTTCAACGTCCAGGTCCCCGCCGGGGAACACGTCGTCTCGGCAAAGCTGCGGGCATATTCTGAGGCGGCGGCAACGTCGACCGAGTTTGTGGACGTTTACACCACCGGCGGCACATGGGCCGAAACGGGCGTCACCTGGAACAACGCACCGGCCCGCGGGAGTTGGCTGGCCAAGACCGGCGGGTTCGCCACGGGGGCCTGGGTGGAATGGGACGTTACCAAGGGCGTCGGCGCCGCCGGCGGCGAGCAGAACTTCCGGCTCGAATCCAGCGCGCAGAAATGGCTGGGCTTCAAATCGAACCAGGCCCTGGACGCGGCACTCCGCCCAAAGCTGGTGGTCACCACCGCCGCTGACGCCGTGGTGACAAGCCCCGCCCCGACGCCAACCCCCACCCCTACCTCCACCCCTGCGCCCGCTCCCGTTGATGCGGGCGGAGTCCAGGCTGCTGCCACGCAGAACTGGGGCGCACCTGTGGCCGGGGACGAGTTCAACTACACCGGAGCCCCGGACGCTACCAAATGGAGCGTGTACAACAGCGCAGGGCACGCCGGCCAAGGCATCCGCAGCCCGCAGCAGGTAACAGTGGACGGTTCCAAGATGGTCATGAGCGGGACCCCGGACGGGACCACTGCCGGGATGTCCGCGAAGTTCGCCAAACAAAAGTACGGGCGGTGGGAAGTCCGCGCCGCCGGGTCGGGCGACAATGAGTACCATATGGTTTCGATCCTGTGGCCGGACAGCGGAAACTGGCCTTGCGACGGCGAAGTGGATTACGCGGAAACAACGGGCGCCTGGAACGTGATCAACTTCTTCCAGCACTTCTCCTGCAGCAACTCCCAGACCAGGGCCAGCAAGACGCTGGACGTGACCCAGTTCCACAACTACGCAGTGGACTGGTCCCCCGCCGGGATGGTCGGATACGTGGATGGCGTGAAGTGGTTCGAGGACACCGACCCCACCCACCAGCCTCCGGGCAGTATGCACCAGACGCTGCAACTGGACTGGTTCCCTGATTCCACTGCTGACGGTGCTGCGGAAATGCGCGTGGACTGGATACGTGTCTACCCGGCCGCCGGCGGGACGAGCCCCACCCCGACTCCAACCCCCACCCCGACTCCAACCCCGGTGCCTACCACGCCGCCGGCGGGTGATTCCTTCGAGTTCGCCGCTGTTGGCGACATGAACCCGTCAGGAAATACGTCCACGAGTTCGGCGTCCGGCAAGAACGCCGCCAGCATCATCAGCGGCCTCAACGACGGTTCGTTGGATAATTTCCTTGCCATCGGCGACTTCCAGTACGACAAGGGGACCTGCTCGGCGCTTGGAGCGTGGAACACGCTGTGGGGCGGGTTGAAAGCCAAGACGTACTGGACCACGGGCCCCAACCACGATGTGGAGCCGGGTGTGAACGATGACGTGGACCGGTTCATGGACGGCCAGTGCGTCAACACCACCAAGTCCGCTACCAGCACCACTCTGGGCCGGTTCCAGGATGCGCTGGAGTGGTATTCGTTCGATAAGGGGAACTGGCATATCCTGGTGGCGCCCACGGCCACATGGCGCTACAACGTGGCCCGGGCGCAGGCGATGACCGCCGAAATGGACGCTGACCTGAAGGCGGCCAAGGCCGCGGGGAAGCATCTGGCGGCCGTCTACCACGACCCGTATTTCACGTCCGACACATCCAGCCACACGCGCTTCACCCAGGCGAAGCCCTGGATCGACATGTTCTGGAACAACCGGGTGAAAGTCCTGCTGTCCGGGTCCCAGCACAACTATGAGCGGACCTGCCCGGTGAACAACGCCGACCAATGCGTCCCCGACGGCATGCAGCAGTTCCAGGTGTCCACCGGCGGTATCGGCCTCCGATCGTTCGCGAGCAACCCGGCCTACGTCCAGCGGAAGTTCAGTGATACCTGGGGCCACCTGAGGATGAGCCTGAAAGCGGACGGCTCCTACACCTGGGAGTTCCGTCCGGTTTACGGAGGAATGCAGACGGACAGCGGGTCCCGGACGCCATAAGCGCTCCACCGGATCCCGCCGCGCTTTCCCAGGCTCCCGCTCACTTACTGTTCATCCCGGCGTCGTCCTTGCTTTTCCCAGCGCCGCTACGTTGGGGCGGTGGTGACTGGATCCTTGCTTCCTGACTCCGGGCGGCGGGTGTTTGTGGCCCTTGGCGACTCCTTCACCGAAGGCGTGGGGGACCGGGATGAGCGGCTGCCCAACGGGGTGCGGGGGTGGGCCGACAGGGTTGCCGAGAAGCTCGCCAAGGCGCAGCCGGGGTGGAAGTACGCCAACCTGGCCATCAGGAGCAAGCGGCTGCGGCACATCATCGACGAGCAGCTGGAGCCGGCACTGCGGATGCGGCCAACACTGGTGACCTTGTACGCTGGCGGTAACGACATCCTGGACCTGAAGACCGATATGCCCGCGCTCATGGCGGACTATGAACAGCTTGTTGCCCAGCTCGCCGGCACGGGGGCCACAGTGGTCCTCTTCACGGGGTTCGACGTCAAGGTTTCCGCGCTCCTGGAGCCGTTGAAGAAACGCAACGCCTACTACAACCAGCGGGTGCGGGACATCGCGGAAAAGTACGGGGCCGTGCTGGTGGACTACTGGTGCCTGGATGCCTTCCACGACGCCAGGATGTGGGACTCTGACCGGCTCCACATGTCCAAGGCCGGGCACAAATACCTGGCCGGGCAGGTGCTGGACCAGCTGGGCGTGCCGCACAAGATCAAACCCCGGGACTGGGAGCCACCACCAAGGTTGGGCCTGCGCGAATGGGAACGGCGCCAGCGGCGCTGGGTCCATGACTGGGTCCTGCCGCTCTTTGGCCGCAAGCTCCGCGGGGTGACGCTGGGGGACAGGCTCAGCCCGCGCTGGCCCAAGCCTGTGAAGGTGCCGCGGAAAGGTGGCCTGAAGAAGCTCGCCGCAGAAGGGTACGACGGCGGCAGCCCACCCTAGCGGCCTGCGTCACCTCAGGTGGTTTGCGCGGGCGGGGTGTCCAACAGGTTTTCGAACCCCGGGGCCACCCGGCCGGCGTGGAACTCCAGCACCTCGAAGTCGGCCACGCCGTTGATGTAGAACGGGTCCTGCGCAAGGCTCGCGTCAAGGGTTTCCCGTTCAGCCTGCGAGAGCAGCAGCCCTCCAGTGCGGGGAATCTTGCGGCCGGCGGCAATGAAGACGCCGTCGTCGAACGCCTTTTGCAGCCAGGCGATGTGGGCGTCGTTGTGGAAGTCGACGATCTCCTGCGGCACGCGGTAGGTGAGGGAGACAACATACATGGGGCAAGCCTACCGGTGCCGCTTCCAGCTACTTGAAAGATCAATCGTAGAATGGGGGCCATGACCGAACCCCGCTGGCTCAACGCTGACGAACGCCGCGCCTGGCTGGCGCTGGTGAGCATCAATACGCTGCTGCCGGCGGCCCTCGACACCAGGCTGCATGCGGCCGGGAAGCTGTCGCTCTTCGACTACACGGTCCTTGCCATGCTGTCCGAGGCAGACGACCGGTTCCTGCCCATGAGTGAGCTCGCCGCCCGCAGCAGCGCTTCACTGTCCCGGCTTTCGCATGTGGTGACCAAGCTGCAGAAGCGCGGCTGGGTGGAGCGGCGTCCCCACCCCCATGACGCAAGGGTGACCACCGCGCACCTCACGGAGGAAGGCATGGCCACCATCGTTGGGCTGGCCCCGGGCCATGTTGAGGACGTCCGCGACCTGTTCCTCGATGCCCTGACCGGGCAGGATGTGCTGGACCTGGCGCGGATCGGCGAGAAAGTGGTGGGACGCCTGGACAAGGACCACTGGATCCTGCGCGAAACCCAGCCTGACCAAGCGACATAACCGGCAATTGGTTGCTTCCGGCAACGGATGGCAAACTAACCGCATGGATTTCACTTCCCGGTTCGTGGCCCTTGGCGACTCGTTTACCGAAGGCGTCGGTGACGACGACCCCACCCGCCCCAACGGGGTCCGCGGCTGGGCGGACCGGGTGGCGGAGCAGCTCTGCGCCGCTGATCCGGATTTCGGCTACGCCAACCTGGCCATCCGCGGCAGGAAGCTTCGGCAGATCGTGGCCGAGCAGGTGGACGCCGCCGTCGAACTCAAACCCACGCTGGTGAGCATCTACGCCGGGGCCAATGACATCCTCCGCCCGCGCGTGGACATCGATGACCTCCTGGTGGAGTACAACGACGCCGTCGGGAAGCTGGCGGCCACCGGCGCCACTGTGGTGATGTTCACGGGTTTCGATGCCCGGGGTTCAAAGGTGTTCGGCACCATGCGCGGCCGCACCGCCATCTACAACGAACTGGTCCGCGGAATCGCAGGGGACCACGGCGCCCTGCTGGTGGATTACTGGCGCTTCAGCGAGTACTACGACTGGGGCATGTGGGCCCACGACCGGATGCACATGTCCGCCGCCGGCCACGCCAACATGGCCAAGCGCGTCCTCGAGGTCCTCAAGTACGACCATTCCATCGACGTCCCGCCGATGACCCCTGTTCCGGAGTTGAGCGGCGCCGACGCCCTCCGCGCCAACGCCCGGTGGTTCCGCGAGTACGCCGCGCCGTGGGTGGTCCGGCGCGTCACCGGCAAGTCGTCCGGCGACAACCTGCAGCCCAAGTACGCCCAGCTCACCCGGCTGTAGCGGTTGTAGCGGCGGTGGGGCGCGGGCGGCTCAGGCGGGATGGAAGGCCGGAGTCGCCAGCATGGAGCCGTCAGCGCGGATCGCCAGCACGGCAACATCCCAGATGTCCGTGGCGCGGTTCAGCATCTGTGTTCCGCCGGCGACGATCGCCGTGGCCAGCACGTCGGCGGTGACAATGTCCGCGGCGGCCACGGTGACCTGGACAAACCCGGCGCCGCGTCCCACCCGCCAAATGTGCTCACCGCGTTCAGCGGAGCCGGAGGTGGCGATCGCACTGTGCCGGCTGCCCGCGCCCAGTGCGTAGCCGGTAATCAGGGTTTGGCGGTCCGCCGGATCCACGATGCCGGCTTTCCAGGGCTCGGCGCTGCCGGGGCATGGTGAGCCGCTGACCAACACGTCGCCCCCGGCATTCAGGCACCAATCGTGCCGGCCCAGGGCCTGGAGCGACGTGCCCACCTCGCGGATGGCATGACCCTTGATGATCCCGGACAGGTCCAGGACGCCGTCAGGCCGTTCCGGGGTGAAGGCGCCCTCCGTGCGCAGCCGCCATTCGTGCGCCTCGGCGTACCGCTCTCGCATCCGGGCTGAGGCGCCCCGCAGCATCAGCTCGCCGCGGGCCAGCCTGGCCGCTTCCGAATCCGGGCGGTAGAGGCTGAATTGTTCGTCCAGGTCGCGGAAAAGGCGTTCGACGACGGCGGTGGCGGCAGCCAGCTCATCGAGCCCAGGCTGCCCTTCCGCAGGGGAGCTGACGGGCAGCGTCAGCCCGATGACCGTGCCCATGCATTCAAAGGTGCGGGCCTTCAGCATGGCGGCGGGGGTTGCGGCGTCCAGGGGGCTAGAGGTGGGCTGCATCGATGGCCGCCTGGACTGAGGTCAGGTACGCGTCGCTGGTAATGGTGGCGCCGCTGACGGTCTGGACATCCGCCGACTGCGCCGCGAGGACCTTGCTCCGGAGCAGGGGTGCCGCGCGGTTGCTGATCTGGATGGATTTGCCATCGGTGTTGGTGAGCTGGAGGGCGGTGATATCCGTGATCTTCCCGTTGGCCACCGTGATCTGGACCTGCACGGGACCGAACCGGGTCTGCACGGCGGTTCCCTTATAGGTGCCGGAAGCCGAGGTGCCCGAAGAGCCGGACGTACCCGTACCCGTCGAGCCCGTGGTGCCTGTCGCCGTCGTGCTTGATGCGACGGTGCTGATGCCGCCTGCCTGGGTGCCTGTTTGCCATCCCGCCAGGAGGATCCCGGCGGAGGCCAGGGCCGCTGCAACTGTTCCGCGTATTTTCACCAGTCAAACCTTTCGTGATGGATCTGTTCCCCGGAGACGCCGGCTTTCCCGGCATCCGCCATGACGTTGGCCGCCCACGCCGCCGGGCCGCAGACGTAGACGTCCGCATCCGCGATGTCGGGCACGTAGGAGGTGAGGCTGTAGCCGTTCCGCACGGCGTCCCCGGGAAGCCAGGTGGAGTGGCCGTGGGCCCTCGGCCCGGTGAGGTGGAAGAGCCGGACCCCCCTGGCTTGGCAGAGGTCGAGGATTTCGCTGCCCAGGTACAGCTCCTGGTCGGTGTGGCCGCGGAGCAGGACTGTCGCCTCGCCGGGAGCAAACGGCGTGGTTTCCAGCAGTGCGCGCAGGGGTGTGATGCCGATGCCGGCCCCGATCATCACCACCTTGTTCCTGGTCCTGGCAGCCGTGCTGAGCAGTCCGTAGGGACCCTCCAGCGCCACCTTGGTCCCCTTCCGCAGCCGCAGGAGCTGGGCGGAGCCGCTGCCAAGGTTCCGTACGGTGACCCGCAGCGTCCCCTGGCCGTCCGGGCCCTGGAAGACGGGTTCGGCGGACAGGCTGAACGGGTGGGGATGCCACCACAGTCCCGGAGCCAGGAAGCGCCAGATGAAGAACCGTCCGCCCGTGCCCGCCAGCTGGTCCAGTTTCCGGCCATTCATGACGATGTTCACCACGCCCGGCGCCACGGCCTCCACGCGGGCCACCGACAGTTGGTGCCGCGCCGTGGCCAGTACCGGTTCCAGTACCCGGAAATACACCAGGGCAGCGCCGGTGTAGATGCAAATGGCCAGCCAGTACCAGCGCTGCCATGTGCCTGCCGCAAAGAGGCCTCCCACGCTGAACTGGTGGGGCAGCGACGTTGCCACCGCGGCGTAGGTCAGGAGGTGCACCACATACCAGAACTCGTACGGGAAACGACGCCGCACAGCCACCAGGGACGTGACGACGACCGCGATGAACAGCGCCATGGAGACAAACGCCAGCCACATGTCCGGCACCTGCACCCAAAGGTTGACGGACTCGGTGAACGGATCCAGTCCTTCAGCCATGCCGTACCCAGCCGCGACCAGGAGGCCGTGTGCCAGAAGCAGGTACAGCGAAGGCTTTCCCAGCTTCCCGTGGAACTCCAGCGCGCGGTCGTGGCCGATGGTGCGGTCAATGAAGGGAATCCTCGCGGCCAGCAGCAGCATGAGCAGGACAAGGTCCATGCCCGCCAGCCCGGCCACGATGCCCGCCGCCGTGAACAGGGACGCCGGCGACGTGATCGCGGTGGCCCCGCCGTCGGCAAGCCAGAGGGCAATTGCGGCGGCAACGGAGGCCCAGGCAATGAGCGTCAGGAGGTCCGTCCGCAGCATGCGCTGCCGGTACTGTCGGGCAAACCAGCCACGGGCGGGCCTCTTCGCTGAAGGTGATGAAGGCTCCGGGCGGCCGGAGCTGCTTGCGGCCGGAGATGCCGGCAGGAGCTGCGTGTTCATGTATCCAAGGTGCTTGGCGAAGCTATGTGCCTGCTGTGAAAAGGACCAACCTGTGTCTGTGACCTTCCGGCGGCCCTTATACACCCGATGACCCCCGATTGGTCTTTAATTGCGCCAACTCGTAGACTTGGTAGGCGCTAAGTGCGCGGAGCGTGCGCAATTGCTCCGGTTGCCCGGTAATTTTCTCCAGGGTGGCCGGTAGTTAGGGGCTCAAGTTGCGTGACTAACCGTTGCCCTTCTGCATTTTTGGGTCGCCCTTAGCAGCATGGTCCAGCAGCAGATATGCGGATCATTACTTTCAATTCTTGAGGAGAAGTCATGGCAGCACACTGCCAAGTGACCGGGGCCGAGCCGGGCTTTGGGCACAGCATTTCGCACTCGCACCGCCGCAACAAGCGTCGGTTCGATCCGAACATCCAGAAGAAGCGCTACTGGGTTCCGTCCCTGCGCCGTAACGTCACGCTGCAGGTCTCTGCACGTGGCATCAAGACCATCGACGTACGCGGCATCGACGTAGTCGTCGCCCAGATCCTGGCTCGTGGGGTGAAGCTCTAGTGGCTAAGGACAAGGACGTACGTCCGATCATCAAGCTCAAGTCGACCGCGGGTACGGGTTACACCTACGTAACCCGCAAGAACCGTCGTAACGATCCGGACCGCATGGTCCTGAAGAAGTACGACCCCAAGATCCGCCAGCACGTCGAATTCCGAGAGGAGCGCTAAACATGGCTAAGAAGTCCAAGATTGCTCGCAACGAGCAGCGCAAGGTCATCGTTGAGCGTTACGCTGCAAAGCGCCTCGAGCTGAAGAAGACCCTGGTTGACGAGAACGCAACCGACGAAGCACGCGAAGCAGCCCGCCTGGGCCTGCAGAAGCTGCCCCGCAACGCGTCCCCGATCCGTCTGCGTAACCGCGACATCATCGACGGCCGCCCCCGCGGTACCTTCCAGAAGTTCGGCATCTCCCGTGTCCGCTTCCGCGACATGGCCCACAAGGGCGAACTCCCGGGCATCACCAAGTCTTCCTGGTAATCCAGCACCGCTGAATCCAGCTGCTTGAGAAGGGCCGGCAACCTTAGGGTTGCCGGCCCTTTTGCTGTCTGCCGTGATGGCTGCCGGATGTGCGGCAGCGCACACAGCGGAATTACGACGGCGGGAGGCCAGCGGGTGCCCCGCATGGCCGTTCCTGCCCCGGAATCCCGGGGAATTGCAGCCATTGGATGAGCGGTTTGCGGTGGGCTACGAGTGCGTGTATTGTTTTCTAAGTCGCCGCGGGGGAGACAGCTAAGAGCTGGTAACCGCGGGTGGCCAAACCCCCAAATTCAAGACCAAATTCTGGTCGCTCCTTAGGGCGCCGGAAATTGGTGGGGGACCGTCTTCTGGTCTGATGGGAATCCTGAGAAATGGATTTGCGTCGGGGTGGTTGATCGGGTAAGTTTGAAAAGTTGCTCCGGAGCGAGCCTGGACGTTGGTTTGGGTGGTGCCGGGTGTGTCTGTTGTTTGAGAACTCAATAGTGTGCCAAGTTTGTTGATACCGATTATGTATGTAATTGGTTGATTGTGCTGTGCCGCCACCCGTGGTGTGCATGGTGTTTTTAGCTGGTTTCAAATTTTGTGCAGCTGTTTCTGCCGTTATTTCCGGTGGTTGTGGTTGTGTCTGTTTTTGTTTTACTTCAACGGAGAGTTTGATCCTGGCTCAGGATGAACGCTGGCGGCGTGCTTAACACATGCAAGTCGAACGATGATGCCAGCTTGCTGGTGGATTAGTGGCGAACGGGTGAGTAACACGTGAGTAACCTGCCCTTGACTCTGGGATAAGCCTGGGAAACTGGGTCTAATACCGGATATGACCTTCCATCGCATGGTGGTTGGTGGAAAGCTTTTGTGGTTTTGGATGGACTCGCGGCCTATCAGCTTGTTGGTGGGGTAATGGCCTACCAAGGCGACGACGGGTAGCCGGCCTGAGAGGGTGACCGGCCACACTGGGACTGAGACACGGCCCAGACTCCTACGGGAGGCAGCAGTGGGGAATATTGCACAATGGGCGAAAGCCTGATGCAGCGACGCCGCGTGAGGGATGACGGCCTTCGGGTTGTAAACCTCTTTCAGTAGGGAAGAAGCGTAAGTGACGGTACCTGCAGAAGAAGCGCCGGCTAACTACGTGCCAGCAGCCGCGGTAATACGTAGGGCGCAAGCGTTATCCGGAATTATTGGGCGTAAAGAGCTCGTAGGCGGTTTGTCGCGTCTGCCGTGAAAGTCCGGGGCTCAACTCCGGATCTGCGGTGGGTACGGGCAGACTAGAGTGATGTAGGGGAGACTGGAATTCCTGGTGTAGCGGTGAAATGCGCAGATATCAGGAGGAACACCGATGGCGAAGGCAGGTCTCTGGGCATTAACTGACGCTGAGGAGCGAAAGCATGGGGAGCGAACAGGATTAGATACCCTGGTAGTCCATGCCGTAAACGTTGGGCACTAGGTGTGGGGGACATTCCACGTTTTCCGCGCCGTAGCTAACGCATTAAGTGCCCCGCCTGGGGAGTACGGCCGCAAGGCTAAAACTCAAAGGAATTGACGGGGGCCCGCACAAGCGGCGGAGCATGCGGATTAATTCGATGCAACGCGAAGAACCTTACCAAGGCTTGACATGAACCGGACCGCTGCAGAAATGTGGTTTCCCCTTTGGGGCTGGTTTACAGGTGGTGCATGGTTGTCGTCAGCTCGTGTCGTGAGATGTTGGGTTAAGTCCCGCAACGAGCGCAACCCTCGTTCTATGTTGCCAGCACGTGATGGTGGGGACTCATAGGAGACTGCCGGGGTCAACTCGGAGGAAGGTGGGGACGACGTCAAATCATCATGCCCCTTATGTCTTGGGCTTCACGCATGCTACAATGGCCGGTACAAAGGGTTGCGATACTGTGAGGTGGAGCTAATCCCAAAAAGCCGGTCTCAGTTCGGATTGGGGTCTGCAACTCGACCCCATGAAGTCGGAGTCGCTAGTAATCGCAGATCAGCAACGCTGCGGTGAATACGTTCCCGGGCCTTGTACACACCGCCCGTCAAGTCACGAAAGTTGGTAACACCCGAAGCCGGTGGCCTAACCCCTTGTGGGAGGGAGCTGTCGAAGGTGGGACTGGCGATTGGGACTAAGTCGTAACAAGGTAGCCGTACCGGAAGGTGCGGCTGGATCACCTCCTTTCTAAGGAGCACCTCCAACTCTTCTGTGCTGGTGAATGCCGGTGTGGGGGGTTGTCAGGAAGCAAGCCCGCAGCATGGACGATTGTTCCGTGGCGGGTGCTCATGGGTGGAATATCAACAAATAGGTGCCTGGTGGCACGGACCGGTGTGGTTAGTACGAATGTTTTGTTCTTCTCTTCGGGGGAGGGCGGGTGTTCTGGAACGCGGCTGGTTTGGGTTGCTGGGTAGTGTTTGGCACACTGTTGGGTCCTGA
Source organism: Arthrobacter sp. StoSoilB19 (assembly GCF_019977275.1). Taxonomy (NCBI): domain Bacteria; kingdom Bacillati; phylum Actinomycetota; class Actinomycetes; order Micrococcales; family Micrococcaceae; genus Arthrobacter; species Arthrobacter sp. StoSoilB19. The sequence goes on along the minus strand of NZ_AP024650.1, from coordinate 4,157,491 downwards.
GGCAACAGGGCCGGGGGTTTTCCCTCGGGTTTGTTTGTTTCTGGTTTCCCTGCCGTGACGTTCCGTGCGCCTGTTGTGGGTGTGTGGGGTGTGTGGTGTGGGGTTGTTGTTTGAGAACTACATAGTGGACGCGAGCATCTTGTATAAGAAGCAATTTCCAAGATTAATGAACCTGGATCTGGCTGCGCTGTTGATGCCCTTTGGGTGTTGGGGTGTGGTTGGTTTCTGTGGTTCTCTCGAGAAATGTTTTTGATCTTTGTGGTCAAGTTTTTAAGAGCACACGGTGGATGCCTTGGCATTAGGAGCCGAAGAAGGACGTAGGAATCTGCGATAAGCCTGGGGGAGTCGATAACCGGACTGTGATCCCAGGGTGTCCGAATGGGGAAACCCCGCCGAGCGCGCGAGTGACTCGGTGACCCGTACCTGAACACATAGGGTGCGTGGGGGGAACGCGGGGAAGTGAAACATCTCAGTACCCGCAGGAAGAGAAAACAATAGTGATTCCGTTAGTAGTGGCGAGCGAACGCGGATCAGGCTAAACCGTTCCATGTGTGATAGCCGGCGGGCGTTGCATGGTCGGGGTTGTGGGACTTTCCATACCAGTTCTGCCGGGCTGGTGGGGTGTGATGTGCGCGCATAGGTGAACGGTTTTGAAAGGCCGGCCAGAGAGGGTGTTAGTCCCGTAACCGTAATGTGTTTGTACCGCCTGTGAGAGTATCCCAAGTAGTACGGGGCCCGAGAAATCCCGTGCGAATCTGTCAGGACCACCTGATAAGCCTAAATACTCCCTAATGACCGATAGCGGACCAGTACCGTGAGGGAAAGGTGAAAAGTACCCCGGGAGGGGAGTGAAACAGTACCTGAAACCGTGTGCTTACAATCCGTCGGAGCCAGTCTGATTCTGGTGACGGCGTGCCTTTTGAAGAATGAGCCTGCGAGTTAGTGTTACGTCGCGAGGTTAACCCGTGTGGGGCAGCCGTAGCGAAAGCGAGTCTGAATAGGGCGTGTGAGTGGCGTGATCTAGACCCGAAGCGAAGTGATCTACCCATGGCCAGGTTGAAGCGACGGTAAGACGTCGTGGAGGACCGAACCCACTTCAGTTGAAAATGGAGGGGATGAGCTGTGGGTAGGGGTGAAAGGCCAATCAAACTTCGTGATAGCTGGTTCTCCCCGAAATGCATTTAGGTGCAGCGTTGCGTGTTTCTTGCTGGAGGTAGAGCTACTGGATGGCTAATGGGCCCTACAAGGTTACTGACGTCAGCCAAACTCCGAATGCCGGTAAGTGAGAGCGCAGCAGTGAGACTGTGGGGGATAAGCTTCATAGTCGAGAGGGAAACAGCCCAGACCACCAACTAAGGCCCCTAAGCGTGTGCTAAGTGGGAAAGGATGTGGAGTTGCCCAGACAACCAGGAGGTTGGCTTAGAAGCAGCCACCCTTAAAAGAGTGCGTAATAGCTCACTGGTCAAGTGATTCCGCGCCGACAATGTAGCGGGGCTCAAGTACACCGCCGAAGTTGTGGCATTCACATTTTAGCTAAGCCCTTGTGGTTCAGGCGTGTGGATGGGTAGGGGAGCGTCGTGTGGGCGGTGAAGTCGCGGTGTAAACCAGCGGTGGAGCCTACACGAGTGAGAATGCAGGCATGAGTAGCGAAAGACGGGTGAGAAACCCGTCCGCCGAATGATCAAGGGTTCCAGGGTCAAGCTAATCTGCCCTGGGTAAGTCGGGACCTAAGGCGAGGCCGACAGGCGTAGTCGATGGACAACGGGTTGATATTCCCGTACCGGCGAAAAACCGCCCATGCTGAGCGGGGGATACTAACTGCCCGAAGCCTGCCCGAGCGCCCTTGTGGTGTGAGGGTTTTGGTGGAGCGCAGGACCTGATCCCGGGAGGCAAGCGTATTAACAGGTGTGACGCAGGAAGGTAGCCGAGCCGGGCGATGGTTGTCCCGGTCTAAGGATGTAGGGCGAGTGGTAGGCAAATCCGCCACTCATGGTGCCTGAGATCTGATGGGACCCCCGTTTGGGGGGATTTGGTGATCCTATGCTGCCGAGAAAAGCATCGACGCGAGGTTTTAGCCGCCCGTACCCCAAACCGACACAGGTGATCAGGTAGAGAATACCAAGGCGATCGAGAGAATTATGGTTAAGGAACTCGGCAAAATGCCCCCGTAACTTCGGGAGAAGGGGGGCCCCAACCTTGATACACCCTTGCGGTGTGGAGGGGATCGGGGCCGCAGAGACCAGGGGGAAGCGACTGTTTACTAAAAACACAGGTCCGTGCGAAGTCGCAAGACGATGTATACGGACTGACTCCTGCCCGGTGCTGGAAGGTTAAGAGGACCGGTTAGCCGCAAGGCGAAGCTGAGAATTTAAGCCCCAGTAAACGGCGGTGGTAACTATAACCATCCTAAGGTAGCGAAATTCCTTGTCGGGTAAGTTCCGACCTGCACGAATGGAGTAACGACTTCCCCGCTGTCTCAACCATAAACTCGGCGAAATTGCAGTACGAGTAAAGATGCTCGTTACGCGCAGCAGGACGGAAAGACCCCGAGACCTTTACTATAGTTTGGTATTGGTGTTCGGAGTGGCTTGTGTAGGATAGGTGGGAGACGTTGAAGCCCGGACGCCAGTTCGGGTGGAGTCATCGTTGAAATACCACTCTGGTCACTTTGGACATCTAACTTCGGCCCGTAATCCGGGTCAGGGACAGTGCCTGATGGGTAGTTTAACTGGGGCGGTTGCCTCCTAAAAAGTAACGGAGGCGCCCAAAGGTTCCCTCAGCCTGGTTGGCAATCAGGTGTCGAGTGTAAGTGCACAAGGGAGCTTGACTGTGAGAGAGACATCTCGAGCAGGGACGAAAGTCGGGACTAGTGATCCGGCGGTACATTGTGGAATGGCCGTCGCTCAACGGATAAAAGGTACCTCGGGGATAACAGGCTGATCTTGCCCAAGAGTCCATATCGACGGCATGGTTTGGCACCTCGATGTCGGCTCGTCGCATCCTGGGGCTGGAGTAGGTCCCAAGGGTTGGGCTGTTCGCCCATTAAAGCGGTACGCGAGCTGGGTTTAGAACGTCGTGAGACAGTTCGGTCCCTATCCGCTGCGCGCGCAGGAAATTTGAGAAGGGCTGTCCTTAGTACGAGAGGACCGGGACGGACGAACCTCTGGTGTGTCAGTTGTACTGCCAAGTGCACCGCTGATTAGCTACGTTCGGATGGGATAACCGCTGAAAGCATCTAAGCGGGAAGCTCGCTTCGAGATGAGATTTCCATACACCCTCGGGTGTGAGAGGCCCCCAGCCAGACCACTGGGTTGATAGGCCGGATGTGGAAGCGAGGACTAACGACTCGTGAAGCTGACCGGTACTAATAGGCCAACAACTTACACCACACAGATACATACAAACTCTGCTTGCGTCCACTATGTGGTTCCCAACCAACAACCCCCCAACACACGGGTTGTCACGGCACGGAACCACCACAACTGAATAACAACACCACAATGTTGTAACCACCAGACTTCCCACCCCCGAACAAAACACCGGGCGGGCGGGTACAAGGGTTACGGCGGTCATAGCGTGGGGGAAACGCCCGGTCCCATTCCGAACCCGGAAGCTAAGACCCACAGCGCCGATGGTACTGCACCCGGGAGGGTGTGGGAGAGTAGGTCACCGCCGGACACACATTGGTCGAGGCCCCAACCACCAGGTTGGGGCCTCCCACATTTAACCCACCAATCACCGGTATCAAAACGGGCCTTCGCCACCGCCTAGACTTACCGTTTATGACCCCCCGAACGCCCAGTCCCAGGGACCGGCGTGCAACCATCCTGGATGTGGCAGCCGCTGCAGGCGTATCGCGCCAAACCGTCACCCGGGCCATGAATGACATGGCAGGCATCAGCGCGGAAACCCGCGCCCGGGTCCAAAAGCTCGCAGCAGAAATGGGCTACAGCCCCAGCCGCTTCGCCAAGGGCCTTGTGCAGGGCGCGCGGATCTCTGTTGGCCTCGCCATCCCGGACCTGACCAACCCCTATTTCCCGGCCTTTGCCTCAAGCGTGGTGGAGGCCGCCACGGAGCGCGGCTGGAACGTGGTGGTGGACGACTACGGCCACGGGACCGGCAGCGCCGTTGACGCCGCCGCGCGGCTTGCGCCCCAGGTGGATGCACTGATCGGATACCTTGCACCCCACCAGGACGAGGCGCAGGCGCTGATGGGCCGCCGTCCCGTCGTCGCCCTTGACTCCCCGGACGCCGGCACCGCCGGCAGCATCTCCTTTGACTACCGTCACGCTGCCAGGCTCGCCCTCCGCCATCTCGCATCCCTCGGGTGCCGGAGCATCCTCTTCCTGGACTCGGACCAGGGCGGCCCCGCCGGCAGCCGGAGCGCGGCCGCCGCCGCGGTGGCAGCGGAGGCAGGCATCCAGCTCGCCCGCCTCCAGGCACAGCCATCGGCGGCCGCGGCACGGTCGGCGGTGGCCCTCCATCTGGCCGGAGGCGGGAGCCCCGATGGCATCCTCGCCTTCAACGACCTGATGGCAGCCGGCGCCTTGAAGGCACTGCGGGAGTCAGGCACCTCCGTCCCCAATGAGTGTGCCGTCATCGGCATGGACGGGATACCGCTGGGGGAACTGCTCACACCTGAGCTGACCACCCTCGCACTGGACCTGCGCGCCGTGGGCCGCGCCGCCGTCGGACTCCTGGATGGTTTACTCACAGGTGCCATCCAGGACCGCACCCCAGGCGCCCACCTGACCCTGCAGCACCAACTGGTCCTCCGGCAATCAGCCTGACCCCTACTCAAATCATGACCGAGCGGATAGGCTTAACATGCAACTGCGTGAACGTTCACGTAGGCACTTCCGAAACTCCCCTCAAGGACCTCCATGCCAGCCCACACCCCTGCCGCAACTGCCGGCCACGGCTCCGCTCCGGCGACCAGACCCTCCTACCGCAGACTCGATCCGGCTGCCGCAGACGTCGCAGAATTAGCCTCGCTGGGACCCGGCCGGGGAAGCCTCCCGGCGCGGGCCTACCTGGAGTCCGACGCACCCCGGCTCCTACTCAACGGAGAATGGCAGTTCCGGCTGAGCCCGGGAATCCGGGCGGCCCCACACGACGACTGGCAGCAGGGCAATGACCTCTCCGGCTTCACCCCGCTGCCCGTCCCCTCCAGCTGGAACATGCACGGGCACGGCTCTCCGGCCTACACCAACGTGCAGTTTCCCTTCCCGGTGGAACCTCCCTACCCACCGGACGCCAACCCCATCGGCGATCACCTGGTGACCTTTGAGGCCGGCCCGGAGTTCTTCCCGCACGCCGTGCTCCGGTTCGACGGCATCGACTCGGCCGGAACCGTGTGGCTGAACGGAGTGGAGCTCGGGACCACCCGCGGAAGCCGCCTGGCCCACGAATTCGACGTGTCCGGCATCCTGGTCGAGGGAGCCAACACGCTGACCGTGCGGGTGGCCCAGTTCTCCGCCGCCAGCTATGTGGAGGACCAGGACATGTGGTGGCTCCCGGGGATCTTCCGGGACGTCACCCTGCAGGCGCGGCCGGTGGACGGCATCGACGACGTCTTCGTCCACGCCGGCTATGACCCGGGCACGGGCGAGGGCACGCTCCGCGTCGAGGTGAGCCGGGCCGGGCGGGCGATTGACGCCGTCGTACGCATTCCGGAACTTGGCCTGGAACTTCCAGCAGGGGCGGAGCAGCGTGTCCCCGGCGTGCAGCCCTGGTCCGCCGAAGTTCCCCGCCTGTATGGCGCAACGGTCAGCACCCCGGGCGAGACCGTTGCCCTGCAGGTGGGTTTCCGCAGCATCGTCATCGAGGACGCGCAGTTCAAGGTGAACGGCCGCCGGATCCTGCTCCGGGGAGTGAACCGCCACGAGCACCACCCCCGGCTGGGCCGTGTGGTCCCGCGGGACGTGGTGGAGGCGGAGTTGCGGCTGATGAAGCAACACAACATCAATGCCATCCGGACCTCGCACTACCCGCCGCACCCGGAGTTCCTGGCGCTGGCAGACCAGCTGGGTTTCTACGTAGTCCTGGAATGCGACCTGGAAACGCACGGCTTCCACAGCGCCGGCTGGGCACAGAACCCCAGCGACGATCCGCAGTGGGAGGAGGCCCTGCTGGACCGGATGCAGCGAACCCTTGAGCGCGACAAGAACCACCCTTCCGTGATCATGTGGTCGCTGGGCAACGAGGCAGGCACCGGCCGGAACCTTGCGGCGATGTCCCGCTGGGCCAAGGACCGTGACCCGTCCCGTCCCATCCACTACGAGGGCGACTGGTCCTCACCGTACGTGGACGTCTACTCCCGGATGTATGCCAGCCAGGCCGAGACGGCGCTCATCGGGCAGGGCATCGAGCCGGCGCTTGAGGACGCCGAACTGGACGCTCGGCGCCGAGCCATGCCGTTCGTGCTGTGCGAATATGTGCATGCCATGGGAAACGGGCCGGGTGGCATGACCGAGTACCAGGACCTGTTCGACACGTATCCGCGGCTGATGGGCGGTTTTGTCTGGGAGTGGCTGGAGCACGGGATCCTTGTTCCCTCCCCGGGCGGCGGTGAACACTTCGCTTACGGCGGGGACTTTGGCGAGGAAGTCCACGACGGCAACTTCGTCACGGACGGGCTGGTTGATGCCAACCGCAAACCTCGTCCCGGGCTGTTGGATTTCAAGAAGGTCATCGAGCCTCTGGGCATTGACGTTTCCTCCTCATGGGCCCGCTTCACGCTGCGGAACCGGCAGGACTTTGCGGACACCTCCGCCTACCGCTTTGAGTACAAGGTGGAGGACGACGGCGGAACACGGTTGGAGGGAACGGTGGCCGTTGCGCCGCTTGCGGCGCAGTCCACGGCTGTTGTTGAGCTGCCGGCGGAGGTTGCCGCGTGTGTGGCGGGGTTGGCGCAGGACGCGGGTGCGGTGCTCACCGTCAGCGCTGTGCTGGCCGCCGATACTGGGTGGGCTGCCGCAGGACACGAGGTTGCCTGGGGGCAGGCTGTCCGCCTTGCCTCACCAGGCACGGGGGTGCAGGCCCGGGACCTGGTGGAGGCCGGCCAGGACGAACTGCAGCTGGGTACCGCGGTGTTCAACCGGGCAACCGGCATGCCCACATCCATTGGTGGACTTCCCGTGGAAAAGTTCGGCCTGGTCCTGTGGTGGCCCCCGACCGACAACGACCTCGGCCGCGAGTGGGGAAGCCCGGACGAACGGCCCCTTGCGACGCAGTGGAAGGACGCAGGACTCCACCGGCTCCACACCCGCCTGCTGGGCATCCGGGCGGAAACTTCTCCTGACGGCGGAGAGTACCTGCGCGTCAGCACGCGCATGGGTGCCGCGGACAAGCAGTTCGGTGTGCTGGTGGATTACCTGTGGACCGCCAGCTCCGACTCCCTGGGACTGCGGACGCAGGTCAGGCCCGTGGGGGACTGGGTCAACGCCGGCTTCGAGGTGGAATGGGCGCGGATCGGGCTGGAGCTGGTGCTGGGTTCCCGGACCACCGGGGTGCGGTGGTTCGGCCAGGGCCCGCACCAGGGCTACCCGGACACCGGCCAGGGTGCGCGGACGGGATGGTTCGAGCTGCCCCTTGCCGCGCTGGACGTTGAGTACGTCCGTCCCCAGGAGTCGGGAGCCCGGTCCGGCGTGCGGTCCGCTGTCCTGCACACCGGCGGAAGGGAGCTGCACCTTTCCGGCGAGCCCTTTGCCCTCACAGTCCGGCCGTACAGCATGCAGGCTCTGGATGCCGCAAACCACAGGCCGGATCTGGTGTCGGACGGGCGGAGCTACATCTACGTGGACCATCTCATGCGTGGCGTTGGCACCGCCGCCTGCGGCCCCGGCGTTCTGGAGCCGTACCGGCTGAAGCCGAGGCAGGCCGACTTCGAAGTGGTCCTCAAGGTACTGGGGTAGGGAAGTCCCGGCTCCCCCTTCGGCTACTCCCTCGGCTCCTCTTCGGATGTGAGCCACTCCATAGAAACAGCAAACGAGCTTCAGAAGCGGAAATCACTTGCCCACGCTGCCGGAAACCGCGGAATTCCGGGGTTTCCGGCAGCACAAGAGGCCCCCGGGGGTCGATTTGCGGTTGGGTGTGGGGGCGGGTATTGTTTTCTGAGTCGCCGCCGCTGAAGCGGAAAGATAGCGGCCAAACCCCTTACTGAACGGCCTGGAAATGGTTCGCCTCTTGGCGTGCCGGACGCGGGTGGGGCTGGTTTTGGAGTGGAGTGGATCGCGGTAACGCTGATTTGCGAAGCTTGTTGGAACCGGGTAAGTTTGGAAAGTTGCTCCGGAGCGAGCCTGGACGTTGGTTTGGGTGGTGCCGGGTGTGTCTGTTGTTTGAGAACTCAATAGTGTGCCAAGTTTGTTGATACCGATTATGTATGTAATTGGTTGATTGTGCTGTGCCGCCACCCCGTGGTGTGCATGGTGTTTTTAGCTGGTTTCAAATTTTGTGCAGCTGTTTCTGCCGTTATTTCCGGTGGTTGTGGTTGTGTCTGTTTTTGTTTTACTTCAACGGAGAGTTTGATCCTGGCTCAGGATGAACGCTGGCGGCGTGCTTAACACATGCAAGTCGAACGATGATGCCAGCTTGCTGGTGGATTAGTGGCGAACGGGTGAGTAACACGTGAGTAACCTGCCCTTGACTCTGGGATAAGCCTGGGAAACTGGGTCTAATACCGGATATGACCTTCCATCGCATGGTGGTTGGTGGAAAGCTTTTGTGGTTTTGGATGGACTCGCGGCCTATCAGCTTGTTGGTGGGGTAATGGCCTACCAAGGCGACGACGGGTAGCCGGCCTGAGAGGGTGACCGGCCACACTGGGACTGAGACACGGCCCAGACTCCTACGGGAGGCAGCAGTGGGGAATATTGCACAATGGGCGAAAGCCTGATGCAGCGACGCCGCGTGAGGGATGACGGCCTTCGGGTTGTAAACCTCTTTCAGTAGGGAAGAAGCGTAAGTGACGGTACCTGCAGAAGAAGCGCCGGCTAACTACGTGCCAGCAGCCGCGGTAATACGTAGGGCGCAAGCGTTATCCGGAATTATTGGGCGTAAAGAGCTCGTAGGCGGTTTGTCGCGTCTGCCGTGAAAGTCCGGGGCTCAACTCCGGATCTGCGGTGGGTACGGGCAGACTAGAGTGATGTAGGGGAGACTGGAATTCCTGGTGTAGCGGTGAAATGCGCAGATATCAGGAGGAACACCGATGGCGAAGGCAGGTCTCTGGGCATTAACTGACGCTGAGGAGCGAAAGCATGGGGAGCGAACAGGATTAGATACCCTGGTAGTCCATGCCGTAAACGTTGGGCACTAGGTGTGGGGGACATTCCACGTTTTCCGCGCCGTAGCTAACGCATTAAGTGCCCCGCCTGGGGAGTACGGCCGCAAGGCTAAAACTCAAAGGAATTGACGGGGGCCCGCACAAGCGGCGGAGCATGCGGATTAATTCGATGCAACGCGAAGAACCTTACCAAGGCTTGACATGAACCGGACCGCTGCAGAAATGTGGTTTCCCCTTTGGGGCTGGTTTACAGGTGGTGCATGGTTGTCGTCAGCTCGTGTCGTGAGATGTTGGGTTAAGTCCCGCAACGAGCGCAACCCTCGTTCTATGTTGCCAGCACGTGATGGTGGGGACTCATAGGAGACTGCCGGGGTCAACTCGGAGGAAGGTGGGGACGACGTCAAATCATCATGCCCCTTATGTCTTGGGCTTCACGCATGCTACAATGGCCGGTACAAAGGGTTGCGATACTGTGAGGTGGAGCTAATCCCAAAAAGCCGGTCTCAGTTCGGATTGGGGTCTGCAACTCGACCCCATGAAGTCGGAGTCGCTAGTAATCGCAGATCAGCAACGCTGCGGTGAATACGTTCCCGGGCCTTGTACACACCGCCCGTCAAGTCACGAAAGTTGGTAACACCCGAAGCCGGTGGCCTAACCCCTTGTGGGAGGGAGCTGTCGAAGGTGGGACTGGCGATTGGGACTAAGTCGTAACAAGGTAGCCGTACCGGAAGGTGCGGCTGGATCACCTCCTTTCTAAGGAGCACCTCCAACTCTTCTGTGCTGGTGAATGCCGGTGTGGGGGGTTGTCAGGAAGCAAGCCCGCAGCATGGACGATTGTTCCGTGGCGGGTGCTCATGGGTGGAATATCAACAAATAGGTGCCTGGTGGCACGGACTGGTGTGGTTAGTACGAATGTTTTGTTCTTCTCTTCGGGGGAGGGCGGGTGTTCTGGAACGCGGCTGGTTTGGGTTGCTGGGTAGTGTTTGGCACACTGTTGGGTCCTGAGGCAACAGGGCCGGGGGGTTTTCCCTTCGGGTTTGTTTGTTTCTGGTTTCCCTGCCGTGACGTTCCGTGCGCCTGTTTGGGTGTGTGGGGTGTGTGGTGTGGGGTTGTTGTTTGAGAACTACATAGTGGACGCGAGCATCTTGTATAAGAAGCAATTTCCAAGATTAATGAACCTGGATCTGGCTGCGCTGTTGATGCCCTTTGGGTGTTGGGGTGTGGTTGGTTTCTGTGGTTCTCTCGAGAAATGTTTTTGATCTTTGTGGTCAAGTTTTTAAGAGCACACGGTGGATGCCTTGGCATTAGGAGCCGAAGAAGGACGTAGGAATCTGCGATAAGCCTGGGGGAGTCGATAACCGGACTGTGATCCCAGGGTGTCCGAATGGGGAAACCCCGCCGAGCGCGCGAGTGACTCGGTGACCCGTACCTGAACACATAGGGTGCGTGGGGGGAACGCGGGGAAGTGAAACATCTCAGTACCCGCAGGAAGAGAAAACAATAGTGATTCCGTTAGTAGTGGCGAGCGAACGCGGATCAGGCTAAACCGTTCCATGTGTGATAGCCGGCGGGCGTTGCATGGTCGGGGTTGTGGGACTTTCCATACCAGTTCTGCCGGGCTGGTGGGGTGTGATGTGCGCGCATAGGTGAACGGTTTTGAAAGGCCGGCCAGAGAGGGTGTTAGTCCCGTAACCGTAATGTGTTTGTACCGCCTGTGAGAGTATCCCAAGTAGTACGGGGCCCGAGAAATCCCGTGCGAATCTGTCAGGACCACCTGATAAGCCTAAATACTCCCTAATGACCGATAGCGGACCAGTACCGTGAGGGAAAGGTGAAAAGTACCCCGGGAGGGGAGTGAAACAGTACCTGAAACCGTGTGCTTACAATCCGTCGGAGCCAGTCTGATTCTGGTGACGGCGTGCCTTTTGAAGAATGAGCCTGCGAGTTAGTGTTACGTCGCGAGGTTAACCCGTGTGGGGCAGCCGTAGCGAAAGCGAGTCTGAATAGGGCGTGTGAGTGGCGTGATCTAGACCCGAAGCGAAGTGATCTACCCATGGCCAGGTTGAAGCGACGGTAAGACGTCGTGGAGGACCGAACCCACTTCAGTTGAAAATGGAGGGGATGAGCTGTGGGTAGGGGTGAAAGGCCAATCAAACTTCGTGATAGCTGGTTCTCCCCGAAATGCATTTAGGTGCAGCGTTGCGTGTTTCTTGCTGGAGGTAGAGCTACTGGATGGCTAATGGGCCCTACAAGGTTACTGACGTCAGCCAAACTCCGAATGCCGGTAAGTGAGAGCGCAGCAGTGAGACTGTGGGGGATAAGCTTCATAGTCGAGAGGGAAACAGCCCAGACCACCAACTAAGGCCCCTAAGCGTGTGCTAAGTGGGAAAGGATGTGGAGTTGCCCAGACAACCAGGAGGTTGGCTTAGAAGCAGCCACCCTTAAAAGAGTGCGTAATAGCTCACTGGTCAAGTGATTCCGCGCCGACAATGTAGCGGGGCTCAAGTACACCGCCGAAGTTGTGGCATTCACATTTTAGCTAAGCCCTTGTGGTTCAGGCGTGTGGATGGGTAGGGGAGCGTCGTGTGGGCGGTGAAGTCGCGGTGTAAACCAGCGGTGGAGCCTACACGAGTGAGAATGCAGGCATGAGTAGCGAAAGACGGGTGAGAAACCCGTCCGCCGAATGATCAAGGGTTCCAGGGTCAAGCTAATCTGCCCTGGGTAAGTCGGGACCTAAGGCGAGGCCGACAGGCGTAGTCGATGGACAACGGGTTGATATTCCCGTACCGGCGAAAAACCGCCCATGCTGAGCGGGGGATACTAACTGCCCGAAGCCTGCCCGAGCGCCCTTGTGGTGTGAGGGTTTTGGTGGAGCGCAGGACCTGATCCCGGGAGGCAAGCGTATTAACAGGTGTGACGCAGGAAGGTAGCCGAGCCGGGCGATGGTTGTCCCGGTCTAAGGATGTAGGGCGAGTGGTAGGCAAATCCGCCACTCATGGTGCCTGAGATCTGATGGGACCCCCGTTTGGGGGGATTTGGTGATCCTATGCTGCCGAGAAAAGCATCGACGCGAGGTTTTAGCCGCCCGTACCCCAAACCGACACAGGTGATCAGGTAGAGAATACCAAGGCGATCGAGAGAATTATGGTTAAGGAACTCGGCAAAATGCCCCCGTAACTTCGGGAGAAGGGGGGCCCCAACCTTGATACACCCTTGCGGTGTGGAGGGGATCGGGGCCGCAGAGACCAGGGGGAAGCGACTGTTTACTAAAAACACAGGTCCGTGCGAAGTCGCAAGACGATGTATACGGACTGACTCCTGCCCGGTGCTGGAAGGTTAAGAGGACCGGTTAGCCGCAAGGCGAAGCTGAGAATTTAAGCCCCAGTAAACGGCGGTGGTAACTATAACCATCCTAAGGTAGCGAAATTCCTTGTCGGGTAAGTTCCGACCTGCACGAATGGAGTAACGACTTCCCCGCTGTCTCAACCATAAACTCGGCGAAATTGCAGTACGAGTAAAGATGCTCGTTACGCGCAGCAGGACGGAAAGACCCCGAGACCTTTACTATAGTTTGGTATTGGTGTTCGGAGTGGCTTGTGTAGGATAGGTGGGAGACGTTGAAGCCCGGACGCCAGTTCGGGTGGAGTCATCGTTGAAATACCACTCTGGTCACTTTGGACATCTAACTTCGGCCCGTAATCCGGGTCAGGGACAGTGCCTGATGGGTAGTTTAACTGGGGCGGTTGCCTCCTAAAAAGTAACGGAGGCGCCCAAAGGTTCCCTCAGCCTGGTTGGCAATCAGGTGTCGAGTGTAAGTGCACAAGGGAGCTTGACTGTGAGAGAGACATCTCGAGCAGGGACGAAAGTCGGGACTAGTGATCCGGCGGTACATTGTGGAATGGCCGTCGCTCAACGGATAAAAGGTACCTCGGGGATAACAGGCTGATCTTGCCCAAGAGTCCATATCGACGGCATGGTTTGGCACCTCGATGTCGGCTCGTCGCATCCTGGGGCTGGAGTAGGTCCCAAGGGTTGGGCTGTTCGCCCATTAAAGCGGTACGCGAGCTGGGTTTAGAACGTCGTGAGACAGTTCGGTCCCTATCCGCTGCGCGCGCAGGAAATTTGAGAAGGGCTGTCCTTAGTACGAGAGGACCGGGACGGACGAACCTCTGGTGTGTCAGTTGTACTGCCAAGTGCACCGCTGATTAGCTACGTTCGGATGGGATAACCGCTGAAAGCATCTAAGCGGGAAGCTCGCTTCGAGATGAGATTTCCATACACCCTCGGGTGTGAGAGGCCCCCAGCCAGACCACTGGGTTGATAGGCCGGATGTGGAAGCGAGGACTAACGACTCGTGAAGCTGACCGGTACTAATAGGCCAACAACTTACACCACACAGATACATACAAACTCTGCTTGCGTCCACTATGTGGTTCCCAACCAACAACCCCCCCAACACACGGGGTTGTCACGGCACGGAACCACCACAACTGAATAACAACACCACAATGTTGTAACCACCAGACTTCCCACCCCCGAACAAAACACCGGGCGGGCGGGTACAAGGGTTACGGCGGTCATAGCGTGGGGGAAACGCCCGGTCCCATTCCGAACCCGGAAGCTAAGACCCACAGCGCCGATGGTACTGCACCCGGGAGGGTGTGGGAGAGTAGGTCACCGCCGGACACACATTGGTCGAGGCCCCAACCACCAGGTTGGGGCCTCCCACATTTAACCCCAACTCCCCTTCATGGAACCGGACGCGGCGTCCCAGGAAACCCGGCAGGAAGCGCAAAGCCTTCCTCCAAGGGCTGAAAATGGGCCCCGGAATCGGTGATTAACCTCAAAAAGTCGCGGAAACACGCGGAATTTGCGGACCGGAAGCGCCCAAGCTGGTAAGTTTTCGGACAGTGGCTTGTGCGCATGCCGCGTGCAGGCTCCAGAATCAGAATCGTCCAGGAGGACATAAATGGCTAAGAACCGTAGTGAACTTGTTGCAGAGGTAGCAGGCAAGGCCGGCACCAGCCAGGCTGCCGTCAACTCCGTCCTCGATGCACTGTTCGAGGTTTTCGAGACTTCTGTCGCCGCGGGCGAGAAGATCACCATCCCGGGCTGGCTCGCCGTCGAGCGCACTGACCGTGCAGCACGCACCGGCCGCAACCCGCAGACCGGCGAAACCATCCAGATCGCAGCAGGCCACAGCGTCAAGCTGACCGCCGGCTCCAAGCTGAAGGCTGCAGTCTCCAAGAAGTAAAGCTTGTCCCTCCCGGCATGCAGCCGGCTGGAACAAGGAGCGGCAACCCATCGGGTTGCCGCTCCTTTGCTTTAACGGCCCGGCTCCAACTGCTCACCGGCTCCAACTGCTCACTGGCATACAACCCGGATTCGCGGCGCAGGCAGGCGTAGCGGACAATGGAATGGTGTCTTCCGCCGCAACTCCACGTTCCACCGCGCCCCAGTCCGATCCTGGCAAGGGAGCTGCGGTCCGGGACGCCGGAAGCCGGGGGATCCCCGTGCCCTGGCAGCTTGCAGGCCTGGCGGCACTCTTCCTGGCCCTTGCAGCAGCACTGATCTTCTCCGGCGCTGCAGCGGCGCGCAGCGTCGCCGACCCCGGCGCCCTGGTGCGGTGGGGCCTGCCCGTCAGCAAGGCAATCCATAACGTCTCCCTGGCGACCGTCGTCGGAGGCCTGATCTTCGCCGTCGGCATCCTCCCCAAAAACCTGAACCCCCGGAACAGTGCCGTGCGGGGCCGGGACCGGGAAACTCCACCAGCCGGAGGTGCGCCCGAACATCCCGCCTTCACCCGCGTGCTCGCTGTGGCGGCCGTCGCGGGCGCCGTGTGGACCTTGTCCGCCATCGCAGTCCTGGTGCTCACCTATGCCGACGTGGCAGGGCAGGGGCTGTCCGGCGATCCCGCGTTCACCCAGGCCCTGGTGTACTTCATGACGGACATCGAGACGGGCCGGGCATGGCTTGCCGTCATCATCATTGCCGCCGTGGTGACCACCGCGCTGTTCGGCGTCAGGTCCCTGGGCGGCCTCGCCCTGACCCTCATCCTGGCCCTCATCGGCCTGGTCCCCACCGCCCTGATCGGACACTCGTCGAGCTCTTCGGACCACGAGGGCGCCATCAACTCACTCGGCCTGCACCTGGTGGGCGTGAGCACCTGGGTGGGCGGCATCATCATCCTGGCCCTGCTGTCCGGGATCCTCACGGGGTCCAAGGCCGGGGCAGCCACGGATATCACCGAACCCACGCTCCGGCGGTTCTCCACCCTGGCCGGCTTCGCGTTCGTGCTGGTCTTCGCCTCGGGCATCATCAACGCCAGCATCCGCGTCACCAGTTGGCATGATCTCTTCGGCTCGGCGTACGGCCAGCTGATCCTGGCCAAGACTGCCGCCGCGGTGGTCCTGGGCGGCATCGGCTTCATGCACCGGCAGTGGGTCATCCCGCAGCTGGGCCGCAAGGGCTCCACCCTGTCCTCGCGGTGGGTCCTCTGGCAGCTGGTGCTGGCTGAGCTGCTGGTCATGGGTGCCACCTCGGGCATCGCCGTGGCCCTGGGCCGCTCGGCGCCGCCGCAGCCAACGGAAGTGGCGGCCAATGCCTCGCCCGCCTTCATCCTCAGCGGCTACGAGCTGCCCCCGGAGCTGACGCCCGAACGCTGGTTGACCGAGTGGCGGCTGGACTGGCTCTGGGTGGGCGTGGCCCTCTTCGGCCTGGCCACCTACTTCCTGGGCGTGGCCAAGGTCCGCCGCCGGGGCGATTCCTGGCAGTGGTTCCGGTCCCTGAACTGGGTCATCGGCCTGGTGGTCCTGACGTTCATCACGTCCGGGCCGCCGTCGGTCTATGGCCGCGTCCTGTTCTCCGCGCACATGGTGGACCATATGGCCCTGACCATGGTTGCCCCGATCTTCCTGGTGCTGGGCGCCCCCGTGACCCTGGCCCTGCGTGCGCTGCCCGCCCGCGGGGACGGCTCACGCGGGATGCGCGAATGGCTGCTGGTCTTCGTCCATTCGAAGTTCTCGCAGCTGGTCACCCACCCGCTGTTCGCCGCTGCCAACTTCGCCGGCTCGATCGTGCTGTTCTACTACTCGGACCTGTTTGGCTTCGCCATGCGCGAGCATGTGGGCCACGAACTGATGAACCTGCACTTCCTGCTCACCGGGTACATCTTTGTGCTCAGCATGATCGGCACGGACCCGCTGCCGCGCCGTGCGCCGTACCCCATGCGGCTGCTCCTGCTGCTGGCCACCATGGGCTTCCATGCCTTCTTCGGGGTCTCCATCATGGGCGGCACCGGGCTGCTGGCCGCGGACTACTTCGGCAACCTTGGCCGCGCCTGGGGACCGTCGGCCCTCGTCGACCAGCAGACCGGGGGCGCGGTGGCCTGGGGCATCGGTGAGGTGCCAACGCTGCTGGTGGCGATCGGCGTCGCCATCATGTGGTCCAGGTCCGACCAGCGGGAGACCAAACGCGTGGACCGCGCGGCGGACAGGAATAACGACGCCGATCTGACCGCTTACAACGATATGTTTGCCAAATTGGCCGAACGCGACGCCAAGCTGGCTGAACGCAACAAGCTGGAAGGACGCTGATGAGCGAAACCGTACGCACGCATGCCCGGGTCCGGGCCTCCGAACTGGTAGGCCGCAACTGGCTGAACACCGGCGGCAAGACCCTGGACCTGGAGGCCCTGCGCGGCAAGATCGTGCTGCTGGACTTCTGGACCTTCTGCTGCATCAACTGCCTGCACGTCCTGGACGAGCTGCGGCCGCTGGAGGAGCAGTACTCCGATGTCCTGGTGACGGTGGGCGTCCACTCGCCCAAGTTCGAGCACGAGGCGGACCCGGTGGCGCTGGCCGCGGCCGTGGAGCGGTACGAGATCCACCACCCCGTCCTGGACGATCCAGAGCTGGACACCTGGAAGGCCTACACCGCCCGTGCCTGGCCCACCCTGGTGGTCATCGACCCCGAGGGCTACATCGTGGCGCACCTCTCCGGCGAGGGCCACGCGGACGGGCTCGCCGTGCTGATCCCCGAGCTCATCGCCGAACACGAAGCCAAGGGCACCCTCCACCGTGGCTCCGGCCCGTACGTGGCGCCCGAGGCAACCTCCGGCACCCTTCGCTTCCCCGGCAAGGCGCTGTTCCTGCCCGCCGGCCGCGGGTCTGCTTCAGGGGCAGCGTCCGACGGCGGCACGTCCGCAGGTGCCCCGACGTCCGGCACCTGGCTGGTCACCGACACCGGCCACCACCGGCTGGTGGAACTGGACACCGACTTCCACACGGTGCTGGCAACCTTTGGCTCGGGCACCAAGGGCTATGCCGACGGTCCCGCCGCCGGTGACACGGCCACCGCCCAGTTCAACGAACCCCAGGGCCTGGTCCTGCTGCCGGAAGATGTGGCAGCCAAGGTGGGCTACGACGTCGTAATTGCTGACTCCGTCAACCACCGGCTGCGCGGACTGTCGCTCACGGACGGCAAGGCGTCCACGCTGGCCGGCAACGGGATCCAACGCCTGCTGGAGACCGGCCCCGCCCGCGTGGACGAGGACGCCGCGGGGTTCACGGGCAAGCTGAGCGAGCACCCGCTCGAAGTCTCCCTGAGCTCTCCCTGGGACGTGGTGTGGTCACGGAAGCTGAACGCCGTGGTGGTCGCGATGGCCGGTACGCACCAGATCTTCAGCTTCGACCCTGTGGGCGGCGAAGTGGACATCATCGCGGGCAACGGGCTTGAGGGCCTGCTGGACGGCGCCGCGCACGAATCCTGGTTCGCCCAGCCCTCAGGCGTGGCCGAGGACGCCGACGGCAACATCTGGGTGGCCGATTCGGAGACCTCCGCACTGCGGAAGCTGGTGGTTGACGATTCCGGGAAGGTCACCGTGGAGTCTGCAGTAGGCAAGGGCCTGTTCGACTTCGGCTTCCGCGACGGCCCGGCCGCCGACGCACGCCTGCAGCACCCGCTGGGCGTGACCGTCCTGCCCGACGGCTCCGTGGCGATCGCGGACACCTACAACGGTGCCGTCCGCCGCTACGACCCCGCATCCGGCACCGTGTCCACCCTGGCACGAGGTTTGGCCGAGCCCTCCGACGTGATCGTGGACCACACCCACTCGGCCGGTTCCGAGCCCCTGCTGGTAGTGGTGGAGGCCAACAAGCACCAGATCGTCTACGTGCCCATTCCCAAGGAAGCACAGCAGGTGGATGAGGGCGCATCCCAGACCCACCGGCCCAAGAGCCCGGTGGCGCCCGGCGCGCTGGACCTGACCGTCCGCTTCACGGCGCCCACGGGGCAGAAGCTCGACGACCGCTGGGGCGACCCCACCCAGCTGAAGATCTCGTCCACGCCTCCCGGGCTGCTGGTCTCCGGCGGCGGAACCTCCGTGGGACTGCAGCGCACCCTGGAGCTGTCCCCGGACGTGCCCGAGGGCGTGCTGCACATTACCGCCCGCGCCGCGGCCTGCGACGGCCCCGAGACCGAGGACGGCGAGATCCCCGACCACGCCGCCTGCCACCTGTACCAGCAGGACTGGGGCATCCCCGTGGTCCTGCAGGACGATGGTGACACGGAACTGGTCCTGGACCTGCGCGGAATGGACTGACCCTCCGCTGGTTTTGATGAACGGGCCCGGTTTTCAGGGCGTCGTGCCCTGAAGACCGGGCCAGTCCTGTCTCTGCTCCCCGAAAACTGGGCCAGTCTGGACGCGCCGTTGTCCACATAGCCTCCGTTACTTCTGCCGCAGGCCAGGGCAGGCAGGCATTGTGGCCTCATGGACCCTACAGAGATCCTCAGGTCGGCCGGGGGAGTACTGCTGCGGCGTGACGTGCTGGCCGCAGGGGCTACGGAAACGGCGCTTCGGCGGGCGGTCCGGAGCGGCCAGGTGGTACGCCTGGAGCGGGGCGTCTTGGCCGTTGCAGGCGCTGATCCGGAGCTGATGGCTGCCGGCAGGGCCCGCGGTCTCCTGACATGTGCCTCCGCAGCCCCGAAATACGGCCTATGGCAGCTGCGTTCCGCCGCGACGCCCCATTACTGGCACAGCAATGGGCGGAGTGCAGCCCGATGTGTCAGCCACAGGCTTCCCCTGACCCAGCAGCCGCAGCACAGGACGCTTGCAGCACTGCCCGACGTCCTGCTCCACGCGCTGCTGTGCCTGCCGGAACTCGAATCCGTGGTCATGGTGGAATGCGCTTATAACCGCGGAGACATTGAGCCCGGCCATCTCTTCCGCCTCTTGGATGGCAATCGATGCGGCAAGGCGCGGCAGGTTCTGTCCAAGGTTGATCGTGGCGCGGACTCCCTCCTGGAAACCCTGGCCCGGGTGCTGTTCAGGGATGCCGGGATAGCCACGGAGACGCAAGTGTGGATCGAGGGAATAGGACGTGTGGACTTCCTCCTGGAGGGATTCCTCATCGTCGAGATCGATGGAATCGCCTTCCACATGGAGCCACGGCAATACAAGAAGGACCGCCGCAGGGATAACGCCGCAATACGTCGGGGCCTGCCCGTGCTCAGATTCTTCTACGACGATGTGGTTTACGCGCCGGAGTCCGTCTTGGCGCAGGTGAGGGAGGTGCTGGCGCGGGGTTCGCTGCGGTGGCCGCAGCCGAACCAGCCCAGTTTTCGACAGGACTGGGTCTAAAACTCCAGGCAGCACGTCAACTATGGGACCAAAACTGGGCCACTTTGGATGCAGGGCCTAGAAGCTCAGCATCGGGGTGACCTTGACGGTGTCGCCGGAGACGTCCAGGCGGGTGGTGAAGCTGAAGTCCACCTCTGCGTCCAGCGGGTACCAGGCCCCGGTGAACGAGTTCTGCTGGAGCGCCTCCACCTTGGCCTTGCCGTCCAGGGGCGCCACCACCCAGCGGCCGTCGAACGGCTCCACTGATACACCCGGGTACTTGGTCACGGTCCACCGGATGGTGCCGTCCTGGACCCTGTTGTTGCTGGTGTAGTAGAAGGGGCAGTCCGGCTGGAGCTTCTGTTCCTTGACGGCCTCCGCCGCGCAGCCGTCCAGGAACTCCCGGATCTTGGCTGCAACGTCGTTCTTCAGCTTGTCCGTGGCCTGGGTCAACAGGTTGAGGGGCGCCACCGGGGCGTCCTTGGAGGTGACGGTGGCCCTGGTGGCGGGTGCCGAGAAGTACTGTCCGTCCAGGGACGCCTCGTATTCGCCCGGGTAGAACACGGCAAAGGAGTTGCGGCCGTTGGGCATATTGACCGGGACGCCGTTGACGTCAGCCTCGTTGCCGTTGACCACGGTGATATCAACGGTGGGCAGCCGGGACGGGACAAACGCCCAGGTGTTGAAGAACAGCCACTCGGTGCCGGTCTTCTGCAGGAGGAAGTCAGTGTGCAGCCGGCTGCCGTCGATGGTGTACTCCAGGGGCACCGTGACCTGGTTGTTCGGACGTTCCTCAGGGTCGCCGATCTTGATGTTCGCTACACGGGACGCCGCCGTCTGCAGCCCGGGGCCATCCAGCATTGCAGCATTGCTGGGCGGGACCGCGGCCCGCAGGAGTCCGAGTGCACGCCCGCCGTCTCCGCTCCTCAAAGCATCCAGGTATTCCCGTACCGGCTGCTGCGGGCTGGCCACGGTGTTGTTCACAACGTTGATGGCCACGATGGCTCCGGCAATGGCAAGCATGAGGCCCAGCAGCCATCCGGCCGCGATCCTCACCAACGCTTGACTCATCTGCACGTTCCTTACAGTAACGGCAGTGCGGACGCACACTAAAGTTGGCGTCCCCCCTATCTTGCCGGGCAACACCCGGTTAATGCCCGACGGCGGGTGGCCGGGCCGGCATTGACACGAGCCTTGGCGGTTCCCGGGACACCCGTTGCAGGGTGGGCGCGGCAAGGTCAGCGGCGGCGGCGCCGGGACGATGTGCCGAACACGCCGCGGAGCAGTTCGCGCCCCAATTGGGTGCCCATGGACCGTGCCATGCTCTTGAGTCCGCCGCCCAGGGCGCCGCCGAGCACTCCGCCGAGGTCGCCCATCATGCCGCCCGGTTGCGGCTCGGGCTCCCGCGACTGCGGCTGCCGGGACCGCGGTGCGCGCGGAGCCTTTGTCCGCCGTGGCGTTTCACTCGCCTCCCCGTCCTCCGCGCCGCCGTACTGGGGTTCAGGATCCTGCGTGGGAACCGGGGCCTGCGGCGGCCTGCTGCTGGGCCGGCCCAGGATTTCCTCCTCGATCCGGCGGGCTTCGGCGTCCACGTCGTAGCCGGCGGGCGCCGCAGGTTCCCCGGCCGGGGTGTCGGCCGCCGGACCCGTGGGCGCGGCCGCCTTGCGGGTGAGCTTTTCGTAGGCGGAGGGGTTGTCCACCGCTGTTCCGTACTTGCCCAGCAGCGCGGAACCGGCCACCGTGCTGCGCACCAGGGTCTCCTCGCTGGGGCCCATCAAGGACTCGGGTGCCCGGAGCCGGGTGAGGGCCACCGGCGTGGGCGCGCCCTTTTCGTTCATGACGGTAATGACGGCCTCGCCGATACCCGCTGAGGTGAGGGTCTCTTCGAGGTCGTAGTCGCTGACCGGGAACGTGGACACCGTGGCTTTGAGTGCCTTGGCGTCCTCGGGGGTGAACGCACGGAGGGCGTGCTGCACCCGGTTGGCCAGCTGGCCCAGGACATCGGCGGGGACGTCCTTGGGTGTCTGGGTGACGAAGAAGATGCCCACCCCCTTGGACCGGATGAGCCGGACGGTGGTGGTGATGGCGTCCAGGAAGGCCTTGCTGGCCCCGTTGAACAGCAGGTGGGCCTCGTCCAGGAAGAACACGAGTTTGGGCTTGTCCAGGTCGCCGGCCTCCGGAAGGTCCTCGAACAGGTCCGCCAGCAGCCACATCAGGAAGGTGGAGAACAGCATGGGCTTGGTCTGCAGGGTGGGCAGCTCCAGGCAAGTGACCACGCCGCGGCCGTCGGGGGCGGTGCGCAGCAGCTCGGCGGTATCGAACTCCGGCTCACCGAAGAACTTTTCCAGCCCCTGCGCCTCGAGGCCCACCAGTTCGCGGAGGATCACCCCGGCGGTCGCCTTGGACAGCCCGCCCAGTTCCTCCAGCTGGTCCTTGCCCTCGTCCGAGGTGAGGAACTGGATGACGGCGCGGAGGTCCTTGAGGTCGATCAGCTCCAGGCCGTTCTTGTCCGCAAAATAGAACACCAGCTGCAGGCTCGATTCCTGCGTGTCGTTCAGTTCCATGATGCGCGAGAGCAGGATGGGCCCGAACGAGGACACGGTGGCGCGCACAGGAACACCGTTGCCGTCCCCGCCCAGCGCCAGGAACTCCACCGGAAACGCCTTGCCCTGCCACGGCTGGCCGATGCTTTGCGTGCGTGCGGTGAGCTTGTCGCTGCCGGCGGCGCCAGTCGCCAGGCCGGAAAGGTCGCCCTTGATGTCGGCCAGGAAGACGGGGACGCCGGCCGTGGACAGCTGTTCGGCCATCATGTGCAGGGTGACGGTCTTGCCCGTTCCGGTGGCGCCGGCCACCAGCCCGTGCCTGTTCATCATGGCCAGCGGCAGCCGCACCGGCGCGTCCTTGTGGAGCTCGCCGTCGATGATGGCGGCCCCCAGCTCGATGGTGGCGCCTTCGAGCGTGTAGCCCTTCTGGATGGTGGCAAGCTTCTCTGCTGTGGTTTTGGAGGCCATGGCGCCAGCATAACCGCGGCGGCCCCGGATGGGGCGGTGGCCGGGCGGTCAGTCCGGCCGGGAATTCCGCGGAACCGGGGCGAGCTCCTTGGTGAACGCCAGCGGTCCGATGGTTTCCGGATCGGCGTCGAGGTCGAACTGTGCCTGGTAGCCGGTGGTGAGGTAAAGGTCCTTGGCTTCGGGCTGCCGCGGGCCCGTGGTGAGGTACAGCCGGGTGTAGCCGCGGGCGGCAGCCAGGGCTTCCAGCTCGGCCAGCACCAGCCTGCCCAGACCACGACGGCGGTGGGCCGAGTGCGTCCAGATCCGCTTCAGTTCCGCGGTGGTTTCGTCATACCGGCGGAACGCGCCGCCGGCGATCGACTCGCCGTCCTCCTGGATGACCAGGAGGGCTCCGTGCGGTCCCTCGAATTCCGCGGCGGGGTAGCGGTTCAGTTCCTCTGCGGCAGCCGTGCGGCCGAACAGGTCCCCGTAGCGGGTGTCGTATTCGACGGCGAGCTCGTCCAGGAGCGGCCGGACGCGCGGATCGTGCATGGGCAGGCTGAGGACCACCAGGCTGGCGGGATCAAGCGGCCTGGGACGAAGGTGTGGTTCTGCGGTCACTGGTTATTCCTTGTCACTGGTCGTTATTGTTGCCGGTCAGTTCTGTCCGGCGGCGGCTGGTTCCGGAGTCATGGTGGCCGGGGCAGACACATCCCCGGCAGCCACGCCGCGGGCAGCGCGGAGGATGGTCCGGGCCAGGGCATCGTTCTCGCGGAACGGCGCGGCGTTCGTGTTGGGCCGGGCAAAGGCGCCCGCGCCCCAGCCCGACGTTCCCGGGCCGACGCCGAAAAGGGTGGTGTGCGGCTTGCCGCCGGCCCCCACCAGCTGGTGCTGCGGGGACACCAGGAGTTTCCCGGTGGAGTGGATGCCGTCGGAGGTCAGCAGCTGCTGCTCGCTGCCCAGGCCGCTCCCGTGCAGCGAGGCGAGCACGGGATTCAGCGAGCCGGCCACGGACGTGGCCGGCAGCCGCGCCTCGATCAGGGCCTTCGCCGTGACGGTCACCCCGGAATGGGCGGACGAAGCTACAAAAAGCCCGGTGGCCTCATCGGCGGAGACCTGGAGGCCGGGACCCAGGAACTGCAGCAGGCCGGCCCGGTGCAGCGCCAGGACCTGGCGGAGCCGGTGCGGCGGCGGACCGGAGTCCACGAAGCTGAAGAAGCCGTGCCACCAGCCGTGGATGACCTGCTGCGAGCGTGCGTTCAGCCGCTCGGGCGGGACTACGCGCCCCACCTCCATATAGACGTGCAGCAGGGCCAGGAACAGGGCGAGGGTTTCGGGGTGGTCAGGGCTGTCCCGCAGAGCCAGGTCCTGCTCGATGTATCCGGCCACCGCGTCCTGGACTTCCGCGTGATCGCTGAAGCGGCGGCCGTCGAAGGGGCGGTCCAGCCGCTCCAGGTCCAGGTGCAGGCCGGCGTCAGGGACCGCTGCGGCCACCAGGTCTTTCCGCCCGGGGCTGTACCAATCCAGTCCCGCATAGGCGGAGGCGAACCCGTCCCAGCCCATGGCGGCGCGTTCAGGGCTTCCGGTCAGAAGCTCGCGGTAATAGTAGTAGCCGGCTTCCTTGGCGATCAGGGGCCAGAGATGCCGGTGGAAGTCCAGCTCGCCATGCTGCTGCAGCAGCGCATCCACGGCGGCGGCCGTAAAGAACCGCAACGGCCCGGGAGCCTGCCCCCGGAGGGCAGCGGAAATCTTCGAGTGGTACGGCACTCCCCGCCGGGAGCCGGCCCACAGCACCGGTTCCCGTCCGGACGGAAGGTAGCGCAGCCCGCCGTCGGACATTTCCTGGAACCTGCCGCCGCGCCCTTCCATCAGGAGGACCAGCAGGTCCACGAACGCCAGGCCCATCCCGGCGACGATGACGTCCTGTCCGGGGGCAATGGGGGAGTAGTCGACGTCGGTGGTGTAGCTGGGTGCCGCGTGGCAGCCGCCGTGCCGGGCGGCGAAGTCCGTGAAGCCGGCGGACACGGCGTCCGGGAGG
The DNA here is from genome assembly GCF_019977275.1 of Arthrobacter sp. StoSoilB19. Taxonomy (NCBI): domain Bacteria; kingdom Bacillati; phylum Actinomycetota; class Actinomycetes; order Micrococcales; family Micrococcaceae; genus Arthrobacter; species Arthrobacter sp. StoSoilB19. Next base: position 4,132,562 of record NZ_AP024650.1, on the reverse strand, counting down.
GAATCGGTGTGGCCCAGGGCGGTCACCACGATGTCCGCGTGCAGGGTCCGCCCGTTGGCCAGCCCAACCTGGTGGCCGCCGCCTTTCAGTTCCGTAATGCCCACGGCGGTGGTCCGGTGGACCGTGACGCTGCGGCCCAGGGACCTGGCGGCGCGGCGGAAGAACCACTCCAGGTACTGGCTCTGCAGCTGGCGGGTGGGAAAGGTGGTGCCGGTCAGGGACCGCAGCTGGTCCCACAGCGGCTGGGGAAAATCCGGGACGTCGATGATGGAGGCGTCCAGGACGCCGGCGGCCCATTCGGCCAGCGCCGGACCCGGCGCGGCGGGGCCCTGGCAGTCCACCGACTGGTCCGTGAACATGGTGATGTCCGCGGCCATGGAGTTGAGGAGGAGCCCGGGGTCCTGGTCGTACCGCCAGATGCGGCCCGAGCCCGGGATGTGCGGCTCCACCACGTGGATCTGCAGCGGCCCGGCGAAGACGTCCGGCCGGTTGGCGGCGATCCGTTCCAGCACACCCGCCGTGCGCGGCCCGCCGCCGATGAAGACGATGGCCGGGATGGTGGCTGGCATGGGCTCTCCTGACGGCGAGTGGGTGCGGGGACGGCGCGGAAGTGGCCGTCGGAGTGCCCATGCTAGGCAGCCGTGACGACGGCGGTCGAGCACCTGGTCACGGCCGTTAACTCCGCGTCACGGCGCGTTAAGGGACGCAAAAAACCGACTCATGACGCCGTGCGAAGCCCCGTGAAGTATTGCAACCATGCGCCTTGCTGGCCCGTTCCGGCCGGTCCTAGATTTGCAGCCAGCACCCCGGGGCGAGCCGCCCCGACGCCGGGCAGTCCGGCTCCAGTCAAGGAATGAGAAGTGAGGTGGCCCCGTGAGTTCAGCAACCAGGGTGGCGCAGTCAAAGCAGCCGCAACCGGCACAGCCGCAGCCGGCACAGCCCGCGGCAGCGTCACCGGCAGTGCCACCGGCAGCGCCACCGGGCAGGGCCGGCGTCCCGGAACGGGTCCCCGCGGACTATTCGTCGTACCGCGTGGTGGCCGCCAAGCATCCGTGGCGCTGGGTGGGGACTGCCGTCGTCGCCCTGGGTGTCCTGGCCGTGGCATGGTCGCTGGCCACCAACCCGCGCTGGGAGTGGGGCGTGGTGGCGCAGTGGTTCACGGCCCAGTCCGTGGTCAACGGCCTGCTGGAAACGCTGAAGCTGACCGCCATCTCCGGCGTCCTGGGGTTCGTGCTCGGCTTCATCCTGGCGCTGATGCGGCTCTCGGCGTCGCCGCTGCTGGTGTCCGTGTCCTGGACGTTCTCCTGGATCTTCCGGTCCACGCCGCTGCTGGTGCAGATGCTCCTTTGGTACAACCTGGGCTACCTGTACGAGAAGATCAGCCTGGGGATCCCGTTCACGGACGTCCGGTTCTTCGAGGTCCAGACCACCACACTGATCAGCCAGTTTGCGGCAGCAGTGCTGGGCCTGACCCTGAACCAGGCCGCCTACTCGGCCGAAATCATCCGCGGCGGCATCCTGTCAGTGGACCAGGGACAGCTGGAGGCCGCGGCCGCCCTGGGCATCCCGGCCTGGCGCCGCTCCACGCGGATCGTGCTGCCGCAGGCCATGCGCGCCATCCTGCCCACCGCGTTCAACGAGATCATCGGCCTGGTCAAGGGCACCTCGATCGTCTACGTGCTGGCCTACTCGGAGCTGTTCTACACGGTCCAGGTCATCTACAACCGCACCCAGCAGGTCCTGCCGCTGCTGCTGGTGGCCACGCTCTGGTACATCGTGATCACCTCCGTGCTGAGCGTGTTCCAGTACTACATCGAACGGCACTACTCCAGGGGTGCGGTGCGGAGCCTGCCGCTGACGCCCCTGCAGAAGGCCCGTAAGTTCTTCGCCACCCACGCGGCAGTGCCCACCCGGAGGAACCCCTGATGACTGAGACCCTTACCGCCCCCACAGCCACCCGCGGCCTGGTGGAAATCACCGGCGTCCGCAAATCCTTCGGCGCCACGGAAGTCCTCAAAGGCGTCAGCCTCACCGTGGAACCGGGCGGGGTGGCCGTGATCGTAGGCCCCTCCGGCTCCGGAAAATCCACCCTGCTGCGCACCATAAACCACCTGGAAAAGGTGGACGGCGGCCACATCACAATCGACGGACAGCTGGTGGGCTACAGACTCCGCGGCGACCGCCTGCACGAGCTGCGGGAAAAGGAGATCCTGAAACAGCGCACCGACATCGGCATGGTGTTCCAGAACTTCAACTTGTTCCCGCACCTCACCGCCCTGGAGAACGTGGCGGAAGCACCCGTCGTGGCGCAGGGGCGGTCCAGGGAGGAGGCCCGCCGCCGCGGCCTGGAACTCCTGGACCGGGTGGGGCTCAAGGACCGGGCCGACGCCTACCCCCGCCAGCTCTCCGGTGGCCAGCAGCAGCGCGTGGCCATCGCCCGGGCCCTGGCCCTGGACCCCAAGATCCTGCTGTTCGACGAGCCCACCTCCGCCCTGGATCCCGAGCTGGTCAACGAAGTGCTGGACGTCATCCGCGAACTGGCCACCTCCGGCACCACGCTGATCATCGTCACGCACGAGATGGGCTTTGCCCGCGACGTGGCGGACACCGTGGTGTTCATGGACCAGGGCCAGATCGTGGAACAGGGCACCCCCAAGGAAATTTTCAGCAACCCCCAGGAACCGCGCACCCGGAGCTTCTTCTCCAAGGTGCTGGAACCGGCCTTCAACATCTAAGGACCACCCCATGGCTTTCCCCACCCGCGGCCTCCGCCGCAGCCGCGCCCTCGCGGCGCGTCCCGCCGTCGTACTCCTCGGCACCGCACTCCTTGGCACCGCCGCGCTCGCCGGCTGCGCCGACCCCGGCGCCTCCGCCGCCGGCAACGCCAGCGGTGGAGCGCAGACGACGGCGGCACGCAACGGCGTGGTCTACAACACCTCACCGGACCAGCAGCGGATCCGGGGCGAGAAGGACGCGGCGCTCGCCGCCAAGGTCCCCGGGCTGATCGGCAAGGACGGCAAGCTGACGGTGGCCACCACCGCCGGGTCCATCCCGCTGTCCTTCCACGCCACCGACGACAAGACGCCGATCGGCTCCGAACTGGACATCGCCCAGCTGGTGGCGGACAAGCTGGGCCTGGAGCTGGACGTGCAGGTGACGTCCTGGGAGAACTGGCCGCTGAAGACCCAGTCCGGCGACTTTGAGGCTGTGTTCTCCAACGTGGGCGTGAACAAGGATCGGGTGAAGCTGTTCGACTTCGCCAGCTACCGGGCCGCGTACATGGGTTTCGAGGCCAAGAAGTCCTCCACGCACAGCATCAAGGGCGCGGACGACATCTCCGGCCTGAAGATCTCCGTGGGGTCCGGCACCAACCAGGAAAAGATCCTGCTGGCGTGGAACAAGGAGCTCGAGGGCAAGGGCAAAGCGCCGGCCACGCTGCAGTACTACTCCTCCGACGCGGACACCATCCTGGCGCTGTCCTCCGGCCGGACGGACCTGAACATCGCCCCCTACCCGTCCACCGTGTACCGCGAGAACACCCGGGACGACCTGAAGGTGGTGGGCAAGGTCAACGCCGGCTGGCCCTCCGAGACCCTGGTGGCCGCCACCACCCTGCGCGGCAACGGGCTGGCGCCGGTCATTTCCGAGGCCCTCAATTCCGTCATCAAGGACGGCTCCTACGGCAAGGTGCTGGAGCGCTGGGGCCTGTCCGAGGAAGCGCTGCCGGAATCCAAGACCATCACCGAAGAGAACTTCGCGGCCACGCAGGCATCGGCCGGCGCGGCCCCGTCAGGGAAGGCATCATGACCGCACAATCCACCGGATCAGCCCTCGAATCCTTCGACGCCGACTGGCAGGAATGGCACGCCGCCCACGAACAGCACCGCGCCCACCCGCACGGCTTCCTGGCGGTGACCCACCTGCACTGGCTGGGCAGCGAACCCGCCCGGCTGGAAGGCGTCCCGGGCACCTGGAGCGTGGCGGCCGACGTCGTCCGCATCCTTTTGGAGCCGGGTGACAGCCTGCAGCAGGACGGCACGGAGCTGAACACTGCGTCCGGGGCCACCGTTGAGCTTGGCCCCATCGAGGAGCGCGGCGGCATCAACCTGGTGTCCGGCGAGACCGTCATTGAGCTGGCCAAGCGCGGCGGCGAATACATCGTCCGGCCCCGTCATCCGGAAAACCCGCTGTTGCAGGCCTACCAGGGCACGCCCGCCTACTCGCCTGATGCCGCGTATGCCGTGCGCGGAACCTATGTGCCGTTCGAGGCGCCGAGGCCCACCACGGTGGGCGCCGCCGTCGAGGGCATCCAGCATGTGTATGAGGCGCCGGGCGAGATCCGCTTCAAGCTGGCCGGCCGGGAGCTGGCGCTGACCGCATTCAACGGCCACGCCCCCGGCGCCCTGTCCGTGCTGTTCACAGACCAGACCTCCGGCAAGACCACTTATGCCGCCAACCGCTCGCTGTCCGTGGTGCCGGCCGCAGACGGGTCCGTGCTGCTGGACTTCAACCGGGCCGTGAACCTGCCGTGCGCGTACACGGACCTGGCCACTTGCCCGCTGCCGCCGGCGGAAAACCGGCTGCCGGTGGCCATCGAGGCCGGCGAAAAGATTCCCTACGAACGTCAGGACCAGCAGTGAGCATCTCTTCAACCCGCCAGGGAGGGTTCCTTGCCCTTGAGCTCGACGGCGCCGGCTGGGACGGCGCGCACCTCACCCGGGCCGTGCTGGCAGCAGAGTCCGCGGGCTTCCATGCAGCAACCTTCACCGACGCACCCGCTCCGGGCCGCGCCAACGCGCTGCAGCGGGCGGCCTTCGCCGGACCCGCCACCCGGACCATCGCCCTGGTACCCGAGGTGGACACCGTCTACACCGAGCCGTTCCACATCTCCACCCAGCTGGCCAGCCTGGACTACGTGTCCGGCGGCCGGGCCGGGTGGATCGTGACGGCAGCCGAATCGCCGGAGGCTGCTGCCGCCGTCGGACGCCCGTCCGTGACCGGCGCTGCACTGGGTCAGGAGGCCGCGGCGTCCATCGAGGTGTCCCGGCGGCTGTGGGATTCGTGGGAGGACGACGCCGTGATCCGCGACGTGGCCACCGGCCGGTACATCGACGTGGACAAGCTGCACTATGTCGATTTTGATACGGCGGTCGATTTCGAGACTCGTGCCGATTTTGCCGGCGCCGGCTATTCCGTGCAGGGACCGTCCATCATTCCGCGGCCGCTGCAGGGGCAGCTGCCCGTGCTGGCGCCCGCGTGCCTGCTGGGGGAGGTTCCCGCGGACGCCGTGGATGCCGTGCTGGTGTCCGCACCTGCCGCCGAACTGCTGGCGGCAGAGGTCCGCGATGTGCGGTCCCGGGTGGCTGCCGGCGTTGCAGTGGTCGCCGAGCTCGACGTCGTCCTGGACTCCCGCGGGCAGGCCGCGGCGGGGCGGGTGGCTGGCTTTGGCTCCGGCCGTGCTAACTACGCCGGTTCCGCCGCCGGTCTCACGGACTTCCTCACGGAACTCCTGGAGGAGGCCGACGGCGTGCGCCTGCACCCGGCGTCGCTCTTTGTCGACCTGGAGGAACTGGGCCGCCTGGTCCTACCGGAACTGCGCCGCCGCGGAGTCCTCCGCCCGCTGGTGCAGGACGGCACCTTCCGCGACCTGCTGGGGCTTTCACGCCCGGTGAGCCGCTACGCCACCGCCGCATCCAACGCCGCTGCGCCCGCCGGCGCGGGAAAGTAAGGGGAACCACCGTGACACAGCACAACCGTGCTAAATCCGATGTCTTTGTGCCGTCGGGCCAGATCCAGTTTGGGGTCTTCTTCCAGGGCGTGAACTCCGGCACCATCTGGAAGGCCGCCGAATCGGGCTCGCAGACGGACTTCGAATCGTTCCGCCGCATCGCCCAGACCGCCGAGCGGGGGCTGTTCGCCGCGTTCTTCCTGGGCGAGGGGCTCCGCCTCCGTGAACACCTGGGCCGCCCGCACGCGCTGGACGTGGTGGGCCGGCCGGACGCGCAGACCATGCTGGCCGCGCTGGCCTCGGTGACCACAAACATCGGGCTCGTGGCCACCCAGAACACCACGTACAACGATCCCGCCGACCTGGCGCACCGGCTCGCGTCGCTGGACCTGATCTCGGGCGGGCGTGCCGCGTGGAACATCGTGACCACTGACAACGCCTGGACCGGGGCCAACTTCCGCCGCGGGGGATACCTTGACCACGCTGACCGGTACAAGCACGCGGAGGCGTTCGTGGAGACGGCCAAGCGGATCTGGGATTCGTGGGAAACCCCGGACGGTCCTGCCCGGCGGGTGGTGCACCAGGGCCAGCACTACACGGTGGACGTGACGCCGCGGCTGCCGCGCAGCGCCCAGTACCGCCCGGTGCTGTTCCAGGCCGGCGACTCGCCCGAGGGCCGCAACTTTGCTGCCCGGCAGGCTGATGTGATTTTCTCCGCGCACCCCAAGTTCGACGACGCCGTGGAGTTCCGCAAGGACCTCGTGGAGCGGTCCCTGGCCGCTGGCCGGGGTGCCAACGCCGTGCAGATCATGCCGGCCAGTGAGTTCATCCTGGCGCCCACCGCTGCGGAGGCGGCGGAGAAGAAGGAGTGGGTGCGGAGCCTGCAGATCGGCCCGCAGCAGGCCATCGCCTACCTGGAGCAGTTCTGGGGCCGCGAGCTGTCGTCGTACGATCCGGACGGACCGCTGCCGGAGATCGATCCGGTGGTGGAGGAAACGTCCGAGACCCGCGGCAGCGGCTTCCACGGCGCCAAGGCGCGGCAGCTGGCGGACCAGTGGCGGGCCGAGGCCAAGGACAAGGGGCTGTCCATCCGGCAGTTCGTCACCTCCCGCACTGCACGGGTGGATTCCACCTTCACGGGTTCGTACGTTGAGGTGGCGGACCAGCTGGCCGAGTTCGCGCGGGTGGGGGCGGTGGACGGATTCAACATCTCGCCGTGGCTCATTCCCTCCGGCCTGGACGACATCGTCAACCACCTGGTGCCGGAGCTGCAGGAACGCGGGGTGTACCCCACGGAGTACCGCGGGAACACCCTGTGGGAAAACCTTGGGCTGGAGACGCCCGTGCGTTCTTCGGATGCGGCTGCTGAGGCGGTCCGGGCGTGATGCGGCTGATGCGGCTGGCTGTTTTTGCTGGAAGGGACGACGACGGCGGCACGGCGGGTGCCGTCGTCGACCCTTCCGCGGGGGCCGGTTCCGTTGTGGCTGGTTCGTCCGGGACCGTCAGCCTGCAGCTGACGCTGTGGGAGCAGTGGGTCTAGGGCCTGTTGCCGCCCTGCCTCGCAATGCCCAGGCTGACGGCGTGGCCCCAGGGCTGGGGCGCTAGTCGGTTTCCGGGCTCTGGCAGTAGAAGCAGGTGCCGGCGTCGCAGTCTTCCGCTGTGTCCTGTTCCGTTTGGCGCTCACTCATTTCGGGTCCTTTCCGTGCGGATTGTGAAGTAGTACCCCTTGCAGGGGTTTGCCCGGGACCCCTGCCGGGATCCCGGGCAAACACTGGTGGTGGTGGCCTGGCGGCCGGTTAGTGGGCCAGGGCCGGTTCGGCCAGCTGAACCTTCTCCGCCTCGGTGGGCACGAAGCCCGCCTGGAGCTCGGAGCGGAGCTTGACCATGTCCAGCTCACCCTGCCACTTGGCGATTGCCACGCAGGAGACGATGTTGCAGACCGTGCTGGTGAGGGCACGGGCCTCGCTCATGAAGCGGTCGATGCCCACGATGAGGGCCACGCCGGCCACCGGCAGGGTGGGCATGACCGTCAGCGTCGCCACCAGGGCCACGAAACCACTTCCGGTGACGCCCGCCGCGCCCTTGGAGGTCAGCAGCATCATGCCGAGCATCAGCAGGATCTGGCCCCAGCTGAGGTGGATGTCGCAGGCCTGGGCGATGAACATGGAGGCGAGGGTGAGGTAGATGGCCGTTCCGGTCAGGTTGAAGGAGTAGCCGGTGGGGACCACCAGGCCCACAACGCTGCGGTCGCAGCCGATCCGTTCGAGCTTGGACAGCAGGCGCGGCAGGACCGGTTCGCTGGAGGACGTGGCCAGGACGATCAGGAACTCATCCTTGAAGTAGCGCAGGATCTGCCACAGGCTGAAGCCGGTCACCTTGGCCAGGATGCCCAGGCCGACCACCACGAAGACGATGCAGGCGGCGTAGAAGGCAAGGATCAGCATGCCGAGGTTTCCGATGGAGTGGGCGCCGTACTTGCCAACGGTGAAGGCCATGGCCCCGAAGGCTCCCAGCGGAGCCACCTTCATGATGTAGCCGAACATGATGAAGAGCAGCTGGTTGAAGCTGTTGACCACGTTCAGGGCCAGCTGGCCCGGTGCGCCGAGCTTGCTGAAGGCGAAGCCGCACAGCATTGCAATGACCAGCACGGGCAGGACCTCACCGTCGGCGAAGGCGCCAACGAAGGTGGTGGGGATGATGCTGAGGATGAAGTCCACGGGGTTGCTGCTGGGCAGTTGCGTGGTGTACTTCTGCGCCACCGAGGAGTCCAGGTGCGTGGGATCGATGTGCATCCCGGCGCCGGGCTGGAACAGCGTCACCGCGGCCAGGCCCAGGGCAAGGGCGAGTGCCGTCAGCGCGTAGAAGAGGCCAAGCGAACGGATCAGGGTGGGGCCCACCTTCTTGGTGTCCCGCAGCGAGGTGATGCCTCCGACGATGGTGCAGAACACGATGGGGGCGATCATGAACTTCACGAGTTTCACGAAGCCGTCGCCGATGGGCTTGAGCGATGCACCGAGGTCCGGCCACAGTGCGCCCACAACGACGCCGAGGGCGACTCCGATGAGTACCTGGACATACAGGTGTCCGAGGATGGATTTGATCTTCATTGAACAACTTCCTGGTTGGTGCGGCCCCTTAATGATGGGGCAAAGAGATAAGGGGTTTTAGGCAGACAGCTCGGCGGCCGGGGCCACGTCGATATCTGCGGTGGCGATGTGGCGGGCTGCCCGGTGGAGGGCCACTTCGCTGACGGCGCCGGTGTCATCGGTGATGATTTCGGCGGTGATCACGCCGGCGGGCGTCCCGACCCGCAGCAAGCGGGGAGTTCCGGTGCCGGTGGAGGGTGATTGGCCTGCTGCGTTGGCTACGACCGATGACTGCAGCGAGGATGCAAGGGCAACTGCCACGGCTGAGGTCAGGCCGATGGCCGGGTGGGGTGCGAGCATGGACAGCATCCGCACCCGCACGTCGTGGCTGCCGGCGGTGATGGTTGTTCCGTCCGCGGCGATGTAGTCGCCGGCTGGCGCCACAACCCCGACTTTCGGGACAGCGTTCTGCGGCGGATCCTCAGGCTTCCGCAGCCCCATGATGAGGCCGGCTGATGCCCGTGCCGCGATGAGGTCCGGCAGCTGGGCAGTGAGGTTGTCCGTCATTGAGGAAAGATCGACGCCGGCCTGGTCGGCTGCGAGGAGCACGGCAGGGGCCCCGGCGTCCACCATCGTTGCGCCCAGCGTCCTGCCGTTGACCTGGAGTTGGTCCACGGTGTTGCCGGTAGGCAGGAGTGCACCGGTGTTCTGGCCCCAGGGGCCGTGGAACGAGAGGCTGACGGGAACACCGGCGGCGCTGCTGCCCGGAACCCGTGCCAGGCCGGACTTGGGAATGTGGCCGCCGGGAGTTGGAACCGCTCCGCTGAGCACGGCGCCGGAAGTGACGTGGCGCATGCGGACCTTGGTCATGCCGTCCCGGGCGGGAACGATGCCCGTCTGGACGGCGAACAGGGCAATGGCGGTGGCGCAGTTGCCGCAGTTGGAACCCAGCTCAACGGTGGGGTCACCGATCCCCACCTGGGCGAAAAGGTAGTCGAGGTCTGCCTCGGCACCAGGGGTTGCCCAGATGACCGCAGCCTTTGACGTGGTGGACGTTCCGCCCCCGACGCCGTCCAGCTGCCGCGCATCCGCTGCGCCGAAAGCGGCTGACAGCAGTGCGGGGATTTCCTCGCGGGTGGGGGCGTGGAGGGCCACGTCCCTGGCATCGAAGAGCCAGCACTTGCTGGTGCCGCCCCGGTACCAATGTCCTTTGAGTCCCACTGTATTTCTCCCTCGTAACTTGCAGGTGCTCTACTTCACAGCACCTTGTACTTCTACGATCCGGGATGGGAGCCTTCAGCACAATCGCAAATAAATGGACGACTATCTACTTTTGCTAAACTCAGTGCATGGCAATCCTCGATCTCCACCGGCTCCATGTGCTCCGTGAGGTGGGCCGTTCCGGCTCCCTGACCTCGGCTGCTGCCGCCCTTTCCTTCACCACCTCGGCGGTGTCGCAGCAGATAGCCAAACTCGAACAGGAGATGGGCGTGGTCCTCATCGAGCGCCATCCCCGGGGCGTGGTCCTGACCGAGGCGGGGCACGCCCTGCTGCACTACGCCGACGACATCGACAGGACCGTTGAAGCTGCCCGCGCCGAAATGGGGGAGTTCGCGGGCCTTCGGCGGGGCCAGCTCCGGCTTGGGACCTTTCCCACCGGCGGGGCCTCCCTGATGCCCGACGTTGTGCTGGCGTTCCGCGCCCGCCACCCGGAGGTGGCAGTGACGGTTGTCAGCGCCCGCCGGGACGGACTGCTGGAGCGGCTGCGGCGGCGGGAAATCGAACTGACGCTGCTGTGGGACTATCCCTGGCAGCAGATCGAGGACCCTGACCTGGCCCTGGTCAGGCTGACGAACGATCCAACTGTGCTGCTGGTACCGCGGGAGCACCCCATTGCGAAACTGGGCTCGGTCCGCATCGGCGCCTTGAGCGACCAGGAATGGGTGGTGCGCGATGAGCACCCCGTGGCCGACGTCCTCAGCCGGGTATGCCGCGACGCCGGGTTCGAACCGCGGATCGCCTTCGCCGCCAACGATTACCAGGAGACACAGGGCATGGTGGCGGCCGGTATCGGGATCGCCCTGGCACCCAGGCTGGCGCTGACGGCCCTGCGGCCCGACGTCGTGGCGGTCCCGCTCGCCGGGTCCCCAAAGCGCCGGATCCTCCTGGCCCACCTGGCAAACCGGCGGCTCAGCCCCGCGGCGCAGCAGGCAACCAAGGTGTTCCGTTCCATCGCCAAGGGCGCAGCTTCCTGACAAAGGAGGGTGCCGCCGTCGTACGGTGCCTTTCCTGACGCCTACCGGGCCAGGGGCCCGGCAACCAGCGCCCGGGCAAGGTCCATGAATTCGGCGTGGGTCACCGGAGCGGGGCCTGCCGTCGAGGCAGCTGCCGTGTGGGTGTTCCGGGCGACGGCGAAGCTGTCGCTGACGAAGCGCCGGTGCACAATGACGCTCCCGATCGCCGGCAGGACCAGCAGGAACTGGCCGTAGTTGCCCTCCGCCAGGAACGCCCCCTCCCACTGCGGGCCGGATTCCCGGGGGAGCCACCACAGGTAGCCGTAGTCGCAGTTGCCAAAACCGGTGGCCGGCGCCATGTCTGCGCGCCTGACATAGGTGGCCACGCTGTCCCTGACCCACTCCCGGGGGACATGCTGCCGTCCCTCCCACTGGCCGCCGGCAGCCATCAGCATCCCGATCTTGGCCAGGTCCCGGGCGGAGAGGAAGAAGTGGTAGGCAGGGAAGGCGGACTTTCGGGCGTCCCCCAGCATGCGCTGGCGTGTGGGGTCGTAGTCGTCGAACCCCAGCGGACCGGCCAGGTGCTTCTGGAACGCTTCGAAGACGGTCAGGCCGCTGGCCTTCTCGAAGATCGCGCCCGCGGCGTTGAAATCCCAGTTGTTGTAGAGGAAATACTGCCCCGGTGCTTTTGTGCCACGTGAAGGGAAGGCATCCTCGTCACTGCCCGGGCTGGAGGGCGGATGGTAGACGCCCGAACGCGACGTCAACAGGTCACGGAGCCGGGCCGTCCGCTCGATGGGCAGCAGGCCGCCAACATCATCAACACCGAGCTCATCGACTGTGGCGTCGAGGCTGACCGTGCCGGCGTCCGCCTGGATTCCGAAAAGGATCGAAAGCAGGCTCTTGCGCACGGAGGCGACGTAACCGGCGCGGGTGGTGTCGCCGAGTTCAAGGATGGTCCTGCCGTCCTGGCGGACCAGCAGGGACGAGGTGCTCCGGGGCACCGGAAGTGCGGGGACGTGGACGGCGGTCACGGGGCTCCTGGTGATGGGTGAATGAAAAAAGCCCGGGGACCCGGCGGAGGCCGGGTCCCCGGGCACGGGATTGCGGGGTTACTTGGTGTAGCCGAAGACCTGGTTCCACTTGGCAAGGTCGTCCTTGCCGTAGGTCACGGCGTCGGTGTTCTGCATGCGGTAGACCTTGCCGGAATCGACGGCGGGGAGCGTCACGCCCATGATGGTGGGCGGTGCCACGTCGGTGCGGACCGGGTATTCACCGATCTGCGCAAAGACCTGCTGGCCCTGCTTGGAAAGGTTGTAGTTCATGAAGACCTTCGCGGCTTCCACGTTCGTGGCGGTGCCCGTCATGCCCAGGTAATAGTCGTACGAGACGAGTCCTTCCTCGGGGACGATGAACTTGACCGGGGCCTTGTCCTGGACGGCCGAGATGTTGGTGCCGCTGATGGTGACCGTGCCCACGGCCACTTCACCGCGGGCCAGCGCCGTGGCTTCAGCACCCAGGGAGTCGTAGATCTTGGGCTTCTGCGCAGCGTACCTGGCGAAGTAGTCGCCGCCCATCTTGGTTTCCATGAACCTGTTCAGCGCAGCGGTGCTGCCGCCCGAGCCGCCCTGGACGATGCCCAGCTTGCCCTGCCACTTGCCGCCGACGGCATCCGCCCAGGACTTGGGGGCATCGGCTTCCTTCACCAGCTGGGTGTTGTAGCCCAGGGTGTAGACGGAGTTGAACATGCGGGTGAACTGGCCGCCGTCCACGGAAACGTCCTTGAGGGCCGAGGCGCCGGGTACGTCATAGGCCTTCCAGACCTTGGCGTCCTCCATGGACTTGGCAATCCGGTAGTCGGAGGTGCGGATGACGTCGGCGCTGAGCTTGCCGGCGCCCTGTTCGGAGAGAACGCGTTCGGAGAGCTTGTTCGGGGTGAGCCGGACGACGTTGACCTTGATGCCGGTGTCCTTGGTGAAGGCGTCAACCAGCGCGCTTTCAGAGGAATCGGTGTAGCCGGAGTAGAGGGACAGGGTCTGGGTCTTGGCCTTCTCGTAGGTGTCCTTGTCCGCGATGGATTCGCCGTTGATCACCAGTCCGTTGTCGGTGTTCACAGCTGCGGTGGCAGTGACCACGCCGGCACTCTGGGCGGGGCTTCCGCACCCGGCCAGGCTGAGGGCGAGCAGCACTCCGGCTGCGGTGAAGGCGGGAAGTTTGGACGCTAACTTCATTGTGGGTGTCCCTTTCAAAGGTGGGTGAGGTCAGTTCTTGGTCTTGCGTTCGCCGCCGACTTTTTGGGCGATGACGGCGAGGATTCCGATGACGAGGCAGTACAGGACGCTGACGGCGGCAGCTGCCTGGCTCTGGCCGTTGTCGAAGTTGTCGAACACGAGGATGGACAGGATCCGGGTGTTCGAGGTGAAGAGGAAGATGGAGGCGCTGAGCTCACGCATGGACAGCATGAGGAACAGCAGGAACGAGGACATGATGCCGACGCGCATCAGGGGCAGGGTGACGTCCAGGACGGACCGGGTCCGTCCGGCGCCGAGCATGACCGCGCTGTCCTCGAGGTCCTGGTCCATCTGGAGCATCGATGCGGAGACGCCGCGGTAGCCCTGGGGCATGAACACTGCAACGCAGGCGACGGCGAGGATCGCCAGGGTGCCGTAGATGGGCAGGGGCAGCAGCAGCCAGGTCCAGAGCAGTCCGATGCCCATCACGATGGCGGGGACGGCAAGGGGGGTCATGGCGACCAGTTCGATCAGCCGTCCCACCTTGGACTTGGTGCGGTAGCGGATGTAGGAGGCGATGAAGCTGAGGGTGGTGCCGGCGAATGCCGCGATCAGGGCCACCAGGACACTGTTCTTGAGGGCGAGCTGGAAATCGTTGGATCCGAGGACTTCGATCAGCTTGGCGAAGCTGAGGGAATTGGCCTCCAGCAGCTGCGACATCGAGGACACGAAGGGGGTGGCCTGCATGGACGCGGCGAGCAGTGCGAGCATGGGCAGGACGACGGACACCGCGAAGTAGGCCAGGGCCAGGATGGTGAAGGGCCAGCGCATCTTGCGCAGCGGCACCTGCCGGGGACGGTTGCCCTTGCCGGTCATGGTGGTGAATTTGCGCTTGTTGATGATGCGCTGCTGGATGAGGGTCACGGCCATCAGCGCAACGGTCAGGATCACGGCGACGCTGGCAGCCTGGTTGCTCTTGGCCGGAGTGGCACTCATGAGGCGGTAGATATAGGTGGGCAGCGTGTCCACGCCGGCGGGGTTGCCGATGACCTGGGCCACGGGGAAGTTTTCCATCGTCAGCGCGAAGACCAGGACGGCGGAGCCCAGGATGGCCGGCAGGGCCAGGGGCAGGGTGACGGTCCGCAGCATGGTGCGCAGCGGAGCCCCGTGGACGGTGGCTGCCTCTTCGAGGTCGGCGTTCATCATCGACAGCGAGCTGTGCAGCAGCAGGAAGGCGTACGGGGCGTAGAAGATTCCCAGCACGAACACCAGGCCCGGGAGGCTGTAGATGTTGATGGCGGCGTCAATGCCCAGGTCGCGGAGGAAGATGTTGATGTAGCCGGCGCTGGGCGAGCAGAGCAGGGACCAGGCCAGGGCGCCCACCAGGGCGGGGATGAACATCGGCGCCATGCCGATGAAGAAGATGAACTTCCGCCACGGCGCATCGGAGCGGGCGCACACGAAGGCCAGGAATGCGCCGATCAGCAGGGCGATGAGTGCCGAGCCTGCGCCGACCATGAGCGAGTTGACCAGGGCCCCGAGTGCTTCCGGGGTGGCCAGCAGTGCCAGGTTGGACAGCGTCAGGCCGCCCAGGGAGATGCTGCCCGGCCGGGGAACGCTGTCCGAGAACGCGGCGAGCAGGACCAGGGCAAGGGGGAGGACGATGAGGACGCCGAGGATCACCAGGACGATCAGGCCCGGCGTGTTCTTCCGGAGGCCGGCAAGGGTCCGGGCAGAGCGGTAGTTCCGGGGTTCGGGCTTCGGCGCCAGGCGGGCCTCGACGCGGCTGGCCGCCTCGGTGGTCTTGAGGCTCATGCGAGGACCTCAGCCGGCAAGATCTGGACTTCGCGGGGGTTGACGGTGACCCACACGCGGTCCCCCACCTTGTGCTGTTCGCCGCGCCTCAGCCCGCCCAGTGCGTCCAGTTCGGGCCCGGATTCCAGCTGGATGGCGTACCGGATGTCGTTCCCCTGGAAGCCCGCCACGCGTACCGTCCCCGGCCACGAGTTGGGGTGTTCGGTGGGCATGGCGGTGATCTGCAGGTCCTCGGCCCGGATGCAGACCTTGGGGGATGCGCCCGCATCACTGGCCTGCTGCGCCGACTGAATGGTGAGCTCACTGTTGGCGATGCGTGCCGTGGTGGCGCCGGTGGCCGTGCCCTCCGGGGTGCAGTCCATGATGTTGGAAACACCCAGGAAGTGGGCGATCGAGGCGCTGGCGGGTGCCTCGTACATGTGCTGCGGGGCGCCCATCTGCACAATCCGGCCGCCCTGGAGCAGGGCGATGCGGTCTGCCAGGGCGAAGGCTTCGTGCTGGTCGTGGGTGACGTACACGCAGGTGAGCCCCAACTGGAGCTGGATCTCACGCAGTTCAACCCGGAGCCGGTCACGCAGGCGGGCGTCAAGGTTGGAGAGCGGTTCGTCGAGCATGAGCACGCTGGGCCGCATGACCAGGCTGCGTGCCAGGGCCACGCGCTGCATCTGGCCACCGCTGAGCAGGCTGGCGCCGCGGTCGGCGTAGGGCTCCAGGCCGACCAGCGTGAGCGCCTCCCTGACGCGCTCATCGATTTCGCTCTTGGAGAGCTTCTTCTGCTTGAGCGAATAGGCAACGTTCTGGGCAACCGTCATGTGCGGCCATACCGCGTAGGACTGGAAGACCATGCCGACGTTGCGCTTGTTCGGGGGCAGGTTGATGCCCTTTTCGGAGTCGAAGACCACAACGTCGTCGATGATGATCCGCCCCGAGGTGGGCTCCTCCAGGCCGGCGATGCAGCGCATCGTGCTGGTCTTGCCGCAGCCCGACTGGCCCAGGAGGACCAGTGCCTCGCCGTCTTCAATGTCGAGGTTGAGGTTTTCGATGGCAGTGAAGCTTCCGTACTTCAGCTGCAGGTTTTGAATGCTGATTTTCATGGCTGATTCCTTGGGCTGGGTTTTTCCTGTAGGGGTTTCTTCAGTCACTTGGCACCAGGATGGTGCTTTCGCTGATGACGCGGGCCGAGCGTTGAAAGGAGACTTCAGCGGGATCGGCGGCATCCAATGCCAGCGCCGTCTTGCCTTTCAGTAAGTGGATAAAGAGTCCGGCCTCCGCCGCCGGAACCACGTTGCGCTGCACCACGCTGCCTGCGGTCCCCGAAGCAGCCGCGACGGCGACCGCGCTGGTGAGGCCGATGGCGGGGTGCAGCGCGCTCATCGAGATCATCCGGGCCGAAACGCCGGTTGCGCCTGCGGGCGGAGGGCCCACGACGCCAACCTTCGGAATGGAGCTGAGGTTCTGCGGCAGCCCCATCCTGCGGGCGGCCGCAGCGCGCAACTGCGGAGCGATCCGGACCAGCGCCTCCAAGGCTTCCTCGCTGGCGGTTGCGTCCAGCCCCAGGTCCTGTGCGGCAAAGAGTGCAGCCGGGGCGCCCGCGTCGATCAGTGTCGCCTGGTACCGCTTCCCGTCGACCTCGATGTCATCCGTGGCGTTGCCTGTGGGGAACTGTGCACCGTAGCTGGACCAGGAGGACTTCTGGAAGATGACGTCGATGGGGACGCCGGGGTAGTGCTGGCCGTCGAGGCGCCGCCCGCCGTAGGCCGGTACCTGCGCCCCCGGTGTGGGGATCTCGCAAACGAGGCGCAGCCCGGTCACGGTGTTCAGGATGGGGACCCGGGTGACTTCCCCGGTGGGAGCGACCAGCCCGGCATGGAGCGCGTAGAGGCCCAGCGCTGTTGCGCAGTTGCCGCAGTTGCTGGCCCACTCGACTGCCGGCTTGTCGATGGCCACCTGGGCGAACCGGTAGCGGACCGTTCCGTCCCGGTCGGTGCCGGCCACGGTGATCGCCTTGCTGGTGGTCGACGAGGCGCCGCCTACTCCGTCGATCTGGCGGAGATCCGGCGAACCGAAGGTGCGGATGAGGAGACGGTCCGTCTCCAGGGCGTCAGCCGGAAGGTCCTCGTCCCGGAATATCCAGCACTTGCTGGTGCCGCCACGGACGAGGGTGGCCGGCACCGGGGTGACCGGGAGGGTGCCGGCGTGCGGCTCTTCCCTGAATAGAAGCGTCATTGGTTCTCCTGAAAAACCCCGGGCTACCGTGTGCAGCCGCCGGATGAATGTTCAAAGCTGAGCAAACCGGAATCCGGTAATTACCCTGCTGTATGGCGTTGGTCACAAACGGTATACCGTTCATATGACTTAAGCAACAGTCTTCAAAAGATGAATACCGAAAGGGGAGTGTGGGTGCCCGGTGCTTTTGGGGAGAGTGTGCGAAATATCGGCACGGTGTTCACAGCCCGCCGGAACGGTATGCAGTGCGCTAGAATTGCGGCTAAAGGTATGGCGCCGGCGCGTCCTGCCGCTTGTTTGCATGAAGACCGGAGGCCGCCCGTGGCGTCGCAATCAGAGACAAGCCCCTACCTGATGATCAGGAACGCCATCATCTCGCAGGAGCTGCCTCCCCGTGCCCAGCTCGTTGAAAGCGCCCTGGCCAAGAAGTACAACGTCTCCCGGACGCCCATCAGGGAAGCCTTGCGGCGCCTCGAAACCGAAGGGCTCGTGGAGCGCTACGGTTCACGCATGCAGGTGCGGGAGTACCGCCCGGAGGAGATGCTGGACCTCTATGAGGTGCGGACCTTCCTGGAGGAGGCGGCCGCAAAAACTGCGGCTCTCCGGCACACGGACATGGACCTGATGCTGATCGACCGCGCGCACCAGGCCATGGTCACCCTTGATTTCGATGCTGCCACTCCGGCTGAACTGGCCGCCGCCAACCGCACCTTCCATGAGCGCATCTGGGCCGCCAGCCACAGCGCCGCCCTCCTTGACCTGCTCGACCGGATCCTGGTCCACTTCATCCGCTACCCCGGCACCACGCTCTCCACCAAGGAGCGCTGGGGCCGCGTGCTGAAGGAGCACGAGGAGCTGCTGGTTGCCATCCGCGCACGGAACGCGGAGGAGGCCGGCCGCATCGCCAGCGCCCACATGGACGAAGCAAAGAACATCCGCATCCAGATGTACATCGACGCCCAGGAAATCAGCCACCCGCGCCTGGGGTAGCCACCACCTCCGGCACTCACCCTCTCCTGCCATGCCCCCAAGCATGTGCCGCCATCCCATTGCATGCGACGGCATACTTATGTATACAATCGTGTACAGCGATGGAGCTGAGGAGATTGATGATGATCAAGAGCGACGTTTTGGTAGTGGGCGGCGGCAACGCTGGATTTGCGGCAGCACTTGCAGCCGCCGAGCGTGGACGCAAAGTTGTCCTGCTGGAAAAGGCGCGGGAAGCCGCCTCGGGCGGCAACAGCTTCTACACCGCCGGTGCCACGCGCATCTCCCACGACGGGCTCCAGGAGCTCATCGAATTCGTGGAACCGGATGAGCGGCACGCCGCCAGCGAAGTCCCCGCGTACACCGCTGCCGAATACCTTGCCGATCTGTCCAAGGTCTCTGAAGGGCGCAACGACCCCGAACTGTCCGCAGTCCTGGTCAACGAAAGCAACCCGACCTTGCGCTGGCTTCAGGGCATGGGACTCAAATACCGCCTGATGTACGAACGCCAGGCGTACCGGACCCAGGACGGCGGGTATCTGTTCTGGGGCGGACTGCACGTGGGCAACGTGGGCGGCGGCAAGGGACTCATGGCCGACCACCGCGCCGCCGCAGAGCGCATGGGCGTGGAGGTTATCTATGATTGCGCAGCCACCGGACTGGTCAAGGAGGACGGCCGCGTGTGCGGGGTCCGGTACCGCAGCTCATCCGAAGAAGGTGAGCTCCGGGCCGAGTCGGTCATCCTCGCCTCGGGAGGGTTCGAAGCCTCGCCTGAACTGCGCCGCCGGCACCTGGGGGAGGGCTGGCAGAACGCGAAGGTGCGCGGCACGCCGGGCAACACTGGGGAGATGATCCTCGCTGCGCTGGACGCCGGGGCGGCCAGGGGCGGCGACTGGTCCACGTGCCACAGCGTGGCCTGGGACGCCTGGCACCCGGAGAACGAGAGCAACCTGGCGCTCACCAACCAGCTCACCCGCGGCGGGTACCCGCTGGGCATCGTGGTGAACAGCGACGGGAAGCGGTTCGTGGACGAGGGCGCCGACTACCGCAACTACACCTACGCGAAGTACGGCCGGGACATCCTTGCCCAGCCGGGCTCGGCCGCCTTCCAGATCTTTGACGCTTCTTCCCGCCCCATGCTGCGCGCCGAGGAGTACGACATGCCGGGCGTCTCGGTGGTCACCGCTCCAACCCTCGCCGAGCTGGCCCAAAAGGCCGGTATCAGCCCCGAGGGTTTGGAGGAGACGGTGCACAACTTCAATGCTTCGATCACCGGCAGCTCGCCCTTCGACCCCAACGTCAAGGACGGACGCCGGGCCGACACCCAGCCGCCGAAGAGCAACTGGGCCCGCAGCATCGCCACCGGCCCGTTCTACGCTTTCCCGGTGACCTGCGGCATCACCTTCACCTTCGGTGGCCTCAAGACGGACACCTGGGGCCGCGTGCTCACCGAAGACGCGGAGCCGCTCGAAGGGCTGTATGCCTGCGGGGAAGCGCTGGGCGGACTGTTCAGCGGAAACTACCCCGGCGGCTCCGGGCTTGCGGCGGGCGCCGTCTTCGGCCGCCGTGCCGGCTCCATCGCCTAGGCAACCCAGCAGCCCCCACCAGCAACGGAAAAGAGGAAAAAGTGGCCAGTCCCATCCACCAGCGGCTTCGCGAGGATGTTCTCGCGAGTGTCTTTGCGCCTGACGAGCCGCTCACGGAGGCGAAGCTCACTGAGCGGTACGGGGCATCCCGGACACCTGTGCGGGAGGCGCTGCAGCGGCTGGAACAGGACGGGCTGGTGGAACGGCGCGGCAAGGCGGTGGTGGTCCGTACGCATTCAGCCGAGGAGATCATCGACATCTACGAGTCGAGGATCATCCTGGAGCAGGCCGCCGCGGCCAAGGCTGCCGTCAAGGCAACCGCCCTGGACCGCCAGCTGCTCACGGGGCTGCTGGCGCAGATGCAGCAGCTGGATCCCAATGATGGCCGGGCGCTCGCGGAAACCAACCGCGCCTTCCATGCCCAGCTGTGGCACGCCACCCACAGCCCGTCGCTGATCGGACTGCTGGAACGCCTTGACCAGCAGGTGCGCCGGTACACCCTCACCACCCTGACCTACCCGGGAAGGTGGCCGGTGGTGCTGGCGGACTACGCCGAGCTGCTGGACGCCATCGGGGACGGCGACTCCGAGCGCGCGGGTGAGATCGCCGCCCGCCACATGTCCGACGCCTTGAACATCAGGCTGAAGATGTACGCCGACGATCCCAGGACGCTCTAGGCCGCCGGCGACCGCGGGCATCCGCACCAGACCCGCCGGCAGATGTTCCTGCATACTCCATCGCAACAGGAAACCCGAAAGTCGGGCGCAGGGCATCAGCCGGTGCAAAGAGGCGGGGCAGGCTCCAATGGGCCTGCCCCGCCTCGCTTTTCCGCGCCTTATGCGCCGGGCCGGCTTCGCTGGAACGGACGACGACGGCGCCGGGCGAGTGCCGCCGTCGTACTATCTGCGGGGCTGGTTTCCTGCGGGGAAGCGTGCGTCCGGACGCACAGGAACGGCACAGCAGCAACCGGCCCACGGCATAGCCCCGTGCGGTTTCGTTGCATCATGACCACTTCACGCACACCCCGCCAGCCCGACCTTGACCAGCCGCACCCCGACCACGACCGGGGGCTGGAGTTCGACTTGAACACCCTGGTAAGCCGCAGGTCCCTGGGACTGTTCCTGGGCGCAGGCGGTGCTGTGGCCGCGCTCGCCGCCTGCACGCCGGCCGGAACCTCTGGCTCTGTCTCCCCGGCATCAAGCACGGCGGCGGCCGCCACATCCTCCGCGTCTGCCACGACCACTGACTCCGCCGTCACTCCGACGCTGACCAGGGTCATCGCCGAGTGCGGCGTGGAAATCCCGCAGGAGACCGCAGGCCCCTATCCGGGGGATGGCTCCAACGGACCGAATGTCCTGGAGGCATCCGGGGTGGTGCGGAAGGACATCACGTCGAGCTTCGGGACTGCCTCCGCAAAGGCGGAGGGCGTTCCGCTGACCTTCATCCTGACCCTCCTGGACAACGCCAAGGGCTGCACCCCGATGGCCGGTGCCGCGGTGTACGCCTGGCACTGCGACCGGGACGGAAAATACTCGATGTACGACTCGAGCCTGAAGAACGAGAACTACCTGCGCGGCGTGCAGGAAGCCGACGCCAACGGGCAGGTCACGTTCACGTCGATCTTCCCGGCCGCCTACTCCGGGCGCTGGCCGCACATCCACTTCGAAGTGTTTGAGTCCATGAACAATGCCACCGCCGCCGGGCAGGTATTGGCCGTCTCCCAGATCGCGCTGCCGCAGGCGGCCTGCGACGACGTGTACGCCACCCCCGGGTACGAGCGCAGCGTCGCGAACATGACCCGCACAACGCTCAAGTCGGACAACGTGTTCGGGAACGACGGCGGCATCTACCAGCTGGCAACGATGACCGGTTCCGCCGCGGAGGGCTATACGGCGGGACTCAACGTGACAATCTAGGCTGCCGCAGCTCCCCGGTTCCAGGCAACTGCCTCCGGTTTCGTCATATGGGCCTGGTAGTAAGGGACAATCGAGAGGTCAACACCTGAGGAGCGTGCGAATCGATGGGGCTGGGTATGGGGCGCACCCGCGGGAGCGCAGCTGTTGCCTGCCTGCGTTTGTTCGTTGCCTCGCTCTGCGCAGCGGCGGTGTTGGCCAGCGGTGTTGGCAGTGCGGTGGCCCCTTCCCTGCTGCAGCCCCATGTCCGGGTTTCCAGCCAGCCGCGGGTGGTGCCGATGCCACCGCCATTGTCGGACGTGCTGGATCAGCCGGCCGCTGTCACTGGCGGGTACCCGATGGCCTTGACGGCCCAGGTGGGAAACCACCACGTCCATGCGTCCTGGACCTACGTTGACGGGCTGCCCGCCTTCAACGCCCGGATTGACTCGTGGCTGCTGGGACTTCTGGATGCGGCGGCTCCGGCGGGTGGCCGCTACCGGCCCGCGATGGCACTGAACGCCGGCCAGCACCAGGGCCGGGAAATGGTCATTTCGGCCAAACCCGTCCAGGCCAAGGGCAATGTGCTCGTGGTCCGTCAAAGAGTGTCGGACGCCGGGCCGGACGGAGTCAGTGCGATGGCGGCCGCCACCGTTTATATCGACCTGGCCTCCGGCGCGGTCCGGAGCGGCACCGACCTGCTGAGGCCTGAGTCCATCCCCGCCATGCAAGCACGCGCGGCGGGCATCCCTGCCGACATCGCGTCCCGCGCCCCTCAAGGAATCCCGACCGACCTTGTCCTCAGTCCGGAAGGCGAACTGACCGTCTCCGCAGGGCAGCCCGGCATGCCCGGCCGGGAGGTGACGGCCACGATGAATGCCGCAGACACGGCGGCTGCCCTCAGCGATTACGGCCGCCAAGTGCTGGGGCAGCTGAACGCCGCCGCAGCACCGCGCCCGGCAAGCGCCCCGGCCCACAGGCACGTGAACTGCGATATTGTCCCCTGCGCTGCACTGACCTACGACGACGGGCCCGACCCCCGCACCACGCCCCAGTTACTGGACATCCTGAAGGCCAACGACGCGCAGGCCACGTTCTTCATGACCGGGTCCAACACCACCGCCAACCCGGCCACCGCCAGGCAGGTTGCCGAGGCCGGGTACGCAATCGGCAACCACACCTTCAGCCACCCCTACCTGACCAAGCTGTCCCCGCCCGCGATCAGGAAAGAGATGGACCGGACGGATGCCGCGATCCTGGCCGCCACGGGTTCCACTCCCAGCATGATGCGTCCGCCGTACGGCGCGGCCGATGCAGCGGTCCAGGCGGCAGTGGGCAAACCATTGATGATCTGGGCAGTGGACTCGCTGGACTGGCAGAGCAAGAATCCGGCGGCCTTCGTGCCCAAGGTGCTGAAGGAGATCACGGCCGGGGCGATGGTGCTCATGCATGACGTCCAGCCGTCGACAATATCCGGGCAGCAGGAGCTGATTGCGGGCTTGCAGGGGCAGGGTTACAAGCTGGTGTCCGTCCCCCAGCTCTTCGAGGGGATTCCGCTGCTGCCCGGGCACGTTTACCGGTCCCGCCCGGCGCGGCCCTAGTCATCGACGCGCGGCGCCCGTTGACCGCAAACAACGGCGTGAGTACTGTGGGCCGCCTATTCATCCTCGCCGCGGAGGCAGCCATGGGCGATTCGAAAAGCAGCACCGACTATGAGTTCCTAACCGTCTGGCGCGTGGCCGGGACACCACGGGAGGTGGTGGACGTCCTGGGCGATGCCGGCACGCTTCCGCGCTGGTGGCCATCGGTGTATCTGGACGTCGAGCCCCGGGATGCGGGCAATCCGGACGGCACCGGCAAGGCGTTCTTCCTCCACACCAAAGGCTGGCTGCCCTACGCGCTCAAGTGGCAGCTCACCCTCACGGAGCCCGTTACTGAGCAGGGTTTCGCGCTGTCCGCGCGGGGCGACCTTAACGGCACGGGACGCTGGACGTTCGAGCAGGACGGGCCTGAAACGGTGGTCACCTATGACTGGAGGGTCAGTGCGGCGAAACCGTTGCTGCGGCGGCTGGGCTGGCTGCTCAAGCCGGCCTTTGCCGCGAACCACCGGTGGGCGATGGCGCGTGGACAGGAGGCGCTGGCGCTGGAACTGCGCCGACGGCGGCCGGGCGCCGACCCAGCCAAAGTCCCGGAGCCCGCTGGCCCCACGTTCGCACGCCTGTCCCGCTGGCAGCAGAAAGCTACCCACACCTGACGTGACCGGCTGGTTTTGCTGGAAGGTTCGACGACGGCGCCGGGTTACGTGCCGCCGTCGAACCTTCCATTGGAGGTGCTTCCGGGACCCTGCAGGCCTTTAGCGCGCGACCGGGGCGGTAACGGGCGCGCAGCTGTTGCGCGGCAGGTAGTCCGCTTTGACCTCGATGCGGCGGGCACCCTCCGGGAGCTTCCCCTGCATCCGTCCGAGCACCAGCTCGATGGCGTGAACGGCGAGCATGTCGAGCGGCTGGCGGATGACGCTCAGCGGGGGAGAGGTGAGCTCAGTCCAGGGATTGTCGTCAAAGACAATGAGCGAAAGCTGATCGGGGATGTCAGTGCCCATCTGGACGAGCCTGCGGACTGAACTTTGCACCTGTGCCGTGTTGGCAACGATGAGTGCTGTTGGCGGCTGGCGCATCGCAAGCAGCGATCCTACGGCGTCCCCGCCCGCGTCCCCGCGAAAAGGTACGTCACGTATCAGCGTGGGGTCTACTGGCAGGGAGGCGTTCCGGTGTGCAGCCCTGTAGCCGTTCAACCTCGCACTCCCGGTGGAGGTGGTTAGCGGGCCCGTGATCAGCCCGATCCGGGTATGGCCCAGGCTGATGAGATGCTCGGTTGAGCGTTGTCCCGAGTCAAAGTTTTCGATGCTGACAACATCGACATCTTCGAGTTCTTCGATGGCACGGTCGATGAAGACGACATTGACGCCGAGGTCGCGCAGGCGCCTCCATTTTTCGATGTTGCCCCCGGTGGGAGTGGCAATGACGCCACTGACCGACCGGTCCAGCAACGTATCCAGGGAGTCCGCCTCCAGGTGCGGATCCTCCTGCGTGGTCATCAACACCACCTGCACGCCATGGCTGCGCGCCTCCCAGACGATCCTGTCCGCCAGGCGGGCGAAGAACGGGTTGGACAGATCGGTGACCACCAGGCCGATGGTGAGTGCATGCCCGGCGCTGAGTTCACGCGCTGCCGCCCTGGGCCGGTAACCCAGTTCATCGATGACCCTCAAGACCTCTTGCCTCTTTGCGGGTGCGACCGGTCCCGACTCCGGGTTCAGTACCCGTGAGACCACAGAGACGGATACTCCCGCAGCAGACGCTACGTCGCGAATGGTAGGCGCTTTGCGCACCGCTCCTCCTTGAGACACAAGACCTTCGTGGTTATGACCTACGCGATTTCTTTCAGCCGTTTGCTTCATGACGCCGGGCTGGAAGGTGATCGTTGACACAGCTTATCAGCAGCTGGTACAAAAGTGGAACCGGTTCCACTCCGGACGGTTTTCCCATAAAAAGCGACAAAGAAGTTGTGCCATCCGGCGAGCCGGAGGTGCTTTTCTTTGGCCAAGCACCCCCTAGAGAGATTCCCGTGAACCTTCATAAACTCCTCAGCGAGCGTGAGCAGCAGTCCCGTCCCATCCGCGTTGGACTGATCGGCGCCGGCCGCTACGGGACCATGTACCTGGCGCAGGCCAACAACATCCCCGGCATCCACGTTGTTGCCATTGCCGACATCAACGTCAAGCGGGCGCAGGGGGCCTTCGAGCTGGTGGACTGGCCTGCCTCCCAGGTAGCTCCCGATATCGCTACGGCGCTGAAGGACCGCTCCACCGCCATCGTCGCCAACGCTGACGAACTGTTCGACGTGGACATCGACGTCATTGTCGAAGCCACCGGTAACCCGATCGTCGGCATCAAGCACGCCCTGAAGGCAATCGAAACCAAGAAGCACATCATCATGGTGACCGTCGAAGCTGATGCCCTTGCCGGCCCTGCGCTGGCCAAGCGGGCCGAGGAAGCAGGCGTGGTCTACTCCATGGCCTACGGGGACCAGCCGGCCCTCATCATGGAACTCGTCGACTGGGCCCGCACCAGCGGCTTTGATGTGGTTTGCGCCGGCAAGGGCGCAAAATACCTGGAGCACTACCACGAGATGAACCCGGACAACGTCTGGGAGAACTGGGAGTTCTCCAAGGAATTGACCGACTCCGGCCAGCTCAACCCCTACATGCACACCTCGTTCCGCGACGGCACCAAGGCCGCCATCGAAATGGCGGCGGTGGCCAACGGCGCGGGGCTGGCCCCCTCCGATTCCGGCCTGAGCTTCACACCGGGCAACGTTGAAGAGATCGCCACCATCTGCCGCCCGGCCGCCGTCGGCGGTTCCCTCGCCCACGAAGGAAGCGTTGACGTCATGTCCAGCGTCAACCGCGACGGCAGCTGGATCAGCCACAACACCCAGGAGGGCGTCTTCGTCGTCGTCAAGGCAACCAACAATTACGTTTCCGGCTGCTTCAACGAATACCCCTGGCACCCGGACCCCACCGGCCAGTACGCCGCCCTGTACCGCCCCTACCACTACGTAGGCCTCGAACTGAACATGTCCATCGCCAACGCAGCCCTCCGCGGCATCCCCACCGGCGGGCCCGTCGGCTTCTATGGCGATGTGGTCGCTACCGCCAAGAAAGACCTCAAGGCCGGTGAATTCCTCGACGGCGAAGGCGGCTTCACGGTGTGGGGCAAGCTGGTTTCCGCCAAGCACTCGGTCTCCACCGGCGCCCTCCCCGTCGCCCTGGCCCACCACGTGGAGCTGCGTAACGATGTGCCCAAGGGAGCGATCGTTGGTTGGGACGATGTCATCATTGATGACTCCCTGTCCCAAGCGCTGGAACTCCGCCGCGAAACCGAAGCGCTGATTTCCGCCCCCGTCACCGTCTCCTGAACCAGTACCACCGCATCCTTCCAATGAAGAAAGGCATCGAATGAACTTCAAGACCCGCGCCATGACCGGGGTACTGGCAACCAGCCTGGCCGCCGCCCTGCTGTCCGGCTGTGCAGGCGGAACCCCCGCCGGCCAAAGCGCCCCGGTGGCCAAGATCCAGCTCTCCATCCCCGATCCGCTGACGTCCTCGGTCGGCGTCACCGCCCAGCACTTCGCCGACCAGGTCAAGAAGACCTCCAACGGTTCCGTCCAGGTCACCGTGGTACCCAACGGCACGAGCTTCAGCGGGGACCAGAACGCGGCCGTGACCCGGCTGCAGGGCGGATCACTCGACGGACTCATCCTGTCCACCTCCGTCTACGCCTCGGTGGTGCCGGAAATGAACGGCATCAGCATCCCCTACCTCTTCTCGGACACCAAGGAAGAGGCAAAGTTCCTGGCTGGAGAACCTGGAAAGGTCCTGAAAGACAAGCTGGCGGCAAAGGACACCGTGGCACTCGCCTTCCTGACCCGGACCGGCCGCGAGATCACCAACTCCGTGCGCCCGATTGAACAGCCTTCCGACCTGAAGGGGCTGAAGATCCGGGTGCCGGGCAACACCCTGTGGACCGACTTCTTCGGCAAGCTGGGCGCAAGCCCCACGACCATGGCCTTCTCCGAGGTCTTTACCGGCCTGCAGACCGGAACGATCGACGGCCAGGAAAACCCGATTGAGGTCCCTTGGACGAACAAGTTCTCCGAGGTGCAGAAATACGTCTCAATGACCAACCACATCAACGACGCCTGGGTGCTGGCACTGTCATCGAAGAAGTGGGATTCCCTCACGGATGACCAGAAGAAGGCACTCACCGCCGCTTCAGAGGAAACGGCAACCTTCAAAACCGGCTATGACGAGGAACAGTCCAAGAAGCAGCTGGATGAACTGGCAGCCAAGGGCATGAAGGCCAACGAGCTCAGCGCGTCCGGGCTCGCCGAGTTCAAGGCCACCTCCCAAAGCCTCTACCCGGAGTTCTCCAAGCTCATCGGCAAGGAATTCTTCGACCAGGCCATCGCCTTCGCCGGCAAGAAGTAGCAAGGACGGGTGGGAGCCCACAAGTCGGCTCCCACCCGTACCAACACCCCACTCCCCACACACATCCCGCTATCAATGTCGACAGTCTGGAAAACCATGAAACCCACCGTTGCTCCCCAGGACTACGAGGAAGTCCTTCCCCTCGAAGCGGAGGAAATCCTTCACCACGACCACGTGCCAGAGCGCTGGAGCGGCGCAGCTTGGCTCGACAAGACGCTCGAAGGGATTGTGGGAGCGGCGATTCTCGCGGAACTCGTGGTCATCCTCCTGAACATCACCGTCCGCCTCATTACCGGTGATTCCGTGCTTTGGACACAGGAAGTGTCCGAGATTGCCCTGCTGACCATTGCCTTCATCGGCGGCGCCATCGCCTACCCGAAAGGCGCACACATGTCCGTCCAGGCGCTCATCATGCGCCTGCCCGCAACCTGGAAGCCGTACCTCGCCGCGCTGGTCGACTGGCTCGTCTTTGTCATGAGCGCCGGCGCGCTTGCCCTGTTCGTGCCCACCCTGGTCCAGCAGGTCGAGGAAAAGACACCGATCCTTCAACTCCCCGTGTTTTGGGTCAACCTGCCCTTCTCGGTGGGCATGGTCCTCATCGCCTGGTTTGCCCTGGTCAAACTTCGGCGCCAGGCCTGGCGTCCCGCCGTCGTCGGTGCCGGAATCGCAGCCGCCCTCGTCGCCGTCGTCCTGATTTCCCCGCCGCTGTTCTACTACGCCTCACCGAACGTCCTGCTCGTGGTGGTCCTCGTGGCCCTGTTCGGCCTGCTGTTCCTGGGACTGCCCATTGCGTTTGTCCTGGCCCTCGCCTCCGGCATCTACCTGTACCTCGGCGGCATTTCCGACGTAAGCGCCATCCCCATCGGCATGGCGTCCGGAGCCAAGGGATTCGTCCTGCTGGCCATCCCGTTCTTCATCCTGGCCGGCACCGTCATGAACTCGGCCGGCCTTACCCTGCCGCTGGCCAAGCTCGTCGATGCGCTGATCGGGCATCTCCGCGGCGGCCTGCTGCAGGTGGTGGTGGTCACCATGTACATCTTCTCCGGTATCTCCGGCTCCAAGGTCGCCGATGTCGCAGCAGTGGGCACCACCATGCGAGGCATGCTCGAAGAGCGTAAGTACCCGCGCGGCGAAGTGGTCGCCGTGCTGTCGGCGTCGGCCATCATGGGCGAAACCATCCCGCCCAGCATCGTCCTGCTCATCCTGGGCTCCATCACCACCATCTCAACCACCACCCTGTTCCTTGCAGGCTTCGTGCCGGCAGCCTTCCTCGCCCTGGTGGTCATGGCACTGGTGTTCCTGAGGGCGCGCAAGCAGGGAGGCGTGCCAAGCGCCAAGGCCACGTGGCGGGCCCGGGGCTCCGCCACGTTCTTCGCCCTGCCGACGCTCCTGCTGCCCGTAGGCATGGTGGTGGGGATCCTCAGCGGATTCGCCACCCCCACGGAAGTTTCCTCGGTCGCCGTCGCCTACGCCTTCGTGCTCGCGGCAGCCTACCGCCGCGGCAGCAGGCGCCTTCTGGGGGACACCTTGCGTGAAACAACCACGACGGCGGGCATGGTGCTGTTCATCATCGCCGCGGCGTCGCCCCTGGCGCAGACTCTCGCCCTGGCCGGCGTTTCGCAGCAGATCCACGACCTGATGTCCGGGCTGGGCGATTCCCCCATCCTGTTCATGCTCTTCACGGTGGTGCTGCTGATCATCATGGGCCAGCTCCTCGAAGGCCTGCCAGCGGTGCTCATCTTCGCGCCCCTGCTGCTGCCGATCGCCACCGACTTCGGCGTCAACCCCGTGCAGTACGCCATGGTCCTCATCATCTCCATGGGCATCGGATCCTTCGCCCCGCCGGCAGGGGTTGGCTTCTACGTCGCCTGCGCCACCGCCCGCGAAACCGTGGAAAACAGCCTCAAACACTTCTGGCCCTACCTGGTGGCGGTGTTCGTCGGCCTCCTCGTCCTCGCCGCCGTGCCCTGGTTCAGCACCTTCCTTCCCGCCCTCGCCGGCCTGATCCCCTTCTAACCGATGACAGAAACCAAACCTCCCTCGCCGCTCGATCCCGGTGTCTCCGTCTCGCTGCTCGGCACCGGTCCCATGGGAGCCCCCATCGCCCGGAACATCATCAACGCCGGGGTACCCCTGACGCTCTGGAACCGCACGATCCAGAAAGCCAAAGCCATCGAAGAGGGGACAGTAGCGCTCCGGCCAGCGGAGGCCGCGGCGGATGTTGTCCTCACCGTCCTGCCGGACCTGCCCCAGGTCGAAGCACTCCTGGAAGGCGAGGACGGCCTGCTCGCGGGGTGGGCGCGGACAGGTGCGGTTGAACCTGTCCTGGTCATCCACGGCACCGTGTCCCCCACCGCCGTCGCCGCCTTCGCAGCCCACTGCAAGTCCCGTTACGGGGTGGTGGTCATCGACGCACCGCTCAGCGGCGGGACCATCGGGGCGGAGCAGGGGCGGCTGAGCATCATGACCGGCGGCCCCCGGAGTTCGGTCGAGTGGCTCACTCCGCTTTTCAAGCTCTACAGCTCCACGGTCATGTGGTTCGGGGAGGCCGGCGCCGGGGCCATCGTGAAAGCCTGCAACCAGATTGTGGTGGCCGCCACGGTCACCGCCCTGTCCGAATCCATGGCGCTGGCGAAGGCGTCCGGCCTGGACCTGGAAAAGGTCCAGGCCATCCTCAAAGGCGGGCTGGCCAACTCCGAAGTCCTCCAGCAAAAAGGCGGCCGCTGGATCACGGGGGACTTCCACGGCGGCGGTTCGGCCAAAAACCAGCTCAAAGACCTGCGCTTTGTCACGGAGGCGGCCGCGGATGCCGGACTCGCACTGCCCGTCGCCAACACCCTGACCTCGGCATTCCAAACAATGGTCACCGAGGGTCTCGGGGACCTTGACCACACAGGCATTTATCTGAGCATCACCAGCAATCGAGTAAAGGAATCATCATGACCATCGTCGTCACTGCAGTCTTCACGCCCAACGACGGCGCCCGCGACCAGGTTGTCGCGGCCCTCAAGCCCGCCATCGCCGAGGTCCACGAAGAACCCGGATGCCTCCTGTACGCCATCCACGATGCGCCCAACGGCCAGATCGTCATGATTGAGAAATGGGAGAGCGCCGAGCTGCTCGACGCCCACGGAGTGGGGGACGCCGTCAAGCGGCTCAACGCCTCCCTCGAAGGACTCCTGGCCGAACCCGTCGAGGTCACCCGCCTGACGCCCATTCCCGCCGGCACTGCCCGGCAGGGCGCCCTGTAATGCCCCAGAGCATCGTGGTGATGGGGGTCTCCGGTGCAGGGAAATCCTCCGTGGGCCAGGCGCTTGCCACCCGGCTCGGCGCCAGTTTCGTCGATGGCGACACCCTGCATCCGGAAGCAAACGTCAAGAAAATGGCTTCGGGCGTTCCCCTCACGGATGAGGACCGATGGCCGTGGCTGCACCTGGTGGGTACCAAGCTGTCCGCCAGCACCGAAAAAGCAACCATTGTTGCCTGCTCAGCACTGAAGCGAAGCTACCGGGACGCCATCCGGACGGCCGCGCCTGCCACCACGTTCATCCTGCTGAAAGCCGACAGGCTGGCACTGCAGGACCGCCTCACCCAACGCCCCGGGCATTTCATGCCGGCCTCGCTGCTCACGTCCCAGCTGGAAACCCTGGAGGAGCTGCAGACCGACGAATCCGGCCTGATGGTCGAGTCAACAGGGGGCATCGACCCAACCGTCGAACGCATCCGACGGCTGCTGGAGCAATCAGCAGCGGACTGAGCCTCCCCTTGCTGGAAGGTACGACGACGGCGGCGGGTGAGTGCCGCCGTCGAACCTTCCAGCGGGGTGCTTTCCTCGGGGACGGTCAGCCTGCAGCTGACGGTGTGGGGGAGTCCTGCCGCTGGGTGACACGCTGGATGAACTCGACCGTCTCGCGCTCTGTCTCTGCGCGGGTGGTGGGTTCGTTGTGCACCTCATGCCGGACGCCGGGGAAGACGCGGGTGCGGACGTCCGCGTGGCCCGAATCCGCTAGGCGGTTTGCCACGTGGTAGGCGCCTTCGCCGTAGTTGGTCACGGGGTCCTGGTCGCCGGCGAGGATCAGCACGGGGAGGTCCGCGGGGAGCTGTTTGTACCAGTCGTCCGAGGTGACCTGGTCGTAGAGGTCCACGAAGCCCTGCAGGAACCGTGCGCTCAGGGGTGCGCCGAAGTTGTTGAAGGGGTCCCTCCCGTGGTCGGTGACGACGTCGGCGTCCAGCGCCACCCAGGCGGTGGGGCCGGCGTCTTCTCCCAGGCGGCCCAGGAAACCGTCGAACAACTGGCCCACCAGTTCCTCAGGCGCGGGTTCCGCTGCACTCTCGCCGGAGGCAAGCCGTGACAGTTCCGGCCGGTTGATCCTTTTCTCGATGCCACGCATTTGGGCGGCGATTCCGCAGAGGATCAGGCCGGAAAGCTGCGCACCTGGATTGACGGCCATGCCGCGGGCGATCATGGAGCCCCAGCTGTGGCCGAACACCACGTACGGAAGCTGGGGGAGTGCCTCCCTGGCTTTGGCCTGGAGGGTGACCTCGTCCGCCACCACCACGCTGGCTGCGTCCTCCCCGGCATCGCCCCACGTGCCCTGCTGCATCGCGGTGCGCCCGTGCCCGGAATGGTCGCCTGCCACCACGATGAAGCCCGCGTCCACCAGGGTGGAGATGAGGTGGAGGTAGCGGCGGGAGTGCTCGCCGAGCCCGTGGATCAGCTGCACGATGGCCTTGGGTTGGCCGATGGGCTCGTAGACCCACGCCTGGATAGTGTCCCGGCCGTTGGCGGACGTGAACTCGATTTCCTGCAATGACATGTATTCCTCCTGTGGCGGCGCCGTCGCTGGCTTGTGGTGAGCCTAACCACAAGGCCGTCATGTGCGTCAATGATTGCTGGTTCATTCAAGGGGCTTCCGCCTAGTCTGAAACCAGCCCCGTCCGCCGCTTTGAAGGAACCCGATGCCGCACCCCGAACGTCCCCTGCGCAAGCTGGGTTTCCTCACCATTGGTTTGTTCGATCCGGCGAACCCGGCCGCGGGCCACGAGTCCACGTTGCAGATCATCGAGCTGGGGGAGCGGCTGGGGTTCGACAGTGCCTGGCTGCGCCACCGCCACCTGCAGTTCGGGATTTCTTCCCCTGTGGCGGTGATGGCGGCGGCGAGCCAACGGACCTCGCACATTGAGCTTGGCACTGCCGTGACGCCGCTGGGCTGGGAAAACCCGCTGCGCCTGGCCGAGGACCTGGCCACCGTGGACCTGCTGGCAGGTGGACGCATCAACCCAGGCGTAAGCGTTGGGGAGCCGATGCAGTACGACACCGTGAAGCATGAGCTGTACCCGGACACCGGGGACGTGGAGGACTTCAGCTACGCCCGGGTGGAGCGGTTTGCGCGCTTGGTTGCCGGGGAACCGGTGCGGGAGTTTTCCGGTAAGCAGGGTGTGGTGGAGGAGTTCTCCAACCGGGTGGAGCCGCATTCGCCCGGCCTGCGGGACCGGCTTTGGTACGGGGCCGGGAGTACGAAGTCAGCGGTATGGGCGGGTTCGAATGGGTTCAATCTGCTCTCCAGCAGCGTGATTTTTCCGGACAAGGACCAGAAACCTGATTTCGCCTTGGTCCAGCAGTCGCAGATCCGGGCGTTCCGCGAAGCTGCTACTGCTGCCGGCCACGCCGGAGCTCGGGTTTCGCAGGGCCTGGTGGTGATCCCGACTGACTCGGCGACTGCGGCCCAGCGGGAGAAGTACCAGCAGTACGTGGACGAGCGCACTCCACGGACTGCTGCGCCGCAGGGGCCGCGGGGCATGATGTTCGCTGCTGATCTCATCGGTAGCAGCGAGGAGATCGCTGAGCAGCTTTACGCGCACGCCGGGTTCCAGGAGGTGGATGAGGTGGCGTTCGCACTACCCTTCAGCTTCGACCACGAGGATTACGTCCAGATCTTGACGGATATGGCAGGGAAGCTGGGGCCAGCTTTGGGCTGGGCCCCCACCGGAGGCGAGCAGTTGGCACCGTAGTATCTGGGGAAAGCGGTGGTGGGCGGGCTTCAGGTGGCGTCCGGGGCCACGCAGTTGGGTGACGTGCAGGCGTTCATCCAGTACTCGCGGCAGTTCACCATGCCGCTGGCGCAGCTGGGGTCGATGGCGAATGTGCTGCAGTCCGGGGTGGCGTCGGCGGAGCGGGTGTTCTCGTTGCTGGACGAGGAGGAGGAATCTGTTGAGCCTGCTGCTTCTGCTTCGCCCGTCTTTGGGCGGGGGCGACTGGTGTTCGAGGATGTGTCGTTCTCGTATTCGCCGGACAAGCCGCTGATTTCCGGGCTGTCTTTGGTGGCGGAGCCGGGGCAGACGGTGGCGATTGTGGGGCCCACCGGGGCGGGGAAGACCACGCTGGTGAACCTGATGATGCGGTTCTACGAGCTGGACGCGGGGCGGATAACGCTCGACGGCGTGGACGTCACCTCGGTGCCGCGGCGCGAGCTGCGCTCGCGGCTGGGGATGGTGCTGCAGGACGCATGGCTGTTCGGCGGGACCATCCGGGACAACATCGCGTACGGGCGACCGTCTGCTACTTCGGATGAGATTCTGGAGGCTGCCCGGGCGACGTATGTGGACCGGTTCGTGAAGTCCCTGCCCGAGGGGTACGACACCGTGCTGGACGACGAGGGCGCCAACGTATCCGGCGGGGAGAAGCAGCTGCTGACGTTTGCCCGGGCGTTCCTGGCGCAGCCTTCTGTTTTGATTCTGGATGAGGCCACGTCGTCCGTTGATACCCGGACCGAGGTGCTGGTGCAGAAAGCGATGCGCGCTTTGCGGTCCGACCGGACGTCCTTTGTGATCGCGCACCGCCTGTCCACCATCCGCGACGCCGACCTCACACTGGTGATGGAGGCCGGCCAGATCGTGGAACAGGGGACGCACGCGTCCCTGCTGGCCGCGGGCGGGGCCTACGCGCGGCTGTACGAGGCCCAGTTCGCGGCACCGGCGGCGGAGCAAGACTAGTGTGCACTCTCAATTAGTGTTGGAAATCGCTGGAATGCAGAGTCGCTTAAGATTCTCAGGCTTCCATTTGCGGGGAAGATCAAGTCGGCGCCAACTGCCGGAATAGAAACAGCGCCGGGGAAAGAAAGCCAGATGATGCAGCGCAAACGGTGGAGGCGACTGTAATTCAAACAGCGCGTTTATCCCGCTTGTATTCCGGACTTGAACTGAGTGAAGTTACGAGCTGCACTTTGACGCTGGTCTCAGTAGTATTCCATCCGCTCCGGCATCTCGCTGGAGCACCTGATCGTGGCATCAACCGAGTGGTTCCCAACGCTGTACGAGACCTCAAGTCGCGCCCCGTAGGCTTCCCTGTCGTCCAAGTAGTCGGGCAGGATCTCGATCGTCTGATTCGGCTGAATGAGATTGTCCTGTTCCATCTCCCACAGCACGCGGTCGTAGCCCGTGCCTTCGTCCTCCAAAACGACCCGGTAACCGTCTATAGAAAGAGGAATATTTGCGGAGTTGGTGAGGTCCCAGCCTGTTTCCATATCATTAACCTCAAACGTCCAGTCGCGGTTCGCTGCTTCCTCGCGCTTTGAGACGAGTTCTCCATACAGCTTCCCCAAGAAGTCATAAGTCGAAAGCTTGATCGAGTTCGTCGTTGTCTCGGTAACGGGGGACGATTCGGCATTCTGAGTCCACTCGTCCAGCTTCTCGATGTTGACGCTCCCGGCCCCTTCGCGGGCGACGATCGCTGCTCGGGCTTGCTTAACTGCTGACGCGAGAGCCTTGTTCACGCCATTAGTCACACTGGAGTATGGCACGTAGTAATAGCGGTTTGTGTCTTGAAGTTTTTTCTTATAGTCGGAAAGCCGGGCCGCCTCTTTGCCCTCAGCTTCCTTTCCGTCATTGAGAAAGTGCACCCCTGGTTTCAATCCTCGGTCCGCGGCTCCTTCTATCTCCTCGACCGTGCCACTTTCAGCCCGTGGCGTTCCTGAGCCAAGTCGCCGCCGGAAGAATGCCACACAAGCATCAGCTTTTTCGACAAGTTGGTCGTTCAGTTCGGCTTGCCCGTCCTGGCCATAGGAAGCCACGGAACACGTTTCCCATAGCCAGGGCCAGAGGTAAATGCCCATTTCGTCGGCATGCGCGACGTTCCACAACTGGAGGGCATCTGTAAGTCCAAAGCGTTCCTCCTCACAGTCACCCGGACTGGCAATAAGAATGCGAACCACGTGGAGTTGGGACATACAGATAGAGTATCGGAGCGGCGGGCCCTTTCTCACTTCGTGAATCTTCGTGCAAATTTAGGTTTGCACCAGGGGGACACATGCTCGTAAGGAGGGTCCGATAGAAGTCTGGCTGTAGGTGATGTCTCAGCAGGGGCCAAGAGTCCAGCGGAACTCTGTTGCAGAAATCTCGATAAAGAGTGCTCTGCGATCCGCCGGATACGGTGCGGTCTCTCATCGAGGCACCTCTCGAAACCAGCCAGGATCT
Source organism: Arthrobacter sp. StoSoilB19 (assembly GCF_019977275.1). Classification (NCBI taxonomy): domain Bacteria; kingdom Bacillati; phylum Actinomycetota; class Actinomycetes; order Micrococcales; family Micrococcaceae; genus Arthrobacter; species Arthrobacter sp. StoSoilB19. The sequence goes on along the minus strand of NZ_AP024650.1, from coordinate 4,096,256 downwards.
CCTGCAGACTGAGGTCGCTGCAGGTGGCCGTCCGGTACATGCAATTGGGCGATGTGCAGGCGTTCATCCAGTACTCACGCCAGTTCACCATGCCGCTGGTGCAGCTGGGGTCCAGGGCGAACGTGCTGCAGTCGACGGGGTGGCTAGGCGCGGAGCGGGAGCTCTCGTTGTTGGACGAGGACGAGGAATCTGTATGGCCTGGGCTCTCCTCCGAGCGCGGGCGGGGCGGCGGGTGTCCGAATGTCTCGGCTATCGGCTTCTGAGGAGGGGAGATCCTGAAGTGCTGGACGACTAGGTCGCCAATGTGGTGGCGGGTCAGAACGAGCTGTCGACGATTGCGCGGGCTTTCCTGGCCCCGCCTTCGGTCTTGGTTTTCGACGAGGGCACTTCTTCCGTGGATACCCGCACGGAGGTGTTGGTGCAGAAAAGCCATATGTGCTCTCGGTCCTGACTGGAGGAGTTCCGTGATCGTGCACCGCCTCTCCACGAACCGCGGCGTCGGTCATCCTGGTGATGGAGGCGGGCCAGATCGTGGAGCCGGGACCCATGCGTCATTGCTGGCTACGGGCGGTGTTTACCTGTGGCTGTACACGAGGCCAACTTCTCTGCATCTGTGGCGGAATTGATAGGAAAAACGGGTATCCGCGGTTCTCCCTGTAGCCACTGTTCGCAGCAAAGTGAGGTGGAACCGTAGGTGTGGCGTGAAGCCGCGATGAATCCGTAGACCCGTACAGGGTCTTGCAGACCATCGTCAGTAAATCTTCGCCCGTATTCCTAGCAGCAGTTAGTCCATATCCGTGCTTGTACACGTAGCGCAAGCTGATGATCGGCCTGGTCCAGGTAGTCATAGCGACTGCATGCGAGGCACTGATGAAGACACAGTACGATCAACCTAAAGGACGACCTATGCAGGAGGAACGACGTGGCGCTAACGGCCTTGGAGACACGTCTTCAAAGAGTCAGCAAAGCTCCCTCAAGAACGTTGGAGCTCTGGAAGGAAGGCGTGACAATCGAGGCGGCACTGTCGCGGCCTCTGGACGACGTTATGGCACAAACTGTCGCCGACCGTCTCGATCTTGCTGATGATTTCATCGCCATGGCCGAACGTCTTATGCGGTCGAGATTCGATATGTCGCGCCCTGCTATAGCTAGGTACTACTACGCAATGTACCACTCAATGCGGGCTGCATCATTTCAAAGCCTTGGTGGGGATGATCACGAGCAGCACACGGTACTGTCCCAAAAGGGTGTCCCAAATGATTATCCGAATCCAAGTCTTGCAAGCAACGAACTTAAGAATGCCCGCTTGCTACGCAACGAAGCCGATTATGAGCAATACCCAAAAGCAAGTTCTTACTTCAAAGCTGCAGCAAAGGATCTACGTCCGGTCGCGCTGGCATTTGTCCAAAGTTCTAGACATTATGTGACTTCGAAGGGCAATCCCTACTCATGAGAAAAACTGCCATTGCAATTGATGAAGCTCTCCGTACCGTCTTCGCCCGTGAGGGGATCGAGCTATCTTCAATTGAACTAAAGCCATACCCAGACGAGATCAACGTTGTTGTATATGTCGCTGCATCTGACTTTCCTCGAGCCGTGGATTTTTCCAGCAGTGTGGAAAGCGAATTGCAGGACGAAGGCTCTCTGCCAGTGTTCCTAGTGATTCGAAAAGTTGCTGAGACTGGCCCAGTTTCTAAGGCCAGTCAGCTTACGGGGATGAATGACCCTCGCGTGGATGATCTTATACGCTTGATTAGCGCAAAGTCGCGCGTCTCAAGCGTGGAGCCAAGTCTCGTATACGTTCCGGATGCAAGAGCAAGCCTTTCTACGATTACGGCAAGCCGGCATCATCTCGTGTTCGGCCGTCGTGGAGCTGGAAAATCCGCTTTGATGATGGAGGCGAGGAGGCAGCTCGTGCGTGAAGATGCGGTGATCTCTTGGACTAATGTCCAAACCCTGCGGCATGAAACACCTCAACGAATTTTCCTATTCATCCTTGACGATATTTTCAGTTCGGTAATTGCGCAGCGGCAGATGGTGTCTGTGCGCTCATCCTTGGCGCTTACTCTCACCGAAATGCACGAACAGATACGCTCGATATTGGCCAAGGATGTCACCTCCATTGATGAGGCTCAGCGACTTGTCCCTCGTGCTCAGCGCGCGCTTGCCCAATACCTAGATGTTGAGGGTGTGCGAGTCTTCGCGTTTATCGATGATTTTTACTACGTACCCAGGGATACTCAGCCGCTACTCTTGGACATGATTCACGGCGCCGTCCGGGACTCAAATATTTGGTTGAAAATTGCTTCAATCCGACACCTTACAAATTGGTGGCAGGCGTCGCCGCCTATGGGGCTGCAGAGCGGGCAGGACGCCGACTTGATTGACTTGGATGTGACACTACAAGATCCAGAAAAGGCCAGTAATTTTCTCGAAGGAATACTGGCGGAATATGCGCGCCGCGTGGGTATCTCGGCGCTTTCACGCATATTCACCAGGTCAGCACTTGACCGGCTAGTCCTGGCGTCCGGTGCAGTCCCGCGGGACTACATGGTGCTCGCCGTTAGTGCCATTAACCGGACGCGGCGACGGGTGAATGCTCGGGCTACTGGTGTGCAAGACGTCAATCAGGCCGCAGGGGATGCGGCGAGCTCAAAAATACAGGAGCTTGAAGAGGATATGGCCGCGAATAGTGGGGTGGCCGAGCGCACTCTTTTGACGCTCAAGCAGGTCAGGAGTTTTTGCCTCGACGAGGAATCCTACACGTACTTTCTGGTTGGATACCGAGACAAGGAGCAGGCGCCCAAGTTGTACAGTCTCCTGACGGATCTAATGGATGTTAGGATGATTCACCTTGTAGATTCAGGTGTCTCAGATGCCCATCAGGCGGGTTCTCGCTTTGAGGCTTACATGTTGGATCTGAGCCAGTTTTCCGGATCGCGGCTTAAGCAACGAATCACTGTCCTCGATTTTGAAGACGGTCACTTTGTCAGCAAACAAACGCGAAGTGGCGTTGCTCCCCAGCGTGGTGGAACTTCGTTGCAACTGATTGGGCTTCTTCGAAAAGCCCCGGTACTACCTCTCAAGCGACTCTTATGAACGTCGGTTTCTTTTACACGAGCTTTAGCTATGAGCACTGATCATCCCTGACTGCACCAGCACCCGCCGACCAGCGGAATACTGGACTCAGCAATGCTCTTTCAGACAAACCGATGGCTGGGCGCCCTGAGAAACGGGCATTGCCGAAGGAGTCAAAGCCTCGGGCGTTTAAGGGTGTTACCAAGGTAAGCGCTCCTCCCCGTGTATTCGACGCCTAGCATCCCACCGGAGTGAATAGCCTGATGTTCCTTCGGGCCGTCAGCGCTGCAGCGGGAAGACTTGGGGCGGCAGCCCCCGTCGTCTGTGCCTGTCTCTGTAGAGCTTGAATCGGGAGGTGCAGGCTAACATCCCTAGGAGGCCACCCTCGTAGCATCCGGACACACAGCGCAACGTTCCGGCCCCCGCACGTAACCTGTTTAGATGCCTCGTTTTGCGCTTGATATTGAGTCCGTGCCCCGCCCTGCCCGTTCGCAGGAGCTCCTGGACGCCGTGAACCACAGGGTGGTCATTGCGGACGGCGCCATGGGCACCATGCTGCAGGGCCGTGACCTGCAGCTGGACACGGACTTCCAGAACCTCGAGGGCTGCAACGAGATCCTCAACGACACCCGCCCGGACGTCATCGCGGACATCCACGACGCCTACTTCGCCACCGGCATCGACGCCGTGGAAACCAACACCTTCGGCGCCAACTGGTCCAACCTCTCCGACTACGGCATCGATGACCGCATCGAGGAACTGGCGAGAAAAGGCGCCCGCATCGCCCGTGAACGCGCCGAAGCGGCAGAAGAAACCGACGGCAGGATGCGCTGGGTCCTCGGCTCGATGGGACCCGGCACGAAGCTCCCCAGCCTGGGCCACACCAGCTACGACTACCTCAAGCAGACCTTCGCCCTCCAGGCAGAGGGCCTCATCGACGGCGGCGCGGACGCCTTCCTCATCGAAACCAGCCAGGACCTCCTGCAGACCAAAGCCGCCGTCAACGGCTGCAAGCAGGCCATCGTCTCCCGCGGCGTCCGGCTCCCCATCTTCGTTGAGGTGACGGTGGAAACCACCGGAACCATGCTCATGGGCTCCGAAATCGGCGCCGCGCTCACTGCCCTCGAACCGCTCGGCGTCGACGCCATCGGCCTGAACTGCGCCACCGGCCCGGACGAGATGAGCGAGCACCTCCGCCACCTCTCCAAGCAGTCCTCCGTCGCCATCGCCTGCATGCCCAACGCCGGCCTGCCCATCCTCGGCGCCAACGGCGCGCACTACCCGCTCACCCCCACCGAACTCGCCACCGCGCACGAACAGTTCGTGCGCGAATTCGGCCTGGGCCTCGTGGGCGGCTGCTGCGGTACGACGCCGGAGCACATGGCCGCCGTCGTCGAACGCCTTGCGCCCTTCCGCACCAAAGCCGTGGATGCCAAGGCAAGCAACGCGCCGGCACGAATCCCCACCGAGCGCGAGGCCGGCGTCGCCTCCCTCTACCAGCACGTCAACTTCGACCAGGAGTCCGCGTATCTGGCCATCGGCGAACGTACCAACGCGAACGGCTCCAAGGCCTTCCGCCAGGCCATGCTCGAGGAACGCTGGGACGACTGCGTGGATATCGCCCGCGAACAGATCCGCGTCGGCGCCCACCTGCTGGACGTCTGCGTCGACTACGTGGGCCGCGACGGCGTCGCGGACATCAAAGAGGTCGTCAGCCGCTTCGCCTCCGCCTCCACCCTCCCGCTGGTCATCGACTCCACGGAGCCGCCCGTCCTGCAGGCCGGCCTGGAACTCATCGGCGGCCGCCCCGTGGTCAACTCCGTCAACTACGAGGACGGCGACGGACCCAACAGCCGCTTCGCCCGCATCATGCCTCTGGTCAAGGAACACGGCACCGCCGTCATCGCCCTGACCATCAACGAAGAGGGCCAGGCCCGCACCACCGAAGGCAAGGTGGCCATCGCCTCCCGCCTGGTGGACGCCCTGGTGGGCGAATGGGGCATGCGCGTCGAGGACATCATCGTCGACTGCCTCACCTTCCCCGTGGCCACCGGCCAGGAGGAAACCCGCCGGGACGGCATCGAAACCATCGAGGCCATCCGCCAGATCACCGCCAAGTACCCCGGCATCAACACCACCCTCGGCGTCTCCAACGTCTCCTTCGGCCTGAACCCCGCAGCGCGCATCGTCCTGAACTCCGTGTTCCTGCACGAAGCCGTCCAGGCCGGCCTGACCAGCGGCATCATCGACGCCGCCAAGATCGTCCCGCTCGCCTCCCTCCCGGAAGAGCAGCGCAAGGTGGCCCTGGACCTGGTCTGGGACCGCCGCGAATACGACGCCGACGGCAACGTCACGTACGACCCCCTGGCCAGCATGCTGGACCTCTTCGCCGGCGTCGACACCGCAGCGCTCAAGGACCAGCGCGCCGCCGAACTCGCCGCGCTGCCCACCGGCGCGCGCCTGGAGCGGCGCATCATCGACGGCGAAGGCAAGGGCCTCGAAGAGGACCTGGACTTGGCACGCAGCGAGGGCATGACCCCCCTGGGCATCATCAACGACCACCTGCTCGAGGGCATGAAGGTGGTGGGCGAACGCTTCGGCGCCGGCGAGATGCAGTTGCCGTTCGTGCTGCAGTCCGCCGAGGTGATGAAGAATGCCGTCGCCCTGCTGGAGCCGCACATGGAGAAGTCGGATTCGTCCGGCAAGGGCACCATGGTGATCGCCACCGTCCGCGGCGACGTGCACGACATCGGCAAGAACCTGGTGGACATCATCCTCACCAACAACGGCTACAAGGTCATCAACATCGGCATCAAGCAGGGCATCGCCGAGATCATCGCCGCAGCCGAGCAGCACAACGCCGACGTGATCGGCATGTCCGGCCTGCTGGTGAAGTCCACCGTGGTGATGAAGGAAAACCTCGCCGAGCTGCAGTCCCGCGGCCTGGCCAAGAAATGGCCGGTCGTCCTGGGCGGCGCAGCCCTCACCCGCGCCTACGTGGAGCAGGACCTGGCGGAGCAGTTCGACGGCGTGGTCCGCTACGCCAAGGACGCCTTCGAGGGCCTCTCCCTCATGGAGCCGCTGGTCCGCGTGGCCCGTGGCGAGTCGCCGGACGACGTCGGCCTGCCGCCGTTGAAGAAGCGCATCCACAAGGGCGGCGCGAAATTCACGGTGACCGAGCCCGAGGCCATGCCCGGCCGGTCCGACGTCGCCACCGACAACCCCGTTCCCGTGCCGCCGTTCTGGGGCACCCGCATTGTCCGCGGCGTCTCGCTCCACGAGTACGCCGCGTTCCTCGACGAGCGTGCCACCTTCATGGGGCAGTGGGGCCTCAAGCCCGGCCGCGGCGAGGACGGCGCCTCCTACGAGGAACTGGTGGAACGCGAGGGCCGGCCGCGGCTGCGCTACTGGCTGGACCGCATCCTGGGCGAGGGCATGCTGGACGCGTCCGTCGCCTACGGCTACTTCCCGGTGGTTTCCGAAGGGGAGCAGGTGGTGGTGCTTCACCACGGCGAGGATCCCGACGGCGTCCTGGGCACCGCGGGCCTGCTCGCCCCCGACGGTGGTTCAGGCGGCCCGATCGGCACCGACCGCCTGCGGTTCGATTTCCCACGGCAGCGCCGCGACCGCCACCTGTGCCTGGCCGACTTTGTGAAGTCCCGCGAATCCGGACAGATCGACGTCCTGCCGGTGCAGCTGGTCACCGCCGGATCGAAGATCGAGGAGTTCACGTCCAAGATGTTCGCGGCCAACCAGTACCGCGACTACTACGAACTCAATGGCCTGGTCATGCAGCTCACCGAGGCGCTTGCCGAGTTCTGGCATGCCCGGATCCGCAAGGAGCTGGGCTTCGCGGCTGAGGAGCCCAAGGACACGGCAGGGTACTTCAAGCTCGATTACCGCGGTGCGCGGTTCTCGCTGGGCTACCCCGCCTGCCCTGACATGGAGGACCGCCGCAAGGTCACCGAGCTGCTGAAGCCCGAACGGATGGGCGTGGTCCTCAGTGATGAGCTGATGCTGCACCCCGAGCAGTCCACCGACGCGTTCGTGTTCCACCACCCGGAGGCGAAGTACTTCAAGGTGTGAGGTGAAGCCGGTCGTTGGCCGGGCATGGGATCGCCCTCGACCAGGTCTCGGTCGAGGGCGATCCCCGAAGTGCGGGGCGTTACATGGTTACGAGGGCACCAGAAGGACGCCTATGGCTTGGAATTGTGCGCCTGGATCCCGCCGTGTGGAGTCTCGAAGAGCAGGTGCTCTCCCTCCAGCACTTCGCGGTCTGCCGGGGCGACGGTGGCACGCGGGCCCTTGCTGCCAGTTTCCGGAAGCGTGAAGTAGGCGATGAGGGAGAGGGCGACAATGGCGATCATGTAGTACGCGACGAACATGGGCTGTCCGGCGCCGACGAATGCAGCGGCAATCAGTGGTGCAGTGCCTCCGAAGACGGCGATCACGATCTGGTGTGCAAAGCCGATTCCGGAGACCCGGACAGAAGCCGGGAACAGCTCGGCCTGGATTGTCGGATAGACCGACTGCCAGATTCCAAGAACCACCCATCCCGACGCTGAGACCAGAACGTACACGCCGAAGCCTGGCTGGTTCAGCAGCAGAAGCAGTGGGTAGAAGAGCACGATCATGCCGATGGCACCGATGATGGGGAAGATCTTTCGTCGGCCGAGGCGGTCGGAAAGGTATCCGCAGACCGGCACGATGACCACCAGCAAGGCAAGGCCGATAACGCTTCCGGCAAGAGTGGAGGACAGGTCGCGGCCGGTGGTCAGCTTGGCATAGGTGGGAAGGAAGGTGGCCCAGGTGTAGTAGGCCACGGCCGGAGCAGACAGCGCAGCTGCCTGCAGCAGAGCCTTCGGGTGTTCGCGCAGCAGGTCCATCAGGCGCGCCGCCGCGGACTTTTGGTCGACAAGGGCAGTCGCCTCAAACTCAGGGGTCTCATCAGAGCGAGCCCGCAGGATAAGCCCGACTACGCCAAGGACACCGCCTATGAGGAACGGGATGCGCCAGCCCCAGGCGGCGAGGTCGTCGGGAGCAAAAGAGGAGGTCACGATCGCGGCGGCACCGGTCGCGGCGAGGGTCGCCAGGCCGCTGGCCATATTGGAGAACGAGCCAAACAGGCCCCTCCGGTTCGCGGGAGCGTGTTCGACCATGAAAGCGATAGCGCTCTGCTGCTCGCTGCCGGCCGAGATGCCTTGAAGAATGCGTGCAACCAGGAAAAGAACTGGCGCTGCGTACCCGATTGTCGCAAATGACGGCGTGAGACCGATGATCAAAGCGCCGAGCGCCATTCCGGAGATGGAGAGCGTCAGGACGAGCCTGCGGCCGAAACGGTCGGCCAGTGGTGAAATGATGATTCCGCTGAGCGGGCGGACGACAAACCCGATTGCGTAGGTCAGCAGTGCTGCGACCAGGGACGCAAACGGGGAGTCGCCGGGGAAAATCTGCGATGAGAATACTGCTGCCAGCAGCCCGTAGATGTACCAGTCGTACCACTCCACGAAGTGGCCGATCGTGCCTGCCACCATGTTGACGGAGCGCCTGCGTGGCTCCGGCACTTCCGGAAATCCCGAAGGGCCCGAGCCGTCGAGCGCATCTTTTGAGGTCTTCATTGAACTCTCCATACTTCCACGTTTGCTGAGGAGGGGTTAGGGGTTGAGCCGGGGCGGTCAATGCTCCGGCTGCAGCTGCCGTTACCGCCTTGGCGGATCAGCAAAACCAATAAGATCGGTTGCTGAGATCGGTTGCTGAGATCGGTTGCAATCAGATTACGGACGAGAGAACAGACTTGTCAACGTTTTTTGTGAGCCTCGTCGCAGATTCTGGTGTCGTCCCTCTAGGAGGGGCAACCGCTTTGCGGCAGTGGGTGCAGCGGTGGGGCCATTACCCCTCTGCCGGAAGGGGTGTCTCGTTGTTGAAGTCCAGGTACTGCACGCCGGACCACGCGCATTCCAGGTCTCCGTAGACAGACCAATACTCATTCCAGTGGGAGAGCTTCCATTGGTCCCGTTCCAGGCCGCGGAGGGTGAGCCGTTCGCGTAGAAGGTCCTGCGGGACCCTCACCCGTACCACCGTGGTTTGGGAAGGTGGCCAATCAAACTTCTTCGCAGCGTTGGTCAGAAAATCCGGGTCTTCGAAGTAGGCTCCGAAGGGGGCGTCGAGCACAACGGACCGGCCCAGGCGCAGGTTAGCCCCGGCCACGTCCATGAGGGTCTCGTACTCGAGGGGAAGCAGGTTTTCGCGGTAGTACTCGTTGGACTCCCGGTCGGTGGGGTCGTGTCCGGTTGCCTTCAGTGCGAACTCGACAAAGCGTCCGCATACCCGGTCCTTGTCCAGGTAGGCCGCGTTGTTTTCTCTTGCTGTTTTCTGTGCGACCGTTGTTTTCCCCGAGCCGGCCGGTCCGATCACGACAAAGACGCTAGGGGTCGTCATCGGCGGGCCTCTGCCACTGCTGACAGGAACTCCTTGGCGGCTTTGGTGACGCGGTTGAAGTCGCCGTCGGGCTGCCATGCTTTGGTGACGTAACTGCCGACGCCGACGCCAGCCACGCCCGCGGCGAACCATTCGCCTACGTTCTCCAGGGTGACGCCGCCGGCCGGCATGATCGGCAGGTGGGCGAGTGGAGCGAGAACGGATTTTGCGTAGGGGATACCGCCGGCTTCGGTGGGGAAGAGCTTGAGGATGTCAGCGCCTGCCTCGGCGGAGTTAACAAGCTCGGTCGGCGTGTAGGCTCCGCTAACGGTGGGCACCTGGTACCGGTTTGCTGTCCGGATCATCGCCGGGTTGAGCTGGGGACTGACCAGGAATTCAGCCCCAGCCCGGATGCACTCATAGGCTGCGTGCTCGTCCAGCACCGTTCCGGCGCCGATCGCGACTCCATTGGCAGCATGTTTGGCGGCGAGGCGGCGGATTACCTCGACGGCGCCTGGGATCGAAAGTGTGATTTCAAGGGCGCGGAAGCCTCCGGCGATGGCAGCTTCGGCAACACGTTCTGCGACGTCGGCGTTCTCGAGGCGGACGATGAGGACGGCGCCTGATTCGTCGATGGTCTGCAGGGTGCGGAGTTTCTTGTACATGGTGGCCTTTCTTGGGGCCGAGGCTTCGGACGATCCTTGTTGCCTGGGCCACTGTTGAAGTGTCGTTGACAAACTTTCCCACCATCCATACTGTTATTGCAACCGATCTCAGCAACCGATCTCATGTTGAGTGGACAGCAAGACCCATACTTAGCAAAGGAGCTGTGAGTGTGAGCAAAACACGCACGATCATTCTTGGTGCTTCACACTGGCACGTTCCGTTGTATGCCCGGGCAATCGGCGAAGAACACCAGGTCGTCGGCATCAGTGACGAGGACGTGTCACTCGTTCAGGGACTGGCAAAGACTTGGGCCGCTCCCGTTGAGGCGGACTGGCGGAGCCTGCTCGATCTGCCCGAGGTGGGGCTCGCGTATGTTTTCGGCCCGCACGATGGAATGGCCGAAAAGTGTCTTGACCTGATCGAGCGTGGCATTCCGATTGTGGTGGAGAAGCCGCTGGGAACGTCCTTGACGGAACTTTCGCAGGTGCGCAAGGCGGCTGAGGCAGCCGGCGTCCCGGTCACCGTCCCGCTGGTCCAGCGGGGTGGTCCGACGGACCGTTGGCTGGCCAAGGCTGGCCGGCCTACGTACCAGAGGATCTCCTTTATTGCCGGTCCGCCTTCGCGTTACCTGGCTAACGGCAACCCTTGGATGCTGGACCCTTCCACCGCCGGGGGAGGGTGCCTGGCAAACCTGGGACCGCATTTCGTGGACCTGTTCCTGCAGGCCTGTGACGAGTCAGCGGCGAGTGTCGAGTCGCGGCTGTCGGCGGCGCTGCATGGCGGGGCTGTTGAGGACCATGCCAGTCTCATCATCACCACCCCGAGCGGGTGTGAAGCCATTGTGGAGGTGGGGTACGCCTTCCCGGGTTCGCCGTTGAAGCGGTACTGCAGCTACACGTCGGCGGGCGGGGCAGGATTCGCCTCCGTCAACTCGGATGGTTCTGCCACGTTCACCGCGTTGGACGGGACAACGGAGTCTGCCGTGATCGACGTGGACAGTGACCCTCTCTATGATCCGTTCGTGCGCCGTGTCGCCCAGACACTGGAAGATGGATTCAAGGGGCTGCCAACATTGGCCCAGCTCGAAGATGTGATGCGCCCGATCTGGCAGGCGTATGACGACCAGCGCGGAGGAAAAGAAGATGGCTGACCTAAGTATTGACGTTGTCGCGAAGGCGGCCGGTGTCCACCGCTCAACGGTTTCCCGGGCATTCTCCCGGCCGGAAGCGGTGAAGAGCGAAACCCGCGAGCACATCCTCCGGGTTGCCGAGGGCCTTGGCTACACAATGAGTCCACTCGCCCAGGCACTCCGCCGAAAGACCAGCACCTTCATCCCGCTGATCGTCCCTGACATCACCAACCCGTTCTTTGCAGAACTGGCCAAGACGATGACGCAGGCGGCGGATGAGCGCGGCTACCAGCTGCTGCTCTGCGTCACCAATGGGGACCCCGCTAAAACTGAGGGATACTTCGTCGCCATGCAGGCCATGTATGCCCCCTTTGGTATCGTCGCGCCCTCCACGAAGGTCGATACCGAGGCGTTGAAGCGCTTCGATTTCGGCCACAAGGTGGTGGTGATCGACCGGGTGGAAGGCGATGATACGGTTCCCACTGTCACCGTCGACAGCCGCCGCGGAATTAAGCTTGCGCTGGACCACCTGCACTCACTGGGGCACACTTCCATTGGCTATGTTTCCGGCATCGCCGGTACGCACACTGCCCAGGACCGGATGGACGCGTATCTGGAGCTGTCCGCCGAGAGCGGCAGTGCACCTGTTGTGCTGGACAGCGGGTCGGATCTGGATGCGGGTACGCGTGGGGCAGAGCATTTCCTCGAGATGGAGAATCCGCCGACGGCCATCATCGCCGCGAATGACATGGTGGCCTTTGCGGTCATCTCGGCCCTCGGTAGAAGCGGCGTGCGTGTACCGGAGGACGTGTCGGTCATCGGTTTCGACGGTCTGGCTTTGGGGGCCCGGTTCAACCCGGCCCTGACCACCATCCGGCAGCCTATCTCCGACATGGGACACCTCGCCATCGAACTGGCCGAGAAGCAGAACGCGGACGGTTCCGTGGACCACATCGTGCTCGAACCTGAGCTTCTTGTCCGTGCCTCCACCGCAGGACCGCGCAAATGACCGCGCAAAGGTACGATGCCACAGCGGGCTCACTGCGGCGTTTGCCGGGGCTCCAGCATGCGGACCACATCGGCCTGACCGTTCCCAACCTCGAGGAGGGCGTCCGGTTCTTCGTCGACGTGCTCGGGGCCGAGGAACTGTACCGCTCCGAACGTGGGCCTGACGAAGAATTCATGCCCACAAACTTCGACGTCCCGGCCGATGCGAAACTCACGCTCGCCATGCTTCGCCTGCCCCCGAATCTGAACATTGAGCTGTTCGAATGGAGCAGCGCCGAGCGGCGCGAGACCCCGCCACGGCATTGCGACGCGGGCGGACACCACCTGTGCTTTGTCGTGGACGACGTTGACGAAGCGATCGCCGTACTGCACGAAACCCCGGGAGTCCGCGTGCTCGGGGAGCGCAAAGAAGTCGCCGGCGACAGCCCGCGCGTGGCCGGCAACCGCTGGACCTACTTCATCACCCCTTGGGGCCTGCTGATGGAGATCGTCGACCGATCCCGGGTCGCGTCCCCACCCAGGCTCGTCGGTCCAGCGGACTGGACGGCAACACAACACACTTCCAGGAAGGACAATCAACAATGAGGTTTGCAGGTCACACACTAGGCACTCCGCACCATACGGTCCCCCAAGCGCTAAAGCTCTTCCGGGACGCAGGGCTTGATGCCGCGGAAGTCATCTACCAAAACGGCTACACCTCAGGGTTGCCGCTGGGGGACCGCCGCGCCGCCATGGAGGCACTGACGGCGGCAGACGGCGAGGGCCTTCCGATCCTTGGCCTCACGCCCTACACCACGGCCATCAACTCCCTTGACGAGAGTCAGTGGCGCGGGGGAGTTGACGAATTCCGCGGCGCAATTGAGACCGCCCACCTGCTTGGCGCCGACCGGGTGCGTGTATACGCGGGAGCGTGGCATCCCGGTGACACCGATCGTGACCGGCGATGGGCGAAACTGCGGGAGGCCCTGCAGACCCTGGCACCCGAGGCTGAACAGGCCGGCGTGCGGCTGTGTGTGGAGAACCACTTCGGCACCATGACCCAGACCGCGGCAGAAACCGCTGCGCTCGTCCGGGAGGTTGCCCACCCGGCCGTTCGTGTTCTTTACGACCAGGCCAACCTCACCTTCACCCATGACGAGACGTTCGAGGAAGCCTTTGCCGTCCAGGGCGACCTGATCGGTCACGTGCACGTGAAGGACCTCGTGTTCACCGATCCGAACGCAGCTTTCCGTGCCACGGAAACAGCGCGCGTCGACGCGTCCGAGCGCGCCGTCCGATCAAGGGTCATCGGTACCGGTGTTCTTCCCTGGCCCCAGATCCTCGCTGCGCTGCTGCGCCACGGCTACAATGACCTGCTGAGTATCGAGTATGAGTACCGCTGGCACCCGCAAGACCTCCCCACCCCTGAGGACGGATTCCGGGAATCCGTGACCGCACTGCGCGGAATGCTCACTGATCTGGCTGAAATGGAGAACGCCCGATGACCGGGCAGCGCCTCCGCGTCGGCGTCATCGGCGCAGGCAATATCGCCACCATCGCCCAACTACCCACACTCGTCCAGCGCGATGATGTGGAGCTGGCAGCCCTGGTATCCCGCCGCGAGGACCCGGGCAACCTGGTTCGGCGCTGGGGATTCGGCGCCGCCTACCGGTCAGTGGAGGACATGCTGGACGCGCAGGACCTGGATGCCGTCTGCGTCCTCACACCCCGATCCGAACACGCGCACGCGGTCCAGTTGTGCCTCAACAACGACGTCGATGTGTTCTGCGAAAAACCTCTTGCCCCGGCAACCGAGGAAGCAGAACGTTTGGCGGACCTGGCCGACGAGCGCGGCCGCATCCTCATGGTGGATTTCAACCGCCGCTACGCACCCGTCTATGCCGCCGGCCGTGAGCTGTTCGGCGCAAAAGGCGCTACCTTCTGCGTCGCGCAGAAGAACCGCCCCGGATCCGAATACCGTGCAACGTTCGAGAACGCCATTCACATGGTTGACCTGCTCCGCTGGTACTGCGGCGGCGAGCCCGTGGACGTTGCCGCACACGCAGCCGGTGACGACCCCTGGGAAGAAGACGGCGTCGCAGCCATGATCCGCTTCAGCACCGGCAACACTGGAGTGCTGATGGCTGCCCGGACAGCAGGTGCCTGGAATGAGAAACTCGACGCCTACGGCGATGGCAAGACCGTGGAAGTCAGGGCGCCGGAGACCGTCTCGACCACCGTCAAGGGAGTCACAACCTCACGGGAGCTCAGCTCTGAGGCGTATGGCTGGGCAACGGCGACCGACACACTCGGATTCTCCGCCGCCGTCCACCACTTCCTGGACCGGGTGGCCGACAGGGAACAGCCACTGACCTCCGGTCGCGAAGCCGTCCATACCCAGCGGCTGCTTGACCAGGTCCTCGCCGCCTCCGGACTGCCCATACAAGAACAAGAAGGCCGGCAATGGGCAAGCCACGCCGTTAGCGGCAACAGCTAGGCAGCACGGGCAGGTGCACCACCCTGGTCCGCGCCCGGAGTGACGGCTCACCCCAATGAAACCTCAAGTAAGGAGCTGGAAAGATGAAACGAGCAGCCCACCAGCCAGCCGCAGGGCAGCAACAGATAAGCGGAGAAATCAGATGAGCCTCAAAGACCAAGTCGTTCTGGTGACCGGATCAAGCGGCGGAATCGGTAATGCAGTCGTCGAGGCACTCACAGCCGAAGGGGCACTCGTCATAGGTGCCGACCGCGGCCCGAAGGATGGCCAGGAACTCGCCGGCTTCTTCCCGCTGGACATCACCTCCGAAGAACAATGCGCCACAGTCGTCCGTGATGTCACAACCACGCACGGGCGCATCGACGCTCTCGTCCACGCAGCTGGAGTCCTGGGTGCCACGCCGGACATCATGAACACAACGACCGAAGAATTCGACTCCATCATGCGGATCAACGGTTCCGGAACCTTCACCATGGTCCGCGAAACCGCACAATCAATGATTGGGACCGGCACTGCCGGCGCCATCGTGATCCTGTCCTCCGTTGCAGCCAAAGAAGCCCGCCTCAACTACTTGCCCTACAACGCAAGCAAACTCGCAGTACTGCACATCATGTGGTCCTTCGCCGAGCTGCTCGGCCCCAACGGCATCTCGGTCAACGCCATCGCGCCCGGCCCGGTAAACACTCCCATGTGGGCACAATTCGCCAAAGACTCTGGCCCTGATGCAGCCGCAAACCGCGCCAAGCGCGCCGCCCAGCTTCCAATGCGCCGGTTCGCCGAACCAGAGGAAGTCGCCCGCGCCATCCTTTTCCTTGCCGACCCGGACAACCGCTACATCACGGGCGTATCCCTCGATGTGGCAGGCGGAGCCCACCTGGGAATAGGAACCTGATCCGGGGCTTAGGGCTCAGCGCCTAAGGCTGGTGCCGGATGGCCTGTGCAGTCACTGGCATGGGACAGCTCTTCATGCCTCTCATGATCGAAGAGCTTGTAGTGATGAGATCAGGGTCACAGGAGCTGCAACAAAAGCGCGAGATTGAAGATAACCATGCGGAATAGATGCATGATTCATCCACAGCTCATGCCAACGCAACTATCTTTCGGCGGGTCCTCAGGCCCTGAGTTGTAGCGGGTCCACGACGTGGGTGGGCTGGGGCCGCGCGGCCTGCCCACCCGCGCCGGAGACCGGCTTTACCCGCCGCAGCGCGGCGAGGATGGCGCGGCCCACCACGGCGATCCCGATCACCGTGGTGACGGCACGCAGGGTGTCCCAGCCCGCCGTCGACGTCAACAGCGAGTAGAGCAGGAAGCTGCTGAGGTTGGTGGCCAACGGCGCGCCGGGCACGTAGGAGATGCCGGTGCCGGTGCCCACCGCGAAGGGCCAGAACCACAGGTTGGTCAGCAGGCCGAACACATAGGACGCCACCACGCCGTAGCCTGCCAGCATCCACAGCTCGGCCCTGCCCCGCACCCGGCGGGGGAGCAGCCCGGCCCCGGCGCCCACCCAGGCGCAGGCGAAGATCTGGAAGGGCGTCCACGGCCCAACGCCACCCCACAGCACACTGGAGACGGCGATGGTGGCGGCGCCGAGGAGCAGGCCAAACCGGGCGCCGAACGCCCGTCCGGCCAGGATCAGCAGGATGAAGACCGCCTCCACGCCGCCGACGCCGGTGCTCGCCACCCGGACAGCGGAACCGACCGCGGCCAGCACGCCCAGCAGTGCCACCGTGTGTGCCGAGCGGACCGACCCGTCCAGGGACACCACGACGGCGACGGCCGCCAGTGGTGCGATGGCCAGCGCAGCGTAGGGGAGGGCAGCCGTGGCATCCTGCGGCACGGCGGCGGCGAGCAGCGGCCAGCAGAAGGCCGCCAAGGCCAGCAGGTTTGCGGCCGCGAGGACTGCCAGTTCGAGCGCCCGCGGCATCCGGGGGCGCCGGGGCTTTGCAGCGTCCCGTGGGCCAGCCTGCTCGTTGAGGGTCGCTGGCTGTGGCCTCGTTGCTGCCGGCCGCGATGGGAGGACAAGCGGTTCGGGGCTGATGGCTGCTTTGGCTGCAGGCGCCACGCCGTCCCGCATCGGCAGGATCCGGGCGCCCAGGCCGCGGGCAAACTCAAGGTCGTGGGTGGCAATCAGGACTGCGGCGCCGTCATCCGCCGCCGCCCGCAAAGCCGCCGAGACAGCCGTCCGCGCCGCGGGATCCAGGCCGCGCGTGGGCTCATCGATCAGGAGGACCTGCGGGCTGTCCATGGTCTGCAGCGCGATGGCGAGGATCCTGCGCTCACCGGCAGAGAGGTCCCGGGGATGCTCGTGGCCAATGGGAATCTGCACGCCTCCCCGCAGCCGGGCCAGGCGTGCCGCCGCAAAGCCGGGGGCGCGCTGGCCGCCCTTCTTCCCACGGGCATCCTTCTTCCCACGGGCCAGGCGCCGCTCGGCCGCACGGAGCTCTCCGGACACGGTGTCGCTGGTGAAGAGGTCGTCCGACGCGTCCGGCACTAGGGCCACCCGGCCGCCGTCGAGCACTCCTTTGTCAGCAGCGCCCTCACCCAAGGCCAGCGCCACCAGGAGGGAGGACTTGCCGGCTCCGTTCGGCCCCACCAGTGCCACCACTTCACCGGGGTGGAGGGCCAGGGACGCGTCGCGCACCAGCGGCGTACCTTTGTGGTGCACGGCGAGGTGGGCCGCCGTCAGCACCGGCGCGGAGTCGGCCACCTCCCGCGCCGGACTGTCACCGGAAGGCACCGGCGCCGTGGGCGGCGCAGAACCCTGCACCAGCGCGCCACCATCAATGGTCCACCATGCATCGGCGACGGGGGCGAGTGCTGACGCCCGGTGCTCCGCCACGATGACGCAGACGCCGTCGCCGGCGAGTGCGTTGAGCACTGCGATGACGCGTGCGCGGGCTGCCGTATCAAGATCCGCCAGGGGCTCGTCCGCCAGGAGAAGCTTTGGATGGTCCACGACGGCGGCGGCGATGGCCACCAGCGTCGCCTCACCGGCCGAGAGGGTGCTGACATTCCGGTCCAGCAGTGCCGGGATTCCGATCCGCCCGGCCACCTCCAGCACCCGCGCCTGCGCAGCGGCGGCAGGCACGCCGCGCAGCTCAAGGGCCAGGGCGAGTTCATCCCGGACCCGGGTGGTGGCGAAGGCCGCCCGGGGATTTTGGAGCACGGTGCCGATGAGGCGGGCGGTGTCCCGCGGCGGTGTGGCGGCGCGGTCCAGTCCGCCGGCGAGAACGGTGCCGGAAACCGCTCCGCCGTCAACATGGGAGAGCAGGCCGGCGATGCCCCGCAGGATGGTGGACTTTCCGGAGCCCGTGGGCCCGGTGATCACAATGACGGAGCCGGGCATCGGCGCGAACCCGTCAACCGTTACGCAGGTGTCCCCAATCCGGAACTGTGCGTTCCGGACGATAAGCGGCGGGCCGCCGTCGTGATTTCCTGAGTGTGCTGCCCGGCTTCCGAAACCGCGCAGCTCCAAAGCTGCGGCAACCCGCCCGGCGTGCTCCAGGGTGCGCTCCAGTATGGGGACCAGGGCGCGGGGGCCGAAGCGTTCGCCCCGCAGCCGGAACGCCAGGCGCACGGAGGCGACGGCGTCGGACAGGGCGGGGAGGGCCGCCCATGCCACCACCAGCATCCGGGCCACGCCCTGCAGCGGGCCGCCGCGGGCCAGCCGCACGAAGCCGCGGGACACATCAACCCACGCGTTGAGCAGGCCGAAGCCGAGGATGGTTGCGGCAATGGGCAGGGCGGACAGCACCGCCTGCCAGAGGCCCGGCGCGGTGACCGGACCGAGGAAGACTACATGGGCATACGGGGCGGGAAGCCGCAGCGGCGGCAGGTCGAGCAGGACCGGGCTGCCGGTGCCCGCCCCGTTGAAGAGGACGCGGTAAATGACCCGCGCCGCGATGAACACAGCGGCGAGGACTGCCGCTGCGCGCAACGGCGCGGGCCGGAAGGTCATGCCGCGGGCGCGGCCGGCTCGCCGTCGACCGTGAAGAGCAGTTCCAGGCTCTCACCGGGGCTCACCTTCAAGGTGGCGAGGCCTTCCTGTGCGTAGGCCCATTCACCGGAGGCGGGCTTGACCCAGAGACCCCAGTAGGCGAAAGCGGCGGGCATGCCCTTGCACTCTTCGCGGTAGGTGCCGTCCTTGTGCTTGATGTCGAAGTCGGCGGCGGGCACGCCGTTCACGCGGCACACGATTTCGTTGGGGTACTGGGTGGTGCCCTCGGTCTTGACCTTTGCCTCGTCGAGCACCTTGGACGCCACGGTGGGTCCGTCCACGGACACGCAGGTGGAGGTGTCCGCAGCGGCCTGCTTCAGGGCGCCGGAATCGACGATGACCTTAACCCCGGCGCAGGGGCCGGCTGTGGTGGACGCGGCGCTGGCAGAAGCTGGGGAAGCGGGCGCAGAGGCGCTTGGCTGGGTGGCGGCCGGGGTGGAACAGCCGGCGAGGGTCAACAGGAGACCGGCGGCGGCGAGGGAGCCCGCGGCGGCGGTACGAATCTTAGTCAAAGTCACCTGTCAAGGGTAGGGCGTTGCCGCTCCGGATCAGGAGGCCGCTTCCTTGTGTGACGACGGGCCTCAACATGGCGGTGGCCGGAGGCGCAGAAAAGGCCGACGACGGCACTCACGTGAGTGCCGCCGTCGGCCCCTTCCTTTGTATGCGCTGCTGCAGCGGACCCTGCTGCAGCAGCAGCCCTATGGCACCTGCACGTCCACCAGGTGGTGCTCCCCGGAAGCGGCGCGTGTGGCGCTCGACGACGGGTGGGCAGCCACGGCTGCGGCGTGCTCGGCCAGTACCCCTGTCTGGTGGCGGATCTTCAGGCGGTAGAGGAGGGTCCCGCCAATGATGACGGCGGCCACGAACATCACGCCGCCCCACTGCAGGTACCACTCGAACGGCGGCACCGAGTTGTAGATTTCCGGGCGGGGCCACACCAGGTTCACCGTCATGGCAGCGCCCCACAGGACGGCCAGGATGTTCACGGGAACGCCCCACTTGCCCATGCAGAACCCCGGCTCGGAAACGTCATCGGCCAGCGGCCATTTCCTCAGGAACCGCTTGCGCAGCAGCGGAACCGTGACCAGGAGGTAGGACAAGTAGATCAGCACGATGCTGATGCTGGACAGGATGGTGAAGATGGCCGGTTGCATCACGTTGACCAGCAGCGGGATGACGGCCATGATTCCGATGACGATGGCGGCGACAGTGGGGGTCCGGCGGACCGGATCCACCTTGCTGAGCTGCCGGCTGAAGGGCAGGTTGTTGTCGCGGGCCATGGCGAACATCATGCGGATGGCGGCGGCGTGGACGGCCAGGGTGCAGACCACCACGGCCACCACGATGCAGGCCAGGAAGGCCTTGCCGAACGGGCCGCCCAGGACGGAGAGCACGATGTGCTGCAGCCCGCCGTCGGCCGCTCCCACCTGGGGGTCGCCGAGGTCCGGCGCGGCCAGGATGCCGAAGAGCAGGATTCCCCCGCCCAGCAGGAACGATGCCGTAACGGCGCGCAGGATGGCCTTGGGAGCGGTCTTCTTGGGATCCTTGGTTTCCTCGCCCAGCGAACTGGCAGTGTCGAAGCCGTACATGACGTAGCCGGAGGCCATGGCGCCGATCAGGAAGACGCCGAAGAAGCCCAGGTCGTGGCCTTCGCCGAAGCCGTTGGTCTGGAAGAAGACCTCCGGGCCGCGCACCACATGCCAGCCCAGCGCGAGGATCAGCAGCACGGCCGCGATCAGCTCCACGAAGACACCGATGCTGTTGATCCTGGTCATCAGCTTCACGCCGAACGCGTTGATGAGGGTGGAGATGGTGATCATGATGGTGGCCAGCACCACGCCGTTCATGGCGAAGTCGTAGGGGCCTGTGCCGTCACCCACGAACTGGAAGCCGGACCAGAGCTGGGGCAGGGTGATCTGCAGGGCCAGTGCCACGGAGCCCAGCGCCATGATGGAGGACAACAGCAGCAGCCAGCCGGCCAGCCAGGACGAGGTCCCGGACGCCAGGCGCTTGGCCCAGTTGTAGACCGAACCCGCCACGGGGTAGCGGCCGGCCAGTTCGGCAAAACACAGGGCCACCATCAGCTGGCCGACGAACACGATGGGCCAGGACCAGGCGTACGCCGGGCCGGCCATGGAAAAGCCAAAGTAGAACAGTTGGAAAACACCGGTGAGGATGGAGATATAGCTGACACCTGCGGCGAAGCTGGCAAACTTGCCGATGCTCCGGTCAAGGGTCTGGGTGTAGCCGAATTCATCCATGCCGCTTGAATCAATACTCTTGCTGGGTTCCAATATGGACTCCTAGATCAGAAAAGCACGATGGGACCGGCCGCCCTGGGGTGCGGCGGAATAACGAGGGTGGGGGCCGCCGCTGTTGGGGAAGTGCGGCCCCCTAAGACCTGCCGCTCAGGCGAGGGACGTGGTGAGCTCCTTTTCTTCCATGGCGTCTTCGACCGTGCGGTCCGCGCGGATCAGATCGGCACAGCGCTCGCCGATCATCATGACGGTGATGTTGGGGTTGACGGTGACGTGTTCGGGCATGACGGACGCATCGGCGACGCGGAGGCCGGTGACGCCCTTGACCCGCAGCCCGGGATCCAGCGGCGACATGTCGTCGTCGGCCGGGCCCATGCGGACGGTGCCCACCGGGTGGTAAACGGTGTTGTGGGTCTTGCGGATGTAGTCCTGCAGCTCTTCATCCGTCTGCGCCTCGATGCCGGGCGACAGTTCCCGGCCGGTCCATTCCGCCATGGCGGGCTGGCCGGCGATTTCACGGGCCTTGCGGATGCCGGCCACCATGACGCGCATGTCGTGGCCGTCGGGGTCCGTGAAGTAGCGGGGGTCCACCATCGGCTTGTCGCGGAAGTCGCGGCTGCGCAGCCGGACGGTGCCGCGGGAGCGGGCGTGCGTAACGTTGGGGGTGAGGCTGAAGCCGTTCTCCGTGGTGGGGTAGCCGTGCCGCAGCGTGTTCATGTCGAACGGGACGGAACCGTAGTGCATCATCAGGTCGGGGCGGTCCAGGCCGTCCTCGGTGGGGGTGAAGATTCCGATCTCCCACCACTGCGTTGAGGTCTGCACCATGGGCTGTTTTGCCTCGAACTGGACCACGCCCTCGGGGTGGTCCTGCAGGTGCTCGCCCACGCCGGGGGAGTCCACCAGGACGTCGATGCCGTGCTGTTCAAGGTGTGCTGCCGGTCCGATGCCGGAGAGCATGAGCAGTTTGGGGGAGTCGATGGCGCCGGTGGACAGGACCACCTCGCGGTGTGCGGAGAGCCGGTGGGTGCGGCCGAAGGCCGAGTCCACCACGTCCACGCCGGTGCAGCGCTTGGCCGCATCGAACACCAGCTGGCGGGCGCGGAGGCCGGTCAGCAGGGTGAAGTTGGGCCGGTCGATGATGGGGTGGATGTAGGAGACGGAACTGGAGGCGCGCGTGCCGTCCGCCCGGCGGTTGATCTGGAAGAAGTTGGCGCCGTTAACCACGGTGGTGCCGGTGTTGAACTTCGCACGGGGAATTCCCGCCTGCTCGCAGGCGTCCAGAAGAGCGACGCCGGCAGGATCCGCCGGGGGCACGTTCATCAGGTGCACGGGGCCGGAGTCCCCGTGGTGGGGTGCGTCCGGGCCGGCGTCCTCGTTGGTTTCCAGCCGCTTGTACAGCGGCCAGGCCGCGTCGGCATTCCAGCCGGCGGCGCCGTACTTGGACTCCCATTCGTCCAGGTCCTCCCGTGGCGCCCAGAAGGCGATGCACGAGTTGTGGCTGGAACAGCCGCCCATCACCTTGGCACGGGCGTGGCGCATGAAGGAGTTGCCGTTTTCCTGCGGTTCCACCGGGTAGTCCCAGTCGTAGCCGGATTCCAGCAGCTCCATCCAGCGGTCCAGCTGCAGGATCTCGGGGATGTTGCGGTCGTCCGGACCGGCCTCCACCAGGGCCACGGTCACGTCCGGGTCCTCGCTCAGGCGGGCGGCAACCGCGGCGCCGGCGGATCCGCCGCCGATGACGATGTAATCGAACGAGCGCTCGCTGAGGTCCTCGATGTTGTCGAAGTGCATCTAGTTCTCCTTGCCGTGGTCAGCGAACCAGCCGGTGACCTGCGGGCTTGTGTTCTGGTAGATGTGCTTGGCTTCCTGGTACTCCGCCAGGCCCGTGGGGCCCAGCTCGCGGCCGACGCCGGACTGGCCGAAGCCGCCCCACTCGGCCTGGGGGAGGTAGGGGTGGTAGTCGTTGATCCAGATGGTGCCGTGCCGCAGCCGTGACGCCACGCGCTGCGCCTTGCCGGCGTCCTGGGTCCAGACGGCGCCGGCCAGGCCGTAGATGGTGTCGTTGGCGGTGGCCACGGCTTCGTCCTCGGTGCGGAAGGTTTCCACTGTCACCACGGGGCCGAACGCCTCGTCGGTGACCACGGACATGCCGCGCTGCACCTGGTCCAGGATGGTCGGCTGGTAGTAGAACCCGCCGTCGTACTTCTCCCCGGAAGGTGCCGCGCCGCCGGTGCGGAGCCGCGCGCCCTCCTGGATTCCGCGCTGGACGTACGCGTGCACCTTGTCCCGGTGGGCTGCGGAGATCAGCGGGCCGGTCTCGGCGGCGTCGTCAAAGGGGCCGCCGAGCCGGATGCCCCGGGCGCGGCGGACCAGCTCGTCCACGAAGCGTTCGGCGATGGATTCCTCCACCAGCAGCCGGGCGCCTGCCGAGCACACCTGCCCCGAGTGGACGAAGGCACCGTTGAGGGCGTTGTCCACGGCGGCGTCGAAGTCCGCGTCGGCAAAGATCACGTTGGGGTTCTTACCGCCCAGCTCCAGCGCCACCTTCTTGACGGTGGCGGCGGCAGCTGCGGCGATCCGCTTGCCGGTTTCCAGGCCGCCGGTGAAGGAAACGAGGTCGACGGCGGGGTGTTCCGAGAGCGGCGCGCCCGCCTCGGCGCCGGGTCCGGTGACGAGGTTGGCCACGCCGGCCGGCAGGCCAAGGTCCTTCAACAGCTGCATGGCCATGATGCTGGTGGAAGGGGTCAGCTCGGACGGCTTAAGGACAAAGGTGCAGCCGGCGGCCAGCGCGGGGGCGATCTTCCACGCCGCCTGGAGCAGGGGGTAGTTCCATGGTGTGATCAGGCCGCAGACGCCAACGGGTTCGTAGACGATCCTGCTCACGACGCCGGGGTCCCCGGCGTCCACCACCCGGCCGGCCTGCTGCCCGGCCAGCCTGCCGAAGTATTCAAAGCAGGCGGCGATGTCGTCCATGTCGATGCGGCTCTCGACCATGCGCTTTCCGGTGTCAAGGGACTCGGCCCGGGCGAACTCTTCCCGCCGTTCCCGCAGGCCGGCAGCGACCTTGAGGAGGAAGGCCCCGCGCTCGGGTGCCGGGACGGAGGACCAGGCGCCGGAGTCGAAGGCTGCGCGGGCCGCGGCAATGGCGCGTTCGGCGTCTTCCCGGCCGGCCTCGGAGACCGTGGCCACCAGCTCGCCGTCTGCCGGGTTGCGCATCTGGCGCACGGCGCCGGATGCCGCCGGCTCCCACGCGCCGTTGATGAACAGGGAGGACGCTGCGTCCGTTGTGGTGCTCTCGACGGCGTCCAGGGTTGGTGTGGCGTAAGTCATAGGAAGGACAGTAATGCACGTTGAACGAGTGTTCAATACTTTTTTTGAACACTCGTTCAATGTTACTTTCGGGCCGTCTGCGCCCGGGAGCAGGCGGGTTAGCGCGGGCTGGGCTCCTGCCCGCCGGCCCCTTCATCCTGGACCGGCGCGAAGGCAATCTGTTCCGTGCGCTGGATACTTCGCTGGATGGCAGCCTTGTCCACCCCGAGCAGTGCGGTCAGCCACATGCCGTTCTGGATGACCACGATGTCCGATGCCCGCTCCCGGCATGCCTCCCAGGAGAGCCCTGGCCTGGCGCTGGATACCAGTGCTGCGAGCCCGTCGATGTAGCGGTCGAAGGCGGCGGCGTTGATCTGGGCGTAGTCCTCGTCGGCCTGGGCGAGGGCCCAAAGGTGGAGGCGCAGGGACAGGTAGCGCGTGGTCAGCAGGTCGGCGCCGGCAACCCGCCGCAGGGCCTTGCGCAGCTGTTCATCCGGTGGCATGGACGGATCGGGGGCGACGAGCAGAAGGTCATGCTCATCCACCCGGCGCAGGGCTGCCCGGATCAGGGTGGTTTTGTCGTCGTAGTAATAGTTGACCAGGCCCAGCGCCACGCCGGCTTCCCGCGCCACGGACCGCATGCTCACTCCGGAAATGCCGTGCCGGGACAGCAGGTCCATGGCCGCCTCGAGTATGCGCGTCTGCCTGTCCACTTGTTCGCCGGAGTTAACGGCACTGGTCCCCATCTGGCCAGACTATTGCCTAACCGGCCGGGAGCGCACTTTCGCGGATCCGCACTCAAACAGAAGAATCCCCGCCCTGCTGCAGGCAGGGCGGGGATTCCTTCGTCGGCAGGCTGCCTTATTTCTTGGGCAGGCCCGCCGGGTTCAGCTCGGACTTCTGGATGGCCTCGGAGGAGAGGCCCCAGCGGTCCAGGATTTTCGCGTAGGTGCCGTCCTCGATCAGGTGGTTCAGCGCAGCCTGGGCGGCCACCGCCAGGCCGTTGCCCTTCTTGGTGGTGAAGGCGATCTGTGCCGTCAGCGGCCAGCCGCCGTTCAATGTGCCCACCTGCTTCGTCTTTCCGTCCTGCGCTGCCTTGTAGGCGGCAGCCGCGTTGGGGCCGAACGTCAGGTCCGCACGTCCTGACTGAAGGGCCAGACTCGAGGCGGAGTCGTCGTCGTAATACTGGAACTGGACCGGCGCCAAACCGTTCTTCTTGTTCTCCTCGTCCCAGCGCACCAGGATGGCTTCCTGGTTGGTGCCGGAGCCCACGATGATCCTCTTGCCGGCCACGTCCTTGGCTTCCTTGATTTCACCGATGCCGGAATCGCTCTTGGCGTAGAAGCCCAGCAGGTCATTGCGGTAGGTGGCGAAATCGAACTTCTCCTTCCGCGCCTCGGTGACGGTCACGTTGGAAAGCACGGCCTCGTACTTGGCAGACTCCACGCCCAGCGGCCAGTCTGCCCACGCCACAGGCAGGACCTCCACGTCCAGGCCCAGCGCCTCGCCCACCGCGTAGGCGATGTCCACCTCGCTGCCAATCAGGGTCTTGTTGTCCGTGGCGAACAGGCTGAGCGGCGCCGCCCCGCCGGTGGTCACTACGGTCAGCTTGCCGTCCGCTTTGATGGCCTCCGGCACCAGGGCCGCCGCGGACGGGTCTTTGGTCGCTGTGATGCGGTTCTGATCCGGGGACAGGTTGAAGGTCTTGCCACTGGCGTTGGTGGCGGACGACGACGGTGCCGTCGCCGCCGAGGCGCCGGGATCGGAGCAGGCAGCCAGTCCCAGCAGGGCTGAGACGGCCAGGGCAACGACGGCGGCCGGCTTGGGCTTGATGGCCATGATTCCTCCTTGGAAAGGGGGTGGAGATGCAACGGAATGTGCGCGTTGCAGCAACTATCCGGCAGCCGCCGACAGCGAATCAAAGCCGCCGAAACGCTGGGATACAGGAAGTAACGGCGGTTAACCGGAGGACCGCGGCGGTCACATTTCAGCCCAGCCCGGGCCACTACCCCCATGGCGCGTCACAGATCCATCAGAAAACGAGTACCCGGCCGGAAAAGACAGGTGGTGACTACGCGTGTTCTCCGCCTATGGCGGACTCTACGGTTGGGCCATGAGGCGGCCAGAGTTGGCCGCCGCAATGGTCTCAACAGGAGCTCGCATGCGCACTTCCCCGTCCAAGTCCCCCCTTTCCCGGCGCCTGGCCGCCGCCGTTGTCCTGCCCGGGCTGCTCACCACCAGCATGGTTCTGGTCCAGCCTGCCGTTGCCGCTACAACCTCCAGCACCGGCATGTGCAACGGCGTGGTCAACCAGCTGGCGCACCGTGGCGCCGTCCAGGAGAACCTTCTTAAAGCAGCCGCCAAGAAGAACGCCGACGCGATCGCTGCCTTGCAGGCCGACAAGGCCAAACTGCAGGCCCAGGCGGATGCCTTGGCAGCGCAGAAAGCCGACGCGGAGAAGGCGCTGGCTGACCTCGCTGCCCAGGAGACGCAGCTGGACAGCCAGGCAACGGCAGCGCAGGCAGAACTGGACAAGGTGACCGCTGAGCAGGAAGGCCTCACCACGCAGGTAGCGGCGGCGAAAACGGCCATCACCGACCTTCAGGGCAAGAAGGCAGACGTGGAGAGCCAGCTGGCACCGCTGCAGGAGGAACTGGCAACTGCAAAGGCCGCCTCCGCGGACCTTCAGGCCCAGGCCGACCAGGTGGCAGCAGCCCTGGTGGCCAACAGCCAGGCCATCGCAGCCGCCCAGACGGAGCTCTCCGCGCTGCAGCAGGCCGCGGACCAGGCAGCCTCTGACCTGGCCACCAAGGAAATCCAGATCCAGCAGGCCCAAGATCAGTTGACAGCCCTGGCCGCGCAGGCGCTGCAGGCCGCCGCTGCCGTGGACGATGCGCAGCAGGCCGTCGCCAACGCCGAAACCCAGCTGAACGCGCTGGTGGCAGCCGGAAACACTGCGGCAGCAGAGCTGCAGGCCCAACAGGACAAGGTGGATACTGCGAAGGCGACACTGGCCGGGCTGCAGGAAACCGCTGCAGCCGCCAACGCTGCCGTCACCGGTAAAAAGGACCAGATCGCGACGGCACAGGCCGAGCTCACTACCCTGCAGTCCACAGCCACCACTGCCAAGGCGGCCCTCGATGCCAAGAACGCCGAGATCGCCAAAGCCCAGACGGACCTGCAGACCCTCCAGACCAATGCGGCGGCCGCAGCAAAGGCTGTCAGCGACAACACCGCCAAGATTGCCGCGGTTAATGCCGGCATCACCAGCCTCCAGGGCCAGATTGCCACGGTGAACAGCCAGATCGCCTCGAAGCAGACCGAGCTGGCCCAAGCCCAGAACGACCTGACTGCACTGCAGACACAGCAGGCCGATCTCACGAGGCAGATCGCTGACCTGGACAGTCAAATTGCCGCCATCAATGGAAATTCCATCAAGAAACGAACTCTCCAGGCCCAACGCGATGGCCTCCAGGTCCAGTTGAATGGCGTGAACAGCCAGATCGCCGATAAGAGCGCCACCATCTCCGGCCTTCAGGGCGACCTGGCTACCCTCCAAAAGCAGGTGGACAGCCTGAACTCCCAGCTGCTGGCCAAGCAGCAGGAAAGCAGCACCCTGCAGCAGAACGCTGCGCCGCTGCAGGCAGCACTGGATGCAGCGAATGCAGCGGTGACGGCAAAACAGAACGACATTGCCACCCTTAAGGCCCAGGTGCCGGCACTCCAGGATGCCGTGAACCAAGCCAACGCGGCTGTCACCACCAAACAGGGGGAGCTCACCACCCTGCAGGGCCAGCTTCCGGCCCTGGAGCAGGCAGCGAAGGATGCTGCTGACGCGGTGACGGCCCAGCAGCAGGTGGTGGCGGGCCTCGAAGCGGCCCTGCCCACCCTCACCGAAAACGTGGCGCAGGCCCAACAGGCCATCACAGACCAGCGGGCAATCCTCGACGGGTTGAATGGCACCTTGACCCAGGCAAAGGATGTTCTGGCGGCGGCCAACGGCGCGGTGGACGGCAAGAACGCTGAGATTTCAGCGCTTCAGGCTCAGCTTCCGGCACTGCAGGCCACCCTGGACGCCGCAAACACCGCGGTTGGCACCAAAACGGCGGAGATCGCATCGCTCAACAAGATCGGGGACGACCTGGTGGCCCGGATTTCGTCGCTCAATGCCCAGATCGCCGAAGCCGAAGCCAACGTTCTTGACCTGCAGGGCCGGGTCAAGCCTTTACTGGACCAGCTCAGCAGTCTCAACGGGGAGATCAGCGCGGCGGAAGCAAACCTCGCAGCCCTCCAAAGCCAGCTGAGCACGGTGGACGCCCAGGTTACCGCTGCCCAGGACACTCTTCGGGCCCTCCAAGCCAAGAAGGGGAACTACGCGGATCCGATCAAGGTGCAGAAACTCCTGGTAGCCAGCCTGCAAACCCAACTGGCGGACATCCAGAAGCAGATCATGGCCATCGATCCCACGATCGGGAACGGGGGCTGCGCCGTCTGACCAGGGGGTCGTCTGAAGGCCGGCGCCCAATGACGCGCGCCGCAAGGAGGGGACCAGCTCATTGCGAACTGGTCCCCTCTTTTATGGCCGTTTGTGCTTGCTGAACTAGCTCAGTGCAGCCAGGACTTCCTTGGCCACGTCCTCGCTGGACTGCGGGTTCTGCCCGGTGATGAGGCTGCCGTCGCGGACCACGTTGGAGGACCAGGCGGCACCGTTTTCGATCACCGCGCCCTTCTCCTTCAGCGCATCCTCCACCAGCCACGGGGTGTTCTCCCCGGTCCCGCCGCCCAGCTCCTCCTCGTTGGTGAAGACCGTCAAACGCCGGCCCTTGAAAGCGAACCCGCCGTCGTCGTCCGTTGCACTCAGCAGCCCCGCCGGACCGTGGCAGAACGGCGCAATGATCTTGCCGTCCCTGTTGGCTGACACCAGCAGGCGTCCCAGGTCGGCGTCCTGGTACAGGTCCGCCATGGGGCCGTGGCCGCCGGGCATCACCACGGCGTCATACGCTGCGGCGTCGACGTCGGCCAGCACCAGCGGGTGCGCCAGCTCGCCGTCGATCTTTTCCAGGTAGTCCCGGAAGCCCTGTGCCCGGTCCTCGCCACCGGCCGATTCGGCAGCCAGGCTGACTTGGTCCACGGTGGGCTTCCGGCCGCCGGGGGTTGCGACGTGGACGGTGTTGCCGGCCTGCGTCAGGGTCTGGTGGGCCACCACCAGTTCCTCTGCCCAGTAGCCGGTGGGGTGCTCGCTGCCGTCCTTCATGGTGAGGGAATCCGCGGCCGAGACGACCATCAAAATGTTTGCCATGGTGTTTCTCCTGTCTCTGATGCTCTACTTGCCGGCCGCTTCAAGCTCCGCGTACGTATCGTCATCGAGCGTGATGCCTGCGGCGGCCATGTTCTCTTCGAGGTGCTGCACGGAGCCGGTGCCGGGGATGGGCATCATCACGGGGGAGCGGCGCAGCAGCCAGGCCAGGGCCACCTGGGAGGTGGTGGCGCCAAGGCGCTTGGCGGCCTCATCCAGCGGTCCGCCGGGCCGGGCGAGCTCGCCGGCGGAGATCGGCGCCCACGGGATGAATCCGATTCCGTTCTCCTCGGAGTAGCGCAGCACGTCCTCGGAGCTGCGGTCCGTCAGGTTGTAGCGGTTCTGGACGGTGGACACCGTGAAGTGCTTTCCGGCGGCTTCGAGTTCGGCCACGCCCACCTGGGACAGGCCCAGGGCGCGGACCTTGCCTTCGTCCTGGAGCTCCCGCAGCACGCCGAACTGCTCCTCGGCGTCCACCTTGGGATCGATGCGGTGCAGCTGCAGCAGGTCCAGTGTGTCCACCTTCAGCTTGCGCAGGCTCAGTTCCGTCTGCTGGCGCAGGTATTCCGGCCGGCCAACGGGAACCCATTTGTTGGGCCCCGTGCGTGTGAAGCCCACCTTCGTGGCGATCTTCAGCCCCTCCTTGTAGGGGTGGAGGGCCTCGGCAATGATTTCCTCGCTGATGTTGGGGCCGTACGAGTCGGCGGTGTCAATGAAATCCACGCCGAGTTCGACGGCGCGGCGCACCACGGCCACGGCGGCCTGCCGGTCTGCGGGCTCACCCCAGACGCCGTCACCCACAATGCGCATGGCACCAAAACCCAGCCGGTGCACGGTTCCCAGGTCCTTGAGGTCGATCGTTGCGGACAGTTCCAGCTGCTTCGTTGAATCATGGCTCATAGGGGCGGCAACCTCATCAGTATGCTGAGTATTCCCCAGCTCACAGAAATAAGGCGGGGCCCGCCGTCGTTATGCATCACGTGCCCGCCGCCATCCGGCCGGCACCCCCTACGAAACATTTTGAAAGGCCGGCACCTGACGTGACTCTTCCCCTCTCCATCCTTGACCTGGCAACCATCGGCAAAGGCCAGACGGCGGCGGAGAGTTTCGCAGGCAGCGTGGCCATGGCGCAGGACGCCGAGAAGCTTGGCTACCGGCGCGTCTGGTACGCCGAGCACCACAACATGTCCTCCATCGCCTCCTCCGCCACCAGCGTGCTGATCGCCCACGTGGCGGCGCACACCGAAAGCATCCGGCTGGGCGCCGGCGGCGTCATGCTGCCCAACCATTCCCCGCTGACCATCGCAGAGCAGTTCGGCACCCTGGAAACGCTGCACCCCGGACGGATCGACCTGGGCCTGGGCCGGGCCCCGGGCAGTGACCAGAACACCATGCGGGCGCTGCGCCGGGACCCGATGTCCGCGGACAGCTTCCCGCAGGACGTCCTTGAACTGCAGGGCTACCTGACCGGCCCCACCCGCATCGAGGGCGTCGAGGCCACCCCGGGCAAGGGGACCAACGTGCCGCTGTACATCCTGGGGTCGTCCCTGTTCGGCGCCCGCCTGGCCGCGCAGCTGGGCCTGCCCTACGCCTTCGCCTCGCACTTCGCCCCCGCCGCTTTGCAGGACGCGGTGGCCATCTACCGCAGCGAGTTCAAGCCGTCCGCCCAGCTGGACGCGCCGCACGTGATCGCCGGCGTCAACGTCATCGCCGCCGACTCCGCGTCCGAGGCGCAGGCCATGTTCCAGGCCACCAAGCGCGCCCGCGTCTCCCTGTTCTTCGGCGGCGGCCGCGAATTCACCGACGACGAGGCGGACATGATCCTGGACTCGCCGCAGGGACGCCACATGGCACAAATGATGACGTACTCCGCAGTGGGGACGCCCGACGTCGTCATTGACTACCTGGACAGCTTTGGAAAGCACGCCGATGCAGACGAACTCATCGTGGCGCACCAGAGCCCGGGGACGGAGGCGCGCCTGCGGTCCGTGGAACTCCTGGCCGAGGCGGCCGGGCTGGTCCGGGTGTAGCCGCTGTGGTTTGCCGGCGGTGCGCAACATGCAACGCCACTCGGCCGGTCGGACTTTTACACATACGCAATGAAGGGGACTTCCGGGGGTAACTGCCCGGGCTGAGGATGGGATGTGCCCCGGGTCATCCACCCGGAACCCCGGGGCGCCAACCGGTAGCCCGCGGACCGTCCGTGCGGCTGTGTTCCCGGCCTGGCCCTGCCTCAAAGGGGTTTTGGATGCCGACGCCATTGAACCAGAGCGTGGCGGATTCCGCGCTGCTCACACGGTCCCTTCCGCTGGACATGCTGCGCGCCTTCATCCAGTCCGATGCGGCGGACAACGGGCTGACCCCCGCCCTGCTCACGGAACTCAAGGTGCTGGCCCGCGTCCCCAGCCTCCTGGTGGCCTGCAATTACGGCGGAACGCTGTGCGACGCCGAAGGCATTTCCACCGAGACGCTCCCGCTGGGCAGCGCGGCCATTGCGCTTCGTGCGCTGGCAGCGCTGCCCAATACCCATGCGGCGATCATCTCGGGCCGCTCACTGCGTGACCTGGCAGCGGTGTCACGGCTGCCCGCGGAGGTGCACCTCATCGGTTCGCACGGCGCCGAAGCGGACATGGGGTTCGCCCACGCGCAGACCCTGGCCACCGAGTCCGTCCTGCAAAAGGTCAATGCCGCCCTCAACGAGGCCGTCGGCTTCCACGAGGGCATCTGGATCGAACGCAAACCGGTGGCAGTTTCGGTGCACACCCGGCCGGCCCGGCCGGACGTGGTGGCGACCGTGACGGAAATTTCCCGGCAGATCGCTGCTGCCCACGGGCTGTTCTTCATTGTGGACGGCTCCGTGCTGGACCTGTCCGTGGTGGAACCGTCCAAGGGCGAGGCCTTGGAGACCCTCAGGTCCCGGCTGGGGGCCAGCGCGGCCATGTTCGCCGGGGACGCCGCCAGCGACGAACTGGCCATCGCCACCCTGCGCGGGCCCGACCTCGGGCTGCACGTGGGCCCGGGCGAGACGGCAGCACCGCACCGCCTCCGCGACCCCCAATCCTTCGCCCGCGTCCTGGCGTTCCTCTTCGAACTGCGGCGGGCGTGGCTGTTCGGGGAGGACGCGGTTGGCCTTGAACGCCACTCGATGATCGGCAACGGCTCCTCCACCGCGCTGCTGACGCCCGACGCGAAGATCTGCTGGATGAGCCACCCCCTGCCGGACTCCGGTTCACTGTTCGCCCACATTTTGGGCGGCGATGCCGCCGGGCACTTCTCGGTGGAACCGGTCAAAGCCTCCCAGGTGCTGGGACAGCGCTACGTGGACAGCACCATGATTGTCGAAACCCGCTGGGCGGACGTCACGGTCACCGACTACCTGGAGCCCGCACCGGAAGGCATCACCAGCCTGGTCCGGGTGCTGACGGGCCACGGCGCAGCCAGGATCACGTTTGCTCCGCGGCCGGACTACGCCAACGCCCCGTTCAGCATGGAGGCGCGGGGCGGGGAACTGCATGTGCTGGGCACCTCGGAGCCCATCATCCTGTTCGCGCCGGGCGCCGCGTTCAGCATCACCTCGGACGGCCGCCATGCCACGGCAACGGCATCCGTCAACCTCCAGGACGGGCCCGTGGTACTCAACCTCCGCTGCGGGGACACCGAACCGCAGTCCGCGGACCCCGGCGGGGAGACGGAACGGCGGGCCCGGGTGGCGCTCCATAGCCGGCAGTGGGTGCAGAACCTTTCCCTGCCATCGGTCAAGCCCTCGCTGGTACGGCGGTCGGCGCTGGTGCTCCGCGCCCTGGTGCATGAACCCACGGGCGCCGTACTCGCGGCCCCCACAACTTCCCTGCCCGAGGGAATCGGCGGGACCAGGAACTGGGATTACCGGTACTGCTGGCTGCGGGATGCCTCCATGACCGTCAATGCGCTGGTGGACCTGGGCTCCACGGCGGAGGCAGCCGGATTCCTGGGCTGGCTGGGCCGGATCCTCGAACACGCACCCGGCCCCGAATGGCTGCACCCCCTTTACTCGGTGACGGGCGCGCCGCTGTCCACGGAAGCCGTGGTCGACAGCCTTCCCGGGTACGCGGGCTCGCGTCCGGTGCGGATCGGAAACGCGGCGGACCACCAGGTCCAGCTGGACGTCTTTGGGCCGGTGGCCGAACTCATCCACTCGCTGAGTGAACGCGAGGGCGCGCTCGCCGACGACTACTGGGAGCTGATGATCCAGATGGCCTCGGCGGTCCTGGCCCGCTGGCATGAGCCGGACCACGGGATCTGGGAAGCCCGGCGGGCGGCACGGCATCACGTGTATTCAAAGGTGATGTGCTGGGTGACCCTGGACCGCGCGCTGCGGACCGCGGCGCGGCACGGCCGGGAGCCGGACCCGGCCTGGGCGCCGGCGGCAGCCACGATCCGTGCGGAAGTGCTCCGTGAGGGCTGGGACGAGTCCGCGAAGTCCTACACTGTTGCCTACGACAGCCCGGACCTGGATGCCGCCGTCCTTCACATCGGTCTCTCCGGCCTGCTGGACGTCACGGACCAGCGTTTCCTGGACACCGTCACCGCCGTGGAGCGGGAGCTGCGGGTGGGGCCAACGGTCTTCCGCTACAGGTACGACGACGGGCTGCCGGGCCTGGAGGGCGGGTTCCACATCTGCACCACCTGGCTGATCGAGGCGTACGTGGCCGTGGGCCGCATCGATGAGGCCTGGGACCTGTTTGACCAGCTGGTGAACCTTTTCGGCCCCACCGGGCTGCTCCCCGAGGAATACGACCCCGGCACCGAGACCCACCTGGGCAACCATCCGCAGGCCTACTCGCACCTGGGTTTCATCCGCTGTGCCCGGCTGCTGGACGAACACCAGGGCAGGAGATAGTCGGCTCCCGTCGTGGGTACGTAGAGTGGAGGTAACAGGGACCCACATTACTGAAACGAGACTGATGACGACCGCCCGCGCCCAGGGAGTGGGGTTCCGGTCCGAACGCGGACCCATCCTCATCGCACTGATGCTGTCCACGGGACTCGTGGCCATCGACTCCACCATCGTGGCCACGGCCGTGCCGTCGATCGTCCGTGACGTGGGCGGCTTTTCGTCCTTCCCCTGGCTGTTCTCCGCCTACCTGCTGGCGCAGGCAGTCACGGTACCCATCTACGGAAAACTTTCGGACATGGCGGGCCGCAAGCCCATCATCCTGACCGGCATTGGCCTGTTCCTGCTGGGTTCCGTGCTGTGCGGCGTCGCCTGGAGCATGCCGTCGCTGATCGCCTTCCGGGCCCTGCAGGGACTGGGCGCCGGCGCGGTGCTTCCGGTGTCCATCACCATCGCGGGCGACATCTACACCCTGCAGGAGCGCGCCAAGGTCCAGGGCTACCTGGCCAGCGTGTGGGCTGTTTCTTCGGTGGTTGGCCCCAGCCTGGGCGGCATTTTCTCCGCGCTGGGCATCTGGCGCGGCATCTTCCTGGTCAACGTTCCGCTCTGCCTGCTGGCCGGGTGGATGCTGGTCCGCACGCTCCACGAAAACGTGGAACGTGCCAAGCACAAGGTGGACTACGCCGGCGCCGTGCTTTTGGCCGGCTCGCTGGGGCTGCTGATCCTCGGCGCCCTCCAGGGCGGCCAGGCCTGGGCCTGGAATTCGCCCATCAGCATTGGCGTCTTCGTGGTGGGCGCAGTCCTGCTGGCCGCGTTCCTCCTGGTGGAGCGGCGCGCGGCCGAACCCATCCTGCCCTCCTGGGTGGTATCGCGGCGCCTGCTGGCCACCACCGCCCTGGTGTCCTTCGGGGTTGGCACGGTGATGATCGGCCTCACCTCCTACGTGCCCACCTTCCTGGAGGGAGCACTGTCTTCCTCGCCCCTGGTGGCCGGCCTGGCCCTGGCAGCCCTGACCCTCGGCTGGCCCCTCAGCGCTTCGCAGGCCGGCAGGTTCTACCTGCGCATCGGCTTCAAGTCCACGGCCCTGATCGGCATCGCCATTTCCGTGGCGGGCCTGCTGATCCTGTCGCTGACCGCCGGCGCCCCCAACGTTGCGCTGATCGCCGTCAGCTGCTTCGTCGTCGGGCTCGGCCTGGGCCTGCTGGCCACGCCAACCCTGATCGCCGCCCAGTCCAGCGTCCCCTGGCATGAACGC
The DNA here is from genome assembly GCF_019977275.1 of Arthrobacter sp. StoSoilB19. Lineage (NCBI taxonomy): Bacteria > Bacillati > Actinomycetota > Actinomycetes > Micrococcales > Micrococcaceae > Arthrobacter > Arthrobacter sp. StoSoilB19. The sequence continues at coordinate 4,060,494 of NZ_AP024650.1, read as the reverse complement.
GGCGTGGTGACCAGCACCAACATGTTTGCCCGCTCCATCGGCAGTGCGCTGGGCGTGGCCGTGTTCGGTGCCGTGGCCAACGCCATCTACGGCCGCAGCAGCGGCGGCGAGGGGGACCCCGCCACCGTGGTGGCCGCGTCCGGGGCTGTGTTCCTGGCCGCGCTGGTGGCTGGGTTGCTGACCGTCGCGGCGGTGCTGGCCATGCCCGCCGTCAAGGCCGAAACAGCGGATCCTGCCGCAGAACCTGTGAAGGAACCTGTCGATCCGGAACCCGTGTCCAGCCCCGAAGGCGGCTCCAGCCATGGCCGCGCCGTCTAGTGGAATGCCGGCTGGCGCGATGCCCGCCGGGGGATGACTACCGGGAGGCTCGGAAGATCGACGGCGCGGGCCGGCCCCCGGTGGCAAGGTCGGCCAGGATCCGTCCGATGACGGGGGTGAACTTGAAGCCGTGCCCGGAGAAGCCGGCGCCGATCACCACAGGCCCCACCCGGTCCAGGATGAAGTCCTCGTCCGGGGTGGTGGTGTACGTGCAGCTGATGGCCTCGAGGTCATCGGGGTCGACGCCGGGCAGCCACTGCCGCGCGTAGTCCTGCAGCGCTGCCAGCTGCGTTGGTTCGGGCCGGAAGTCGCGGTGGTCCGGGTCCACCACGGGTCCCACCCCATGCCAGCCGGCCTTGATGCCCTCGCCCGGAGTCTGCATGCCATAGACAGGGGAGTACCAGCCCCGGTAGTCCGGACCCGGATAGTGGTTGAAGCCGGGCCACACGGCGCCGGCGTCCGCCACCCGGAAATGCGCAGGCTGCTCCTGCGTCACGCGGAGCCGGGGTAGGCGGATCCTGCCAGCGTCCGCGTCTGACGCGTTGCCGGAGAGAATATCCAGCAGCTTCCCGGTCCAGCCGCCTGCCGTCACCACTGCCTGCGCTGCCGTAACCACCTCGGTGCCCGCAGCCGATTCGAGCGTCAGCCGCACGCCGTCGTCGAGCACCACAAAGTCCACCACCTTGGTGTCGTGCCTGATCTCGGCGCCCCGGGCGGTGGCCAGCCGCTGGAAGGCGGGCAACGCGGCTTCCGGGTTGAGCTGGCCGCCGTCGGGCATGTGCAGGACCTGCTGGTCGAAGCGGATGCCGCGCCACCGTTCATGCGCCGCGGCAGGGTCCAGGAACTCGGCACGGATCCCGGCAGCGGTGAGGGCAGCCGAAACCTTTTGGAGGTCCCCGCCGGGGCCGTGGTTGACGATCCCGGTGCGCGCCAGCAGCTGTGTGCCGCTTTCCTGCTCCAGCTCGTCCCACAGGGCCAGCCCCTCGGCCAGCATGTCCACGTACTCGGGCCGGTGGTAGCCCGGGTTCAGGTTCCGTGTTGCCCCGTGGGATGCGCCGATCCTGTGCCCGGGACCGAACTGCTCCACCAGCGTTACCTGCCGGCCGCGCCGGGACAACGCCCACGCGGCGGCGGAGCCCATGGCGCCGCCGCCGATCACCACGGTGTCAAGAACAGTGTTCATCAGCCCTCCAAGCTGGGTGTGCGGTTCAACAGATTTACAGGCTTATGCCAACAAAAGCGCGACGCCGATCATCGCCGGCACTGCCACCACGGTGGTGATCAGCACGGTGTCCTTCGCCACGGTGAGCCCCGTCTGGTACCGGCTGGCGGCCACGAACACGTTCTGCGCGGTGGGCAGGGCCGACGTGACCACCACCGCGAACAAGGCATGGCCGTCCATCCCCAGCGCGAAGCGCGCGAAAACATAGGCAAGGGCCGGCTGGACCACCAGCTTGAAGCCGCTCGCCAGCAGGGTGTCCACGCGCCGCCCGGCCGAGGCCTGCAGCGGGCGGGTGCCGTTCAGGCTCATCCCGAAAGCGATCAGCATGGCGGGAATCGCCGCGCCGCCAATGAGGTGGATGGGTTCCATCACCAGCGCCGGAACCTGGAATCCGGTACCGGCCACCAGCAGCCCCAGGCCGGAGCCCACAATCATGGGGTTCCGC